>JBELIU010000088.1:0-10314 GCA_042090735.1 Novosphingopyxis sp. | reverse complement strand
CCGTCATCGGCATCTACACGACATACCTAATGGCGTTGAGCTTTGGCGCGCGTGAGTAGCCGACCATTACAAGGTACGCTCGCCGCGATTGCTGTTGGCCGCGATATGGACGGCGGCGCTGGTAGCGCTTCCGATCATATTGATGCTGCCTTACGGCTCGACCCCGCGCCTCCTCCTCTACCAATTGCCTTACGCGGCGATGCAGGTCCTGATGACCTGGGTGGTCATTCAATCCGGCCGAAGAGACGCCCTGGACCGGCTCCTGATGGCTGCGAGTGGACTGACCGCGCTTTCCTGCCTCTCCAAGCCTGCGATCGCATGGCACACCGGGACAGCGACCGGTCCACAAGGTTACATGGCGTCGCAATATGCTGCCGTTTCCCAGACCATGGGTTCGGTAACGCTGATCGCGCTCGCTCTCGTGCTGCTGCTCGTCATCATGCGCGATACGATGGTCGAGATGATGGTGCGATCCGAAACCGATCCGCTGTCCGGTGCCCTCAACCGCCGGGGCTTCGAGCGGCAAGCGAACCGGCTGATCGAACTCGCGCAGCGCAAGCGAACCCCCATCTCGTTCGTCACGCTGGATCTGGATCGCTTCAAGTCGATCAACGATAGCTACGGTCATGCGGCAGGCGACAGAGTGATCGTCGATCTCGCCGAACTTCTGACAGAGGCCGTCGATGACAAAGACCTTGTGGCGCGCGTTGGCGGCGAGGAGTTCGCCGTCCTGCTGCCCGGCCGAACGTCCGATCAGGCGGGCCTGATTGCCGAAAAGCTCCGTAGTCTGATCTCGCAAAGATTGCAGGTGCGCGGCACCGGTGCCGAGGCGGTAACCGCCTCGTTCGGAGTGTCCCAATATCAGCGCGGCGAACAACTCTCGGATCTTGGCAGGAGATCGGATCTGGCTCTCTATGACGCCAAGTCCGCGGGCCGAAACAGAGTTTCGATCAGATGTGCGATGCCGCCGAAGGCGTCGACGTCCACCAACGGGTACGCCCAAGCTGGCACACGATTTGATGTCGCCGGCTTGCGCGCCACCGCGGGCAAGGACCCGGCAACCAATACGTCCGATATGCACTTCTGGCACTGAGGAAAGCGAACTCACCGCCAAGGGACTGTTGCAGGGGAAGCGCACTTTTGCGTTTGCCGTGCAAAAATGATCGCTCCGCAACTTTCCAATAGCGAAGCGCTATTTCGCATCATATTAAAACGCCATTCTCATGCAGGGGATTATGATATGACGCCAAGTTCCTTTGTCCGCCGCCTCTCCGTTTCCGGCCTTGCGCTCGCTGTGGCCGCTATTGCCGCAAGCTCTGCCTCCGCGCAGACCACCACCAATCCGGAAGATCTGCCCGATGATGTCGCTTCGGGCGAGGCCGCGCCGCAGGATCAGATCGTCGTCATCGGATCGCGCCGTCAGGACCGTACCTTGGCCGACAGCCCCGTGCCGATCGACGTCATCTCCGCCGATGAGCTGAACAACACCGGCTACACCGAGACCAACAAGATCCTCAATCAGTTGGTCCCGTCCTTCAACTTTCCGCAGCCGTCGATCACCGATGGCACCGACGCGCTTCGTCCCGCCACCCTGCGTGGTCTTTCACCCGATCAGACGCTGGTGCTGGTGAACGGCAAGCGCCGGCACACGTCCGCACTTCTGAACCTTAACGGATCGGTCGGCCGCGGGTCCGCCGCGGTCGATCTCAACGCGATCCCGCCGCTCGCCATCCAACGGATCGAGGTGCTGCGCGATGGTGCTTCCTCGCAATATGGTTCGGATGCGATCGCCGGTGTCATCAACATTCAGTTGCGCACGACCGAGGGCGGCCGCGCGCAGGCAACCTTCGGCAAATATGTGACCACGATGGACGGGGTGTTGCAGCAGTCCGGGCCGGTGGTGAACGCCAGCGGCCAGCCCGTGCTCGATCCCAATGCCGGTACCGGCGGGGTTTATCAGCTGAACGACAATGGTGAGGAGCGCAAACGCCGCGACGGCGACACGCTGACGCTTGCGTATAATGTCGGACTTCCGGTGGGTGCGGACGGTTTCCTCAACCTCACCGCGCAATATCAGGATCGCAATTTCACCAACCGCACCAGCGCCGATCCGCGCCAGCAATATCCGCTGGTTTCCGGACGCATCGATCCGCGGGAGCTGACCTTCAACCGCTACAGCCACCGTTACGGCGATGCGTCTACGGCAGACCTCAACTTCTTCGTCAACGCAGGCTATGATCTCGCGCCGTCGGCACAGCTGTATGCGTTCGGCATGTTCGGTATTCGCGATGCGGAGAGCGCCGGATTCTATCGCCGCGCCCAAGACTCCCGCAACCGCGATTTCAGCGCCAGCCAGACGAGCTTCGTACCCTTCTACGCCGACGGCTTCCTTCCGCTGATCGTCTCCACCATCCGCGACGTTTCCGGCGCCGTAGGGGTGCGCGGCGATGTGAACGGGCTGAATTACGACCTCTCCGTCGTGCACGGTGAGAACTTCTTCCACTTCTATGTGGAAAACAGCTTCAACACCTCCTTCGGCCAGGCAAGCCAGCGTCGTTTCGATGCGGGCAAACTCGCCTTTGGCCAGACCACCGCCAATCTCGATCTGCAGAAGACGTTCGATGTGGGCTTCGGCGACGGGCTGTCGGTGGCCGTCGGCGGCGAATATCGGAAGGAGAATTTCCGCATCTTCGCAGGCGACACGCAGAGCTATGCCGCCGGCCCATTTGCCTCCTCCCCGTTCAATGCGCCCGCCGGCGCGCAGGTGTTCCCGGGCTTCCGTCCGGCGAACGAAGTGGATGCGAGCCGCGATTCGAAGGCCGTTTACGGCGAGCTTGAAACAAAGCTCTTCGACATGCTGACGGTGCAGCTTGCCGGGCGCTATGAGAATTACAGCGACTTTGGCGACACCACCAACGGCAAGGTTGCGTTACGGTTCGAGCCGGTCAGCGGTATCGCGCTGCGCGGGTCGGCCTCGACCGGTTTCCGCGCCCCTTCCCTTCAGCAGCAATTCTACGCGACCACGTCAACCAACAACGTCAACGGCACGCTGGTGGAGATCGGCACCTTCCCGGTTTCCAGCCCGGTTGCCGTCGCCTTGGGCGCAACCCAGCTGCGCGCGGAAAGTTCGACCAACCTGTCCGGCGGCATCACATTCTCGGCGCTGCGCGGCTTCAACCTGACCGCGGACTATTACAATATCCGCATCGACGATCGCATCGTGGTGACCGAAAACCTGCAAGGCGCGCAGGTCGTCAGCCTGCTTCGTTCCGCCGGGTTCAATTCGATCACATCGGCCCGTTTCTTCGTCAATGGCATCGATACGCGCACCCAGGGTGTGGAAATTGTCGGCACCTATCGCCTGCCCGATTTCGGCGTCGGATCGATCTCCCTAACGGGCGGCTACAGCTATAACGAGACGAAGATCATCGATCAGGCAGCGCTGGCGACACTGCCGGGCCTGACGCTGTTCGGCCGGCAGGAATCGCTACGGCTGACGCGCGGCCAGCCGCGCAGCAAGATCAATCTCGGCCTCGACTACGACTATGGGATCTTCGGATTGACCGCGCGGGCGAACCAGTTCGGCAAGGTTCTCATCCCGGGCGCCGATGAACCGCGCGATCAGACGCTCGGGCGCCAGTGGGTGGCCGATCTGGAGCTGCGCGTGAAGCCGAACCCGTTCGAGTTCGCAATCGGCGCGAACAACCTGTTCGACTCCTATCCGGATCGGGTGCGCTTCGGTCTGGATGGCGGTCAGAATTACGGCACGACCGGCTATTTCCTGCCCTACAGCTCCTTCTCTCCATCGGGCTTCAACGGGCGGTTCCTCTATGCAAGGGCCAGCGTGGAATTCTGATCCCGTCCGGGATCAGAACCACAGGCGCACGCCGGCGACGAAGTTGGTCGCCGACGGGCGCTCGCCCTCCGCGCGGGCGTAATCGGCGCTGCGGCCAACCCGCCATTCCTGTTCGATGCCAATATAGGGGGCAAACTCGCGGGCCACTTCGTAGCGAAGGCGCACGCCCAGTTCTGCCGTGTCCAGGCCCGCGCCGATGCCCAGTTCTGGCACGTCCTGGGCCGCAAGATTTACCTCTGCGCGCGGCTGCAGGATCAGTCGCTGGGAGATGCGCTGATCGAGCTCCGCTTCGATCCGTACCGTCAGATCGCCCCGGTCTGACAGGAACAGGGCGCTATCCAGCTCGAAGCGATAGGGGGCCAGCCCCTGCACGCCGATGACCGCATAGGTGCGATCGCGCGGAGCAAAATCCTGCCGTACGCCGGCCTGCAGATCGAACCAAGGGCCGATGGCGTGGCTCCATAGCGCCTGAACCTCTGCGCTTTCGGGCTGTGCGCTGAAACTCCCCTCGCCCTCACTCTTGTAAAAGAACTTGTCGATATCGCCGCCGTAATAGCCCTGAAGATCCCACAAATAGCCATCGCGACCTTCGCGTGCGCGGTATTCGGCGCGGTCGGCCATGAACCAAAAGAAGCGCTGACCGCCATTTTCCATCTTCAGCTGCGCGCGCGACGCCTGCATGGCGTCCGCACCCCAGATGGCATCGGCAGCGCGGGCCGGGCCATTTCCGGCTGCGGCAGGCGGCGGGGTTTCGACGGTAGGAACAACATTGGCGGACGGTGCGCCGCCCGCGCTCTGGGCGCCGGGAGCAGGCGCGACATTATCCGCTGCTTCCGGCGTCATCCGGCTGTGATCCATGGTGCTGTGGTCCATGGAGCCATGATCCATGGTCTCATGATCCATCTGCCCTTGGCCCACTTGCCCATGGTTCATTTGCCCGTGATCCATGGCGCGATGGTCCATGACGGAATGATCGGGAGCGGCCGGTGCCTGCGCAGCACTCTGCTCTGCGGAAGCCTTGTCTGATTCGGACCTAGCCGCGCCCGTCGCCTTGTCACCTGTCTCTTGCATAGCGGCATGGTCGCTATGCCCGGCATTCTGGGCAGCGACGGGGCTGGCGGCGAGCGCGATCAGCAAAGCGATCGTGCGCGTCACGCTGCGGACTCCGGCGGAGCGACACTGACGATCTGAAACATACCGGCATGCATGTGGTAGAGAAGGTGGCAATGAAAGGCCCAGTCGCCCGGCTCGTTCGCGGTAAGATCGAACTGCGCGCTGCCGCCAGGCTGCACGATCATGGTGTGCTTCAGCGGCTGTTGCGCGCTATCGGCACCGTTCACCAGCTCGAAAAAATGGCCGTGCAGATGGATCGGGTGCGCCATCATGGTGTCGTTCACCAGCTTGATGCGCACCCGCTCATTATTGGCGAAGCGGATCGGATCGTCGCTGACGGCCGTGAATTTCCGGCCATCGAAGGACCACATATAGCGCTCCATATTGCCGGTCAGGTGGATCTCCATGAAGCGCGACGGCGTGCGCCTGTCCGGATTGGGCGCGAGCGCACGCAGTTTGCGGTAGTTCAGGACGCGGTGGTCAACATCGCCCAGCCCGATGCCCGGATCGCCCATCTTGTCGACCGGATTCATCGAAACCATGCCGATCCCGGGGCCGACCTTGACGTCATCGGGCAGCAGCGCGGTGTCGCGCATCGCCATGCCCGACATGTCCATTCCGTCCATACCCGCCATGGCGCCATCGTCGGACGAAGCGGCGCCATGTTTCATGCCCCCATGGTTCATTGCGCCATGCCCCATCGCACCGTGGTCCATAGCGCCCTGATTCATCGCGCCGTGATTCATTGCACCGTGATCCATGCCCGCCATGCCATCGCCGCCGCCCATGGCTCCGTGGTTCATGCCCATGTCCGCCATCGTGAGCAGCGGAGGATCGCGCAGCGGCGGAATGGCGGCACGCGCAGCGGGCGTGGAGGCGAGCGTCGCAACGGCCATGCCGGACCGGTCCATCGCCTCGGCGACAATGGTGTAGGCCGCCAGCCGGCCGGGCTCGACCAACACGTCGTAAGTCTCGGCTACTCCGATCTGCAGTTCATCCACCTCGACGGGCCGAACATTCTGTCCGTCGGCGGCCACCACCGTCATGGGAAGGCCGGGTATGCGAAGGTTGAAAAAGCTCATCGCGGAGCCGTTGATGACGCGCAGACGGACCCGCTCGCCGGGCGCAAAGGCATATTCCATGCCTTCTTTCGGGCCGTGGCCGTTGGCTAGATAGGTGTAGGTCGATCCGGTGACGTCCAGAATGTCCGTCGCCATCATCCGCATGCGCGCCCACATCCGCCGGTCCGCGCCGCTCAGCGCATAATCGTCCGTCGCCGTAGTCTGCTGATAATTGAAATAGCCCTCGCCCTTTTTCAGCTTCGCCATGATCTCATGCGGATGGCGGGGCGTGAATTCGCTGAGCAACAGCACATAATCGCGATCCGCGGCGACGGGATCGGTACCCTTGGGATCGACCACGATCGGCCCGTAATGGCCCGATTGCTCCTGCAGGCCGGAATGGCTGTGCCACCAATACGTGCCGTTCTGGCGCAACGCCGGAATTTCATAGCTGAAGGTCTCGCCGGGCCGGATGCCGGGAAAGCTGACGCCAGGCACGCCGTCATATTGAAACGGCAGCAGCAGGCCGTGCCAGTGGATCGAACTGTCGGTCTTCAGCGTGTTCGTCACATTGATGCGCACCGGCTCGCCTTCCTTCAGGCGGACCAGAGGCCCCGGCACGCTGCCGTTCACCGCGACACCATGGCCGCTCCGGCCCTGCACCATGCGGTGCCCCTCCCCGATGGTGAGGTCGATCTCTCGCCCGCGCACCTCGTCGAAACCCGTGCGCAGCATGGCACCGGAAGAGAGGTTTCCTCCACGGGCCCAAGCGGGCGAGGCCATGGCGGCGGCGCCAAGGGCAGAGCCGCCAATCAGCTGGCGGCGCGAAAGGGCAAAAGTCATGGCTGGCGGTCCTCAATCACTCGGACGCTACATGCATACCCTTGGGGGGTATTTCAAGAACCCGCCGCTACGCTGACACGCTGCGTGGAGCAAAATTTCAAAACGTCGATGCCGGAGTTGCCCCGAACCCCGGCATCGCAATGTCAGTCAGCAAAATCGCGGCTTCGTCAGGCCACGATCAGAAGACCGCCCGCGCCGCCGGTTCGCCGAGCATGGCCGCGCGCACCATCGGGACCGGCGGACCGCCATAGCTCAGGAATTCGTCATGGAAGGCCTTCCATTTCGATCGATCGCCCTTGGTCCAGTCCTCCCGCAGCTTGCGGATCATCAGCTTGCCCATGGTGTAATTGAGATACTGCGGATCATAGGTCCCGCGCGCGGCCTGCTGCCGGGCATTGCCTTCGTCCTGGAAGCATTCGTTGCGGAACAGGTCGTAGCTCTGGTCCACGCTCATCCGGCCGGTATGCAGACGGATCGCGGAGAGGAAACGGCAATCGCGCAGCAGCGCGTTGGAAAGCTGCCCGATATGCGTCTCCTGATCGAAATCGTTGAGGCCCGCATCGTACATCATCTCCTCGGTGTAATGCGCCCAACCCTCGGCAAAGGCATAGCCCACGAAGAGCTGGCCGAAGATGCTGTCCGACCGGTTGGAGTGCAGAAAATTGAGGAAGTGGCCGGGCCAGACTTCGTGCACCGATGTGAAGAGCAGGTCCTTCACGCCCGGAATATAGGCCTCCCGCGTTGCGGCATCCCAGCTCGGATCGGGCGGCGAGATGTAATAGACGCTGGGAAGCCCCGTCTCATAGGGTCCGGGAATGTCGATATAGGCGCTGTTCTGCCGATTATAGGGCGGCGATTCCTCCACCTTGGCCTGCTCGGTGCCCGGAATGGTCACGATATCCTTGTCGATGATGAACTGGCGCAGCATCGGCAGCTGCTCGCGCGCGCCGGCAACCGGGCCGCCTTCGGGCTTGTCGCTCCCCATCTTGGCGATGCAGTCCGGGATCGTGGCGCCCGGTGCGAACACTCCGCACGCATCCCGCAGCGCCGCCTGGTTGCGGGCCAGATCCGCCTCGCCGATCGCCTCGAGCTGATCAAGCGGGGTATCGACGCCTTCATTGGTCAGGATCATCTTGGAGAAGTTGCGCGCCCCGATGGCAAAGCCCGTCTTGGTGCCGGGCCGCGATCCGATATAATCGCTCAAATCCTTCATTGCCGCTGCCGCCTTTACGGTCGCGGTATCGAACTGCGCCTGCAGGGCCGGGTCTTTCACCCCGGCAAAGGCTTGCTTGGCGTCCCCGGTGTAATAATCGGCAAATCCTCCGAAACCGGCCTGGCCCAGTTTCACGAAAGTCTCTGGCAGCGGCAGCTTCAGATTGCTCTTGATCTGCTCCGCAGCGGCGGGGACGTTCTCAGCATATTTGATGAACGCCTTCATCCGCGTCGCTTCGTCCGCATAGGGCCGCGCGATATAGACGTTCGGATCGAGCCCCCCGATGTAAAAAGCCGGGTTCTTGTGGGGGAAATCGGCGTCTTCCAGAAAGAAGAGCTGCCCTTGAGCGACATGCACCAGATAATCGCGCTCGAACTGTTCCTGCTCGGCCAGTCCGCTCATTGCCTCGGTATCGCGGATCGTGGTCTTGAGGAACTGCTTCTGCGCTGCCAGCCCGGCCGGGCTCCAGTCGGGCAGCATGCCGTCATATTGGTGCTTGCCGTGATAGACCGCAAAGTTGGGGAACTGGTTGAAATAGCCGGTGAGGAACGCGTCGCGGAAATTCGCCCACTTGCCCTGCTCGATCGTCGTGCCGGCAGACGCCGCACTGGTGGAGGGCGGCGCGGTGTTCGCGGTCTGGCAC
Organism: Novosphingopyxis sp.; assembly: GCA_042090735.1. Classification (GTDB taxonomy): domain Bacteria; phylum Pseudomonadota; class Alphaproteobacteria; order Sphingomonadales; family Sphingomonadaceae; genus Novosphingopyxis. The sequence continues at coordinate 1,585 of JBELIU010000088.1, read as the reverse complement.
GCGGCAAGCGCGGCGGTGGAGACGGCCAGCGCGGCGAGTTGGCGAAGTCTGGGCAGGGAACGCAGTTTCATGGGGATGGCCTCTCTTCCTGTTTACGCGGTCAGAAGACTGACACAGGGTGCCTATTCCGCCAAGCGATGCTTTTGGTCGATAAAGCCGCCGCATATTGCCCTGCCTCGCTGCCGTCCCCATAGCGTGCGGCGATGAGCGCAGCCCCCCATCCCTTTCGCATCGCGAACTTCCGTTTCTACTGGTTTACGCGGCTGTTCAGCATGCTGGCGGTGTACGCGATGATGCTGATCGTCGCGTGGCAGGCCTATAACTTGGCGCGCGAGACGATGGGCATCGCGGGCGCGTCCGCGCGGCTAGGCCTGATCGGCCTGCTGCAATTCATTCCGCTCTTTTTCCTCACCCCCGTAACCGGCTGGGTGGCAGATCATAGCGACCGGCGCTGGGTGGTGCGGATCGTGCTGACCGCGCTGGCGGCAATCGCGGGCACGTTGGCGCTGCTCACCTATAGCGGATCGATGACGCTCGGCCTCCTTTACTTCATGGCCGTACTGCTGGGTGTCGCGCGTGCCTTCCTGGGCCCGGCGCAAGGCGCGCTGGCCCCCAATCTGGTGCCGAAGGACGTGCTGCCGCAGGCGATTGCGCTCAGCACCATCGCCTGGCAGGTCGGCGCGCTCGTCGGCCCCGGCATCGCCGGTCCGCTCTACGGTATCGCGCCGCATCTGCCCTACACCTTGTCCGCCATCCTCTACGCCGCGTCCGCCGTCTGCATGTTCTTCGTGGGCGATGTACCGCGCAGCGCGCCCAAGCGGACCGGGCCGATCGAGCAGATCGTGGAGGGCGCGCGCTATGTGTGGCGCAACAAGCTGGTGTTCGGCGCGATCACGCTCGATCTGTTCGCCGTGCTGCTGGCAGGCGCCACCGCGCTGATCCCGGTGTTCGCCCGCGATATCATCGATCTCGACTGGTCGGCGGACATGATCGGCGGGCCGGTGGGGGACTGGGTGCGAGGCAGCCCGGAACATGCGCTCTCGCTTCTCGCCGCATCGCCCGCTGTGGGCGCGGCCGTAGTGGCTGCGATCTTCAGCATCGTCCCGCTGAAATCCAATGTCGGCGTCAAGATGCTGGTCGCGGTGTTTGTCTTCGGCCTTGCCACGATCGCCTTCGGCTTTTCGACGCTGCTGTGGTTCTCCATGCTCTGCCTCTTCACCGTCGGCGCGTCGGACATGTTCAGCGTCTACATCCGCCAGTCGCTGATCCAGCTGAACACCCCGGACGACAAGCGCGGCCGCGTGGGCGCGGTATCGCAGCTTACCATCAGCGCCTCGAACGAACTGGGTGAAGCCGAATCCGGCTTTCTCGCCGCGCTGATCGGCCCCGCCTGGGCGGTGGTGGCGGGCGGCATCGGCGCGATGGCGATCACCGCGATCTGGATCCGCCTGTTCCCGCAGCTCGCCGCCGCCAAGACGTTCGATCCGTCCGACGAGGTTCTGGCAGCCGAGCCGGATGCAATGGAACGAGGGGCGGGACCAGCGGTTGAACAGGAAACGAAAAACAAAGCCGAAGGGACGCCTCA
>JBELIU010000087.1:0-10324 GCA_042090735.1 Novosphingopyxis sp. | reverse complement strand
GATCCTGCTCGAAGGCCGATTCCAGCCCGTCCTTGCCGATCTTGAAGCCGGGCGTGATGAGCAAGGGATCCTTGCTCTCGTCATATTCTTCCTTCGATGCGGTGCCGACATAGCCGATCAGATGGCCGACCGCGGCGCCTGCGGGATAGCGGCGCGAAAAGCCCTGGCGCGGCGACACGCCGGGCATGTCCGGCAGGCGTACCGACACCGCGGCATAGCGCTCCCAATCGAGCCCGGAGGCGACCTGTACGGGCTGGAAACCGCTCTTTTCATCCAGTTCCTTGTTGATGCGCGTCACTTCCTCACCGCTGAGGTTCAGAAGCGTCGCCAGCTCGCGCACCGTGCCTTCCCGGTTGGACAGGCGTTCGGGGATGATATCGACGCGAAAATCGGCACGGTTGTCGGCAATCGGCTTGCCGTAGCGATCGATGAACCAGCCGCGCCGGGGTGGCAGCAGGGTCAGGTTCACGCGGTTGCTTTCGGACAGCAGCTTGTAGCGCTCATTCTCCGCCACGGAGATGTAGGTCATGCGCGCGGCGAGGGCGAGGCCGAGCACGCCTTGCACGCCGCCGACGAACATCGCCCGGCGGGTGAAAGTGAAGTCCTGCTGCGCGCTGTTGACCGTCTTGGGCGGCTTGGACCGTTTGGTGCTGCTGCTGCCGCGGCGCCTGCGGAAAGATATCATGCCGACAATCGCCACCTGTCCAGCGCGGACACAATGCGCGCCACGATCGGAAAACCGAATATCGAAAGCAGGATTTGCGGCACCAGCGGCTCCAACCCGGCTGGCTTAAACACCAGCCCCACAATCAGCATGCCCCCGATGATCGCGAATATAAGGCAAAGCGCCGCAACAAGCCAGTCCTGCCAATAATCGCGCCAGTTGGTGCGATCGTTGATCAGGCTGAGCGCGATCACCACGACGGACCACAGGAACGCCGCACTTCCGATCGGCTGGCCGGAGAACAGATCGTCGAACAAGCCGAGCGGAAAGCCGATCCAGATCGGCCACAGGCCGGGGCGCAGCTGGCGCCAGGCGATCAGCATCATGAGGCCGAGCGGCGGGAGCAGCGGCAGCGCGGTGAGGATGGGAAGGGTGGTGACGAGCGAGGCGACCAGCACCGAGATGATCGGCACCGCATTCGCCTTCAGCGGCGAGGCGCGTCGGTTCAGCCGGGAGCGGTAACGGCGGCGCTTGGCGACAGGATAGGCGTTGGTGACGGTGCGGCGCATTGCGGCTTTACTCACCCGCCGCGTCGTCCGGCGCGAGATCGGAAGCCGGAGCCTCCGGCGCCTTGGGCGGGGCGACGGGGATGAAGACGCGCTGCACCATCGCGTAACTGGTGTCGGCGGGCTGGGCGAAGGGCCTTGCGACCGCACCGTCCGGCGTCAGACGCAGCACCTGCGCCACCGGAATGTCGGGTGCGTAGAGGCCGCCATTGCCGCTGGTCACCAACACATCGCCCGCGCGGAACGGGTTCTGCCCTGCGTTGATCGCGCGAATTTCAACATTGCCGTCGGCAAGGCCGGTGGAGAAAGCGGGCAGTCCGTCGCTCGCGCGGCGCACCGGCACGACGTTCTCGGGATCGGTGATGAGGAGGATGGTTGCCGTGCCCGCACTCGCATTCAGGATGCGTCCCACGAGCCCCTTGGGGCTGCGCACCGGCTGACCGGACCGCACGCCGCGGCGCGTGCCGATCGACAGGGTGGCGAGCCGCCGCGTGGAAGAGGCGCTGGTGCTGACGAGCCGGCCGACGGCCACCTCTTCGGCGGTGTTCTGGACCAGGCCGAGCATCTTGTGGAGACGCTCGATCTCGCGCTCCTGCGAGCGGGCCTTGATCAGCTCGGCGCGATAGGCATCCACCTTGCGCTGCAATTCGGCATTCTTGCGTCCGGCGTCGATATAGGCCGCGATGGCGCTGCCTGCGCCGCCTACGGCGCGGCGGCCGCCGTCCACGCCCTCGGCCACCGGGGCTGTCGCCTCACGCCCGATCGAGCGCAAGGCGGCGAACCCGGTCGGGTCGATCAGCGATATGGCAAGCAGCAGCAATCCGCCCAGCGCACCGGCCACCGCCAGCACATAGCCGGCGAAGATGCCATATTGCGCCTTGCGGGAAAAACCCGGACGCCGGCTCGGCGGCGTGGCCATGTCGGTCGCTCCCCCCTGGTGGACGGCGAATGGTGAACGGGCGCGCTCAGGCGGTCGTCAGAACCCCGCGGAAGATCGGATCTTCCATGGCGCGGCCGGTGCCGATCGCGACGCAGGTAAGCGGATCTTCGGCCACCGTTACCGGCAGTCCGGTCTCATCGCGCAGCTGCTCGTCAAGGCCCGCCATCAGTGCGCCGCCGCCCGTCAGGACGATGCCCTGATCGACGATGTCGGCGGCCAGTTCCGGCGCGGTGTTTTCCAGCGCGATGCGCACGCCTTCCACGATCGTGCCTATCGGTTCGGACAACGAGTCTGCGATCTGGCCCTGATTGATGGCGATTTCCTTGGGCACGCCGTTCACAAGATCGCGGCCCTTGATGTGGATCGTCTGGCCGATGCCGTCGGCAGGGGCGCGGGCGATGCCATATTCCTTCTTGATACGCTCCGCCGTGGCTTCGCCGATCAGCAGATTGTGGTGGCGACGGACATAGGAGACGATCGCCTCGTCCATCTTGTCGCCGCCGGTACGCACCGACGTGGTGTAGGCAAGGCCGCGCAGGGACAGCACCGCAACTTCGGTGGTGCCGCCGCCGATATCGACCACCATCGAGCCGATCGGCTCCGTCACCGGCATGTCGGCGCCGATTGCGGCGGCCATCGGCTCCTCGATCAGGAACACCTCGGATGCACCGGCATTGCTGGCGGCATCGCGGATCGCGCGGCGCTCGACACTGGTGGAGCCGGACGGCACGCAGATCACGATTTCGGGATAGCTGAACATCCGGCGCTTGCCGTGCACCTTGTGGATGAAGTGCTTGATCATCTGCTCGGCAACATCGATGTCGGCAATCACGCCATCGCGCAGCGGGCGGATCGCCTCGATCGAATCGGGCGTCTTGCCCATCATCATCTTGGCGTCGTCACCGACCGCGCGGACCTTTTTGATGCCCTGCAGCGTCTCGATCGCCACCACGGAGGGCTCGTTCAGGACAATGCCCTGGCCGCGCACATAAACCACCGTGTTCGCGGTACCGAGGTCGATCGCCATGTCATGCGAGTTGAACTTGAAGAGACGAGAGAAAACCATGACTAATCCTGTGCCTTGGGTGGGCGGGTCCCTGTTGGCTCATCCTATAACCGGCTCGAGCCGCCGTTTCGGCAGCGAAACATCCTGTCGCGTTATGGGGAGTCGCCTGTTGGGTGCGCTTCGTCTAGATCGCCACCCATGTCAATAAGAAGGCTTCCCGAATCCCTGGTCAATCGCATCGCCGCCGGAGAGGTGGTGGAGCGCCCCGCGAGCGCGCTGAAGGAGATCGTCGAAAATGCGATCGATGCGGGCGCGAAAAGCATCGCGATCCGCCTGGGAAGCGGGGGCCTTGGCCTGATCGAAGTGGCCGACGATGGCTGCGGCATGGCGCGCGGTGACATGGAACTGGCACTGGAACGGCACGCCACCTCCAAGTTGCCCGAAAGCCTGCTGGGCGATACCGAGGCGCTGGAACTGGTTGGAACGCTCGGCTTTCGCGGTGAGGCGTTGCCCTCCATCGCTTCGGTCGCGCGACTGACGATCGAAAGCCGGACGAAAGACGGGGAGGGCTGGTCCCGCACGGTCGATCATGGATTGCTGGCAGCCGAAGGCCCCGCCGCCATTCCGCCGGGCACGCGGGTGCGGGTGGAGGAGCTGTTCGCCAAGGTGCCCGCGCGGCGCAAGTTCCTGCGCTCTCCGCGCTCAGAATATGCCGCCGCGCTGGATGCGGTAAAGCGGCTTGCGATTGCGCGCCCGGAAATCGGCTTCACTCTAGACCATGACGGACGGCGCACCTTGTCGGTGCAGCCGGACATGACGGGGCCGGAGCGGGTGGCCGCGCTCACGACGCCGGGCCTTGTCGAAAACAGCGTCGCGGTGGAGCTGGAGCGCGAGGGCGTAACGCTGGGCGGGGTCGCCAGCCTGCCCACCTTCAATCGCGGCGTGGCCGATCACCAATATCTGTTCGTCAACGGCCGCCCGGTGAAGGATCGGCTGCTGACCGGCGCGGTGCGCGGCGCCTATGCCGACATGCTGGCGCGCGATCGTCATGCCGTGCTGGCGCTGTTCCTCGACGTGCCGCCCGAAGGTGTCGATGTGAACGTCCATCCGGCCAAGACAGAGGTGCGCTTCCGCGAGCCGCAGATGATCCGCGGTATGATCGTCTCCGGCCTGCGGCGCGCGCTGGACGAGGCCGGTTTCCGCGCCGTCAGCCGCCCGAGCCAGTCGAGCGATCAGCTCTGGCAGCAGGAACCGGTGCGCGAGCCGGAGCCCGAACGGATGCTGTGGTCACCGGCGGCTGCGACCGGGTTTACCGGTGTGTCGGGAGGCAGCCTGGATACGGGCCCGCTCGCCGGATTGGGCGAAAATCCCGGCTCGGCCTATTTCCCAGGCCCCGCTCCCATAGCCGAAGGTGACCTTGGCAGGGTGCGTGAGCCCGCCGCGCCCTTCGCGCCGATGGGCCGCGCCGCGCTGGCCACCGAAGCGGTGCCGCAGGCCGCCCGGCATCCGCTCGGCGTGGCGCGCGGGCAGGTTGCGAAAACCTATATCGTTGCCGAGGCGGAGGACGGGCTCGTGATCGTCGATCAGCATGCCGCCCATGAGCGGCTGGTGCTGGAACGCATGCGCGCCGCGGCGGGCGAGGGCGCGGTGCCCGCGCAGCGCCTGCTCATGCCCGAGGTGATCGAGCTGGAGGAAACCGCCTGTGACCGACTGGAAGCGCGCGCGGACGAACTTGCCGCCTTCGGGCTGGAGCTGGAGCGCTTCGGCGCGAGCGCCATGCTGGTGCGCGCCGTGCCCGCGATGCTGGGCGATGGCGATGTGCTCGGCCTGATCCAGGACCTCGCCGACGAACTCGCCGCCTATGACGAGGCGCTGAGCCTCAAGGAACGCATCGACCATGTCGCCGCGACCATGGCCTGCCACGGCTCCGTCCGCGCAGGCCGCGTCCTCAACGTCGCCGAGATGAACCAGCTGCTGCGCGACATGGAAGCCACGCCCCGCTCCGGCCAATGCAATCACGGCCGCCCGACCTGGGTGAAGCTGGGCCACAAAGACATCGAAAAGCTGTTCGGGCGGAAGTGAACCGAGGCGCGAAGCCGTGCCTCTTATGTTGCGAGGGCTCGGGGGGTCAGGGACGTAGCCTCGCCAGGTGACCCATCGCGATCGTTCATTAATCAACAGTTGTTCCGGAGGCGGACTTAAACTGGGCTCCCTCGGCTTTCAGATCCGCGAACGCGTCATCTTCTTCGATGAGAGACGCCGTACCCCCTGCCATGCCGTCATCACCCCAAGGGGTAATCGACGTGCTGCCTTCGCTTATGTCAGATGCGGGCAAGGGTTAGGGTGTCGAGATACGGGATGAAGCAGAAACAGGACAAGTCGCCGGATGCCGAAGCGATCACCGTTGCCGGATCGGTTGGGCTGAGCGGGAACGATCTTGCGGTTGCGATGCTCGAACAGTCGAAGGACTGCGTGAAACTGCTGAGCATCGACGGCCATCTGGATTTCATGAACTGCAATGGCCTCGATGCGATGGAGATCGAGCATTCAGATAGCGTGATCGGCCGGCTCTGGTGGGAGCTTTGGCCGGAGCCTTCGCGCTCCTTCGTCGCCCGCAATTTTCAGTCGGCTGCACAGGGCACCGAGTCCAATTTCGAGGCGGACTGCCCGACGGCCAAGGGCGCGCCGCGGCGCTGGTCGGTGAATTTGCGTCCGCTTTTCTCGTCCGCCGGACCGGTGGTGTCCGTGCTGTGCACGTCGCGCGATGTGACCGCTTCCGACTGAGGCGCGGTTGGCCACCGGCGGCATCGTCACCCTTCGGCTGGCCGGTCCAAAAAGGACGTTGAAAAGCGGTTCGGCCGGTCATAGCGCATCTCCCCAGCGATCCACCCGAATCGAGGGATTTTCCATGCGTCTGCCTGTCGTCCTCTGCCTGACCGCGGCGATGCCGCTCGCGCTCGCCGCCTGTTCGGGCAAGAGCGAGGAGGAGATCGCCAAGGAAAACAACACCTATCTGCCTGCCGATGCGCCGCCGACCGCGAAGCAGCGGCCCATCGTGCTCGATGCGCTGGCCCCGGCCGATTATCAAGAGCGACTGGGCACAGGCCTGCTCTGCCGCTTCACGAGCGCGGACGGGCGCGAGCTGTTCGTGGCCGGCGCGGCAGCCGATCCGGCTGCCAAGTCCAAGGGGCTGGTGAAGCTTGGCGGCGATTTCCGCACCTTGTTCAGTGAAGGGCTCGGCAGCCCTGAGGCGACGCAGGCAGGCGGGCGTTTCAGCGACGGCAACGTAACCGCCGAACTCGACGCGAACGGCGCGCAGGCCGCTCTGACCGTCTCGATCGCCGACGGGAACAAGGCGCGCTTCGATGGCGGCCGGTGGAACTGCGGCGCCTGACCCGATTTAGCGGGCCGTCACGCCTTTAAAAAGCGCGGGCGAGCGGCTATCTCGGCTCTCATGAAAGCCTATCTGTTCCTCGCCGCCGCGCCGATCCTTCTGGCATCCTGCGCCCGCACCGTGCCCGTCGACGAGTTCGAGCCGGATCGCAGTGTTGCCGAACTGGCGCAGACCAATTCGGGTCAGATGATCGGCGCGTCGCCCAACCAGTCCCAGCCGCCGCAGAGTGCGCAGGCGGCGTTGAACCTGCAGGCGGTGACTGCCGCGGACTTCGGCGGGGCGATGGACCCGATGGAAAGCTGCTCCTTCACGTCCGCCGCAGACGAACTGCTGCTGGTGGCAGCGGCGCCGCGCGGCGCGATGGAACGCCCCCGCGCGGTCGTTCGGTTGGTGAACGGCGTCAACCGGCTCGATGGGATGCGCGACGGAGGGTATAATTATCTGACCGAAGGGCCCGCTTTTCAGAACCAGAAGGGGCTGACCATCACCATCGTGCGCGACGATAATCCCGCCGCGCCGGTTTCCGTGCCGGTGGATGCCGCCAATAGCGAACCGGTCCCCGGCGCAGTGGAGGCGAATGCGCAGAGCTGGCCGGCCACGATGACGGTGATTACCGACGGTGCCGAGCAGCAATATCCGCAAGGTACTTATACCTGCGGCATCTGAGGCGGCTGCGCGTCACGCGCGGATCGCCGGGCGCCGGATCAGTCTTCCGAAGCGTCCGGATCGCGCACGCGGATAAGCCCATTGGCGACCATCGACAGCACCGGCTCATCCTTCTGGTTGAACGTGGTCTGCCGCGTCTTGGTTATTCCCATATCGGGCCGCGAGGCGGAGCGGCGCTTTTCGATCAGTTCGCTTTCCACCCGCAGCACGTCGCCGGGATAGACCGGTTGGAGCCAGCGTAGCTCGTCGATGCCGGGGGAGCCGAGCGAGGCCGTCGCCTCCTCCTTCCAGCTGTCCACCATCATCCGCATGGTCATGGAACATGTGTGCCAGCCGCTTGCCGAGATGCGCCCGAAATAGGTTTCGGCCGCCGCCGCATCGTCCAGATGAAAGGGCTGCGGATCATAGGCGGAAGCGAAGGTCAGCACCTCCTCTCGCGTCACCTCATAATGCCCGAATGTGCGCTTCGAACCGACGACCAGATCTTCATAAAACAGCATGCGTGCAATCCTCCGGTACAGCCGAGGCTTTAGCAAGCGATTATGCGCTGCAGAGGCAAGGCCTCAGCGTTTGGTCAAAGCCTTTGCGAGATCGTCGTCGCCGTCGCTCTTCAGCGGTTCGATACCGATCAGCCGGGCCAGCAGCGGATAAATCTCGACATTGTCGAACGTGCCCTTGGCCTTGCCGGTAATGTCCGGCCCGCTGGCCGCGAACAGCGCGAGCATGTCGGGATCCTGATTGTCATAGCCATGCGCACCGCCCGAAACGGGGTAGGGCGGATCGCCCGCCAAGATCGTCCAGCCGGGCTCGGCAATGCAGATGATGGCGGCGACGCGCGCATTCTTGCCATAGTCCAGGCGGCCCGGCAGATCCTTCTTGCGCCGGCAGTCCATGTGGTCATGCGCCTTCAGCAGCGCGTCGTAGACGATATCGTCGGTGCCCGCGGCAGGCTCGATCGCCGCATAGGGCCCGCCTTCGACCAGAATGAAGCTTTCCAGCGGCAGCAGATCGCCGAGATGGACGATCTTCGCCGGATCGATCGCGCGCATGCCATGATCGGCCACGAGGACGATGTCCGCGTTCACGCCCATCGCGCGCAGCCCGTCGCGCAGATAGCCGATCTGCGCATCGACATCCGCAATGGCGGCATTCAATTCCGCGCTGTCCGGGCCGTAGCGGTGGCCGGCGGTGTCCACCGTATCGAAATAGAGCGTCGCGAAGCGCGGGCGGATATCGGCGGGACGGCGCATCCAGTCGAGCACCGCATTCACGCGCTGGCGACCAGTGACCGCCTGGTCATAACGCTGCCAGTCCTGCGGGCGGACGTCATGGATCGCCACTTCGCTGCCCGGCCAGAACATGGTCGCGGTGCGCACGCCCTGCTTTTCCGCCGTGACCCAGATCGGCTCCGCCTCGTCCCACCAGAAGGGATCGAGCGACTGCTTGGGGTCGCCAAGAGAAAACATAACGCCGGGGCGGCGCGGGTCGATCATCGAATTGCCGACGATGCCGTTGCTGTCCGGTCGCTTGCCGGTGACGAGCGTGTAGTGATTGGGGAAGGTCTTGGTGGGAAAGCTTGGCCGCATCGGGGCGCTGGTGCCCTCGGCGGCGATGGCCGAGATATTCGGGCTGATGCCACGGTTCAGATAATCGGCGCGAAAACCATCGATGCCGATCAGAATGACGGGCGTGGGACCGTCCTGCGACGGTGCGGACCCGGTCGGCGCGGCATCTTGCGCAAGGGCTGGGACGGCGACCAGCGCCAGGATCAAGAGAACGAGTTTCTTCATCATACACTCCGTTGCCCGGTGCGAGCCGAGCCTCAGCAGGCCAATCACTCGGCCCCACATCGTCTATAGGCGCGGAGATTCACGCCCGCGCGCCGATCACACGTTGAACTTGAACAGCATCACATCGCCGTCCTGCACCAGATATTCCTTGCCTTCCTGGCGCAGGCGGCCGTGCTCGCGCGCGCCGGCTTCGCCCTGATATTCGACATAATCGTCGAACGCGATGGTCTCGGCACGGATGAAGCCGCGCTGGAAATCGCTGTGGATTTCGCCCGCCGCCTCCGGGGCTTTGGCGCCCTTGTGCACCGTCCAGGCGCGCGCTTCCTTGGGGCCGCAGGTGAAGAAGGTCTGCAGGTTCAAAAGCTCGTATCCGGCGCGGATGATGCGGGCGAGGCCGGTTTCCTCCAGACCCATTTCAGAGAGGAATTCCATCTTCTCCTCCTGGTCCATGCCGACGAGGTCCGCCTCGATGGCGGCGGAGACGATCACCGCTTCGGCGCCTTCCGCCTTGGCCTTCTCGAACACGCGCGCGCTATACTCGTTGCCCTCGGCCGCGGCGTCTTCATCGACATTGCAGACATAGAGCACGGGCTTGGCGGTGAGCAGCTGCGCCTGCGCGAACAGCCGGGCCTCTTCCTCGTCCGCAGGCTCGGTGAGCCGTGCGGGCTTGCCGTCGCGCAGCAGATCGAGCGCCTTGGACAGCACGGCGGCGGTGGCCTTCGCTTCCTTGTCGCCGCTCGCGCCGCGCTTCTGCAGGTTCGGCACGCGCTTTTCGAGGCTTTCGAGGTCGGCAAGCATCAGTTCGGTCTCCACCGTCTCGGCATCGGCGATCGGATCGACCTTGTTCTCGACATGCTGGATGTCGTCATTCTCGAAACAGCGCAGCACATGGACGATGGCGTCCACTTCACGGATATTGCCAAGAAACTGGTTGCCCAGCCCCTCGCCGGTCGATGCGCCGCGCACCAGGCCGGCAATGTCCACGAAGGAAAGCTGCGTTTCGATGATCTTGGCGCTGCCCGCGATGCCCGCAATCTTCTGCAGCCGCGGATCGGGCACGGCGACCTGGCCGACATTCGGCTCGATCGTGCAGAAGGGATAATTGGCCGCCTGCGCCGCCTGCGTCTCCGTAAGCGCATTGAACAGCGTGGACTTGCCGACATTCGGCAGCCCGACGATCCCGCATTTGAAACCCATGAAATACTCGTCCTGATGTGATGCCAGCGCATCTAGCGCCCGGCGGCGCCGATTTCCAGTGCGCGCATTGCCTGCGGGTCGCGCGACGGTGCATTCCTGCA
>JBELIU010000086.1:0-10698 GCA_042090735.1 Novosphingopyxis sp. | reverse complement strand
CGTCCACATCAACGCCGGTATCTCCGCACTGGTGGGTGCAATGATCCTGGGGCCGCGTCTCGGCTACAAGAAGGACATCATGGCGCCGCACTCGCTTACCATGACGCTGATCGGCACGGGCCTGCTCTGGGTCGGCTGGTTCGGCTTCAACGCGGGTTCCGCGCTGGAAGCGAACGGTTCTGCGGCGCTGGCTCTGATCAACACCTTCGTCGCCACCGCGGCAGGCGTGCTGTTCTGGATGCTGACCGAACGGATGATGGGCCACAAGGGATCGCTGCTGGGTGCCTGTTCGGGTGCCATCGCCGGTCTTGTCGCGGTGACGCCCGCGGCCGGCAATAGCGGCCCGTTCGGTGCGATCCTGCTGGGTGCGGTTGCCGCGGTCCTGTGCGCCTGGTTCGTCGTGGGCATCAAGCCCAAGCTGAAGCTCGACGATTCGCTGGATGCGTTCGGCATCCACGGCATCGGCGGCATCATCGGCTCCATCGGCACGGCCTTCACCATGCTGCCGGGCCTCGGCGGCCCCGGTGCGGCGGACTATGCGCTTGGCGACCAGCTGTTCATCCAGATCAAGGCGGTCGTCATCGCCGTCGTCTGGTCCGCAGTGGCTGCCGCGATCGCCTTCTACATCGCCAAGCTGCTCACCGGCCTGCGCGTTTCCGAAGAAGTGGAACGCGAAGGTCTGGACCTCGGCGAACATGGCGAGCGTGCCTATAATTATTAAAGAGCTTGGCGGCGCGGATCACCCTCTCCGTTCGTGCCGCCAGACCAGCGTTCCTCCTGCGAACGGATGACTGGCCGGTGCCTTTCCAAAAAGGGGCACCGGTCTTTTTAGGTCTGGGAGGCGAATTGCCGTGCGCTGGCGAGCGACGCCGGGTTCAGCGATTGAGCGGAACCATCGTCAGCTTCAGCCCGTCCTTGGGCTCTGGGATCGGCCAGGCCTGCCATTCCGGCGCATAGCCCGGCTCCGCCTCCAGCCGCATCCGGGTAAGCATATGATGAACGATGATCTTCATCTGCATGTAGGCAAAATGGAGCCCCAGGCACATGTGGGCGCCGCCCCCGAAGGGAACCCAAGCGAAGCGGTGCCGCGCCTTGACCTGATCGGGCGTGAACCGCATGGGATCGAACCGCTCCGGATCGGGCCAATATTCCGGCATCATATGGGTGAAGCTGGGGCTGACACTCACTGCGCTGCCCGCCGGAATATCGTATCCGCCAAAAGAGAAATCGCGCAACGCGCGGCGCGGAATGGAGGGCACCGGCGCGATCATGCGCAGCACCTCCTTGAAAAACATCTCGGTCTCTTCCAGCTTGCCCAGATCGTCATAGGCAAGACCGTCCCCTGCTGGCGCGGCGGCCAGGCATTCGGCGCGCAGCCGCTCCTGCCAATCGGGATGCTGGGCCAGATACCAGGCCATCGACGTGACCGAGCTGGTGATGGTGTCATGCGCGGCCATCATCAGGAAGTTCATATGATCGACGATTTCCGCCGCCGTCAGACGGGAGCCGTCCTCACGCTCGGCACGGCAGAACTGGCTGAACATGTCATCGCCGCTGCCATCGGCCCGGCGCTGCTCCACCATCGGCGCGAAATAATCGACCAGAAAAGCACGGCCCTTCACCCCGCGGCCCATTTGCGTGAACGGCAGTGGCCGCCGCACGACCCCGACCGAGGCCTGCACCATGTCGACAAAGGCCTGGTTCACGCGGTCCGCATCCGGCCCGAACGGAATGCCGAGAAAGGCCGTCGCAGCCAGCTCCAGCGTGAGCTGCTTGATCTCCGGATAGAAGCGGATGTCGCGCCCGGCCCAGCCGGCAATCCGGTCTCGCGCGCCGTCGCGCAGCACCTCGGCATAAGCGCGCATCGGCTCCGGCTTGAACGCCGCCTGCAGCGCGCGCCGATCCACACGGTGCTTCTCGAAATCGAGCAGCATCAGCCCGCGCGGGAAAAGCAGGTTCAGGATCGGGCCCCAGCCTTGTTCGCTGCTGAACAGCTTATCGCGGTCGAACAGGACAAGCTCGTTGGCGTCGGCGCCGGCCAGCGCCACCGTTTCGAAACCGAAGCTTTTCACACGGTAGACCGGCCCGTGCGCGCCGTACATGCGGCGGGAAAATGCCGCCGGATCGCGCAGCACCTCCAGCGTCGATCCCAGCACCGGCAGGCCGTCTTCGCCCGGAATGGCAGCCAAGGCCGCGCGGTCCGCGCGTCTGGTCCAGTGGGGGTTGGCCACCTCTTCGTGCGCCAGCGCCGTTGCCATAATCCGCTCCTGATCGGGACGCATCTAACGGCGTCCGCCGGCGGGTTATGGTGATTTTGGTCGCGAAATGAAACCCTTTCGCATGGTCAGCCGGCCGCATGCCGGCCCGCCGCGGAGCGTTCCGCGCGCGCGATCAGTGCCTCCAGCTCCCGCCGGTTGCGCTCCGCGCGGCTGAGGCGCTTGGGTTTTTTCCCGCGCGCCGCCTTGTCCGCCTTGCCGGGAGAACCGGCACTCAGGCCGATGACGAGCGCCAGGAAAATCGCCGCCAGAGAGATGCAGCAAAACGATAGGGAGAGCGCATCGATCGTCATGAAGGTGGTCCCCGCCCGCTATGTTCTGATGACCGCAATCTGTATCGGCACGGTGAAACGCGCGTGTCGAAACGCGATCAAGGCCCAGGGTTAATCGCTTTGCCAGCGCAAAGCCCGGTGGGCCGTCCCGCCGGTTTACCAAGCCGCGCGGAGGAACCGCGTCCGGCCCCGCCGGTTGAATCGACCGATTACAATCGAAGGAAAATCCCATGAAGAAGTCCCGCGACGACGTCGAAGCCCCCGAAGCCGTGAACACCGAACAGCAGGAAGCCGGACAGGCCCAGGATGTGGCGCAGGACGCGCTCGATCGCCACAACCAGTTCGGCCATAAAAGCACCGGCACCGATACGCCGGACGAAGAGAACGAGGCCTGAGCACCGGCGCCCTCCGACCGGATAAGAGCCGATTGAGCTCCCGTCCGAGTATCTCGCGAAAACCTCCGCGCTCCACCCGGCGTGGGGGTTTTTCTTCGTCCCGCCCGCGCAGGCCCTGTACTAAAGAAGCTGCCGCGCGCACCGCAACGCGGCGGCGATGCCCTTATCTACGCGCTTTTATCTGCCAGTTCATCGATCGCCAGCGCGCCCTCGCCGTAGAGATAGCTGCCGTCGAATTCGCCAAGCGCGCGAAGCCGTTCCTCGTCCAGAATCTCGATCTTGCCGTCGCCATGCGGGGTCAGGATGCCCCGCTCCTTCAGGTTCTTGAAGCTGCGATTGGCGTGCACCGGAGTAATGCCGCAAGCCTCGGCATAATCGCGCTGCAGCAGCGGCGTGGGCAGGAACCGACCGTCATATCGGCCCACCAGACGCAGCCGCTCGATCAGTTCGCAGATCAGGTGCGCGATACGGCCTTCCGCGTGCAAGCGGCCGAGGCGGAATATCCATTCGCGGTGCTGGGCGGCGTCGAGCAGCGTCGAAAACCACATCGCCCGGCCCAGATGCGGCCGCTCTTCGATCAAGCGGGTCAGGTCGCTATGCGCGAATTCCGCCACGACCGTCTCGGTCAGCGTGCCGACATGGTGATCGAGCCGCTTCATGGCGTAGCCGTGCAGATCAACGAAATCGCCGACGATGTTGACGCCGAGCAGTTGCCGCTCGCCCTTCTTGTCGTCCAGATGCCGCAGCATCGTGCCTTCGACGATGAAATAGCTGTGCTCCAGCCAGTCTCCGCGGTTGATCAGTGTCTCGCGCGCACCGAGACGGATGGTGCGGCCCGCGACCGCTTCCAGAGCGGCGCGTTCCTCGGCCGAAAGGTCATGGCGCAACCGCCCGCGAAGAAAGAGCTCCGTCAGCACATATGTCTCCCTGGGCCTTTCCCGTCCGGTATCAGTGGCCGGGAAGGCGGTCAAACCGACATTCATCAGCTCGGCGCTGCAATTGCGGCGGGCGCAAGACAGCCGCCTCGGCGCGCTGTGCCGGCTTCCGCTACGTGCTTGGCTTTGATCGTCGGACTGCAGACACGCACCGTCGCCGGACGCCGGAACCGGAATCGCACCCGGATCGCTGGATAAGGCATTGAATAGAAAAGGCAGGACGGCATGAGCGACGACGCAGGCGAGAAGCCGGATTTCGGGCAGGGTGTGAAGGCAGACCATATCGCGCCGGGCTCCAGCATGATTGGCAAATGGGATGAAAACGACGTTCTGATCGCGCGCACGCAGGATGGCGCCTTTTACGCCGTCGATGCCAATTGCAGCCATGCCGGTGCGCCGCTCGCCGATGGCATCATCGCCGAAGGGCAGGTCCGCTGCCCCTGGCATCATGCACGGTTCGATCTCGTCACCGGCGGAGCGCGCAGCGGTGCGGCAGTCAGCCCGATCGGCTGTTATGACCTAACGGCAGAAAACGGCACCGTGCGGGTCACCGGCAAGCGGTCGGCTTCGCGGGAGCCTGTATCGAAGCTGGCCGTGGAAACACCTGTCGTCATCATCGGCGCGGGCGGCACGGGCTATGCGCTCGCCAAGGATCTGGTGGCTGCAGGGTGCGGCGCCGATGTGATCCTGCTCTCGGCCGATAGCGATGCGCCTTATGACCGCACCACCATGTCGAAGGAATTCCTCTCCGGCGAGATGGAAGCGGATGACTGCCGCCTGCCCGCGCTGGACGGCGATCTCGAGTATCGCGGCAGCAGCGAGGTGACGGCGATCGACCGTGAAAAGCGCGCGCTTACCCTGTCCGGCGGCGAGAGCCTTTCCTACGGCACGCTGGTTATTGCAACAGGCGCCGAGCCCCTGCGGCCCGATTTCGAGGGCGCCGATCACGAAGCGGTCCATCGGCTGCGAAGCCTGTCGGACGCTCGGGCCATCAAGAAAGCCGCGGCGGATGCCGGGAATATCGCGATCGTCGGCGCCAGCTTCATCGGACTGGAAGTGGCAGCGTCTCTCAAGAAGGATGGCCGCAACATCCAGATCATCGATCGCCATGATATCCCGCTCGCTTCCGTTCTGGGCGAACGGATCGGCACATGGGTGAAAAGCCTGCACGAGGACGAAGGCGCGGAGTTCATCACCGGCACGGAGGTCGCGCGCTTCGACGGAAACAAGCTGCACCTGACGAATGGCAGCGCGATCGAGGCCGATCTGCTTGTCCTCGGTACGGGCGTTGCCCCGCGTACCGCGCTGGCGGAAGACGCCGGCCTCACCGTCGATGCAGATGAAGGCGGCCTGGCGCTGGATGAGAACCTGCGCACCGAAGACGCGCATATCTATGCAGCAGGCGACATCGCCGCCTATCCCGATGCGCGCTTTGGCGGGCGCGTGCGGATCGAACATTGGGTACATGCGCAGCGGCAGGGCCAATATCTCGCACGCCGTTTCACCGGAGAAACAAGCGAACCGTTCGGCGACACGCCTTTTTTCTGGAGCATGCATTACGACACCAGCATCAACTATGTCGGCCATGGCGATCCGGGCGCAATGCGCGTCGAGGGGGACGTCAGCGAAGGCGATTTCGCCGCGCGGATCGAAGACAATGGCGGCACCGTGGCGCTCATCAGCTGCGGCCGCGACCGCCTCTCGCTGGAAACCGAACAGACACTCGACACCGCCAGCCACGCCTGAGCGCGAAGAGAAAGTCTTTCACCTCAGTTCCGCCCTGTTCGGACTACCGGAGAAGGGGCGGGATCATCGCGTTCAGGTTCGTTAAAAAAGCTTGGCCATGGCATCGATGACTGCGTCGGTATCGAGACGATAATCCCGGTACAGATCGACGAGATCACCGGTCTGGCCAAAGCGATCGACACCGAGGGGGGCAACGCGGCGGCCATCGACGCCGCCGAGCCAGGATAGCGCGCCGGGCGAGCCATCGAGCAGCGTGACGAGACCGGCGCCCGGCGTCAGGAGCGCGAGCAGGTTTTCGACATGTGATGCACCCGCGCTGTGCTGCGCCATCCGGGCGCTCCAGCCGCGGTGCAGCAGATCGGGCGAGGTTATGACCAAGAGGCCAAGGCCCGGCAGATCGTCGATCATCGCTTCCCAGCCTTCCAACGCCTCGGACGCCAGCGCGCCCATGGTGACGATGGCCGCTTCCGCGCCCTCGCCCGGCTCGCGAAGCCAGTAGGCCCCCTTGATCGCGCCCTCGCGCCAGCGGTCGTCCGTGCGCGCGAGCTGCTTCACGGCGCGCGTGGTGAGCCGGAAATAGACCGATTCCCCCTCCGGCGCCTGGATCAGGCGGAGCGCTTCTTCCATCAGCACCGACAGTTCGTCGACGAAGGCCGGCTCGTAATGCCGCAGGCCCGGCTGGCCCATCGCGATCAGCGGCGGATTGATCGACTGGTGCGCGCCGCCCTCCGGACCCAGAGTGACGCCTGCCGGGGTGGCCACCAGAATGAACCGCGCATCCTGATAACAGCCGTAATTCAGGGCATCGAGACCGCGCGCGATGAACGGATCGTAGACCGTTCCGATCGGCAGCAGCCGCTCCCCGAACAGCGCGCCCGACAGGCCCATGGCGGCAAGGGCGAGGAACAGATTGTTCTCCGCGATGCCCAGTTCCAGATGCTGGCCTGCCGTATCGCCCTCCCACTTCTGGGCCGAGGGAATCCGAGCCTTGCGGAACACATCGTCCATCTGCTGGCGCCGGAACAGGCCCCGCTGATTGACCCATGCGCCCAGATTGGTTGACACCGTGACGTCCGGCGATGTGGTGATGATCCGGTCCGCCAGCTCTGAGCCGCCCTTGGCAAGGTCCAACAGGATCTTGCCGAACGCGGTCTGGGTGGACTGCTCTTCGCCTTCCGGCACCGAGATGGCGGGCACGTCGAAGCGTGCCGGGCTGGCTTGCGCCTTCTGACGCGAAACAGGGCTGCTTTCGACTAGAGCGCGCAGCGCCGGCTTGATATTCCCGCCGACCCCGGCATAGGGCGCCCACTCATTGCCCTTCGCAATGCCCATCCGGTCCCGCAGCGCCTCGATCTGGCTCCCGTTCATCAGGCCTGCATGGTTATCCTTGTGGCCGGCGAAGGGCAGGCCATAGCCCTTGATGGTGTAGGCGATGAAGAGCGTCGGCACGTCGTCATCCGCCGCGTCGAACGCCTCGGTCAGACTTTCCATGCAGTGGCCGCCCAGGTTCGTCATCAGCCGCGCCAGCGCATCATCATCGCGGCGATCCAGCAGATCGGTGACGCCGGGCTTCGATCCGATATCGCCGAGCAGCCGGGCGCGCCATTGCTCCCCGCCCTGATAGGTCAGCGCCGCATATTCGGCGTTGGATTGGCTATCGATCCATTCGCGCAAGGCCTCGCCGCCTGGCTCCTGAAAAGCCTCTTCCATCAGTTTGCCATATTTCAGCGTGACGACGCGCCAGCCGCAGGTGCGGAAGATGTCGTCAAACCGGCGGAACATGCGGTCGGCCGTGGTATGGTCGAGCGACTGGCGGTTGTAGTCGACGATCCACCAGCAATTGCGCACATCGTGCTTGTAACCCTCGATCAGGCATTCGTAGATATTGCCTTCGTCGAGCTCGGCATCGCCCATCAGCGCGATCATGCGTCCCGTGTTCGCGGCATCGAGCGCGCCGTGGGCGACCAGATAATCCTGCACCAGGCTGGCAAAGGCGGTCACCGCCACGCCCAGGCCGACGGAGCCCGTGGAGAAATCCACGGGAATTTGATCCTTGGTCCGGCTGGGATAGCTCTGCGCGCCGCCAAAGCCGCGAAACGCCTCCAGCTGCTCGCGCGTCTGGCTGCCCAGCATATAGTGGATCGCATGGAGCACCGGCCCGGCATGCGGCTTCACCGCCACCTTGTCGTTGGGGCCGAGCGCATGGAAATAAAGCGCGGCCATGATGCTGCTGATCGAGGCGCAGCTGGCCTGATGCCCGCCGACCTTCAGCTGGTCCCGGCTTTCGCGGACATGATTGGCGTTATGGATGGTCCAGGAGGAGAGCCAGCGAAGCCGTCGGTCCAGCGTTTCCAGCAGGGCGATATGATCCGGCTGGGTCTCCGGCTTCGACTTCACGGTCATGACATATCCTGAATGTGTAGGTTAGGCGCCGAAAGGGACATTGTCCTCCCGCAATGCCCCATAATCGCACCGACGCCAGCGCTGCAACTGTGTCCACGCGCGGCCATGGACGAGGCTTCAGTTTGAAGCGGCGTGGAATAACCGGCCCCGGCAAATCGCATTCTACACGGGATGGGGAGGTTGAAATCGATTGATCGCGCCGGGAATGCGCCGATAAAGCCGTTCCAAATTTGCTGAAGGTCTAGAGTTCATTGGACAAGAAACCAGTCGGGCGAAAACTGCGTATTTCGGCGAGCGGATGGGCGTTGACCGGCCTGCTCATCGGGATCGCGTTTTTCCTTTTCAGCGCGCTCGCCGCTTATTCCAACGTGCTCGATATGCGCGAGTATGATGCGCGGATCCGCAACACGCATGACGTGCTGAACACGCTCGACGATCTGCTGGTTGCCGCGCTGAATGCGGAGACGGGGGAGCGTGGCTACCTCGTGACGGGCAGTGAGGCCTATCTCGAGCCGTTCTACAACGGGATCGGCGCAGCGCGCGAGAATTTGGCTACTCTCGAAAAGCTTACGCAAAACGACGCCGCCCAGCGCGCCAATGTGGACACCTTGCGATCGCGGATCGACAACAAGTTCCGCTTTACCGAGCAGGCGATCCGCACGCGCCGCGACGCCGGGTTGGCGCAGGCGGTCGACCTGACGGAAAGCAATGTCGGCAAGATCGCCATGGATGCCATCCGCGACGAGTTGGCGCAGATGGAGCAGAAGGAGCTCAGCGAACGCCAGCGGCGGGTGGACGAGCTTGCGGTGGCCACCCGCACCGCGGTGATTAGCGCCATCCTCACCAGCCTGATCGGCATCGCCCTGACGATCGCCATCTTCATCCTCCTGATGCGCACCAACCGCAGCCGCGCGCATCAGCAATGGCTGCAGACCGCGCAGATGGACCTGTCCGAAGCGATGCGCGGCGAGAAGACGGTGCGCGAACTGGCAGCGGCGGTGCTTGCTGTCCTGGCGGAGCGCAGCGGAGCGAGTGCCGGGGCGCTGTTCAAAGGCGAAGGCGGCCAGTTCAGGCGCGCCGCCCTGCTGGGCGTGTCCGATGAAGCAGAGGTGCCGAGAAGTTTCAATCTGGGCGAAGGCCTGCTCGGCAAGATCGCGGCCGATGCCCGGGCGGCGGAGCTGTCCGATGTTCCGCCGGGATATCTCAAGATCGGGTCGGCGCTCGGCAACGACGCGCCAAGGCATCTGGTGATCGCCCCCGCCTTTGCCGATGGCCATGTAAATTCCGTCATCGAACTTGGCTTTTTCGGCAAAGTCGACGCGCGCGTTCTCGAGCTGCTGGAGACCGTTTCCGGTTCGGTGGGCATCGCGCTGCGATCGGCACGGTTTCGCGAACGGCTGCAGGAGGCGTTGGAGGAGACCCAGCGGCAGGCGGGCGAACTGCAGGCGCAGAGTGAGGAACTGCGCGTCTCCAACGAGGAGCTGGAGGAGCAGGGCAATGCGCTGAAGGAATCGCAGGCGCGTCTGGAATTGCAGCAGGTGGAGCTGGAACAGACCAACACGCAGCTGGAAGAGCAGGCGCAGACATTGGAAACCCAGCGTGACGAGCTGGCTCGCGGGGCGGCGACGCTCCAGCTGAAAGCGCGCGAGCTGGAACAGGCCAGCCAATATAAATCCGATTTTCTGGCGAATATGAGCCATGAGCTGCGCACACCGCTCAATTCGCTGCTGATCCTGTCCAAGCTGCTTGCCGACAATGCGCAGGGCAACCTTTCGGACGATCAGATAAAGTTCGCCCGCACGATCGAATCTTCGGGCAACGATCTGCTGGTGCTGATCAACGACATTCTGGACCTGTCGAAGATCGAGGCGGGTCATGTCGAGATCGAGGCCGCGCCGGTCTCGACCGAGCGACTCGCCGCCGATCTTCGCAAGATGTTTGAACCCGTTGCGCAGCAGCGCGGGCTGGACCTCGACATCGCGCTCGACACCGATGCGCCGCGCTCGATCGAGACCGATCGGATGCGGCTGGAGCAGGTGCTGAAGAACCTGCTGTCCAATGCGCTGAAATTCACCGAGAAGGGCGGCGTTTCGCTGTCAATTGCCCCCGGCGAGGAAGACAGCATCGCGCTGACGGTTTCCGACACCGGCATCGGCATTGCGGAGGCACAACGCGAGGCGATTTTCGAAGCGTTCCAGCAGGCCGACGGCACGATCAGCCGCAAGTTCGGCGGCACCGGCCTCGGCCTGTCGATCTCGCGCGAACTGACCCGTCTGCTCGGCGGGACGATCCGGCTGGAAAGCGAAGTCGGCAAGGGCAGCACGTTTATCGTGACGATCCCGACAAGCTATGATCCGGCCTTGGTCGCTGCGCGCCTGCCCGCTGCGGCTAAACCGGAAAACATAACCGCGGCCGCGCCGCCCGCGCCCAGAGCCGCCGTAGCAGCACCTGCCGGTGCGGTACCCGCTGCGGTTGACGACGACCGCGACAAACTGTCCGAAGGCGAGCGCCTGCTGCTGGTGATCGAGGACGATCCGCACTTCGCCGGCATCCTGTGCGAACTTTCGCGCGAAATGGGCTTCCAGTGCATCGTCGCCGGAACCGCGCAGGACGCGATCAGCCTTGCCAGGGAATATCGGCCGAGCGCGATCTTGCTGGACATCGGCCTGCC
>JBELIU010000085.1:0-10704 GCA_042090735.1 Novosphingopyxis sp. | reverse complement strand
ATCGGCAACACGCCGCACATCCGTCTGACAAAGCTGTTCCCCGACCATGAAGTTTGGGTGAAATCCGAAAAGTCCAATCCCGGTGGTTCGATCAAGGATCGCATCGCGCTGGCAATGGTGGAAAAGGCCGAAAAGGATGGCCATCTGAAGCCCGGCGGCACCATTATCGAGCCGACGTCCGGCAACACCGGCGTCGGCCTGGCGATGGTGGCGGCGGTAAAGGGCTACAAGCTCATCCTCGTCATGCCGGAAAGCATGTCGATCGAACGCCGCCGCCTGATGCTGGCATATGGCGCCTCCTTCGATCTGACGCCGAAAGAAGGCGGCATGGGCGGGGCCATCAGCCGTGCAAAGGAACTGGTCGAGCAGACCGAGGGCGCCTGGATGCCCCAGCAGTTCGACAATCCGGCCAATTTCGAGATCCACAAGCTGACCACCGCGCATGAAATCCTGAAGGATTTCGAAGACAGTCCGATCGACGTGATGATCACCGGCGTCGGGACCGGCGGTCATATCACCGGTTGTGCCGAAGTGCTCAAGGATGCCTGGCCCGAGTTCAAGGCCTATGCGGTAGAGCCGGCCGGATCGCCCGTCATCTCCGGCGGCAAGCCCGGCCCGCACCCGATCCAGGGCATCGGCGCTGGGTTCATTCCGGACAATCTGCACACCCAGTCGATCGACGGCGCGATCCAGGTCGATCCGGCCGATGCCAAGGAATGGGCACGCAGGTCTGCTGCCGAAGAGGGGATCCTCGTCGGCATCTCATCGGGCGCGACGCTCGCCGCCATTGCGCAAAAGGTGAAGGACCTGCCCGCAGGCACCCGCGTCCTCGGCTTCAACTACGATACGGGAGAGCGCTACCTCTCCGTGCCCGATTTCCTGCCGGAGGAATAAGCGACCCGAAATAAGGCGATAAAAACCGCCTGGGGCGCCATGGTTCGTTCGAAAATTTGCCACATTTGGTCACCAGCTTACCCGTCACGGGTGGGGACCCAAAGTGACGAATTGACGAGCGAACCATGGCCAAAACCCTCACCGATCGAAGCGGCTTCGAACCCACGGCCCACGAGCCCGCAGAAGAACCGAAGCGCTCCTTTCTGTTCAAATTTTTCCAGAAGCACCGCCATGGCATCAACGACTGGCTGGCGGGCTTTTCGCGTATTCCGAATGCGCCGGTGCTCGACGCCAATGATTTCGACTGGACCCGTGAGCTTGCCAGGCACAGCGATGTGATCCGCGAGGAAGCGCTGGCGATCTATCGTCACCAGAGCGCCATTCCGCCGCTGAAGGATCTGTCTCCCGACCATGCCGGCATCGCTACCGACGATAGCTGGCGCAGCTTCTTCCTGATTGGCTACGGCGAGCGCATTCATGAGAATATCGCACGCGCGCCGCGTACCACCGCGCTCGCCGAGAAGATTCCCGGGCTCAACAGCGCGTTCTTCTCCATCCTCGCTCCGGGCACGGTCATCCCGCGTCACCGCGGCGTCACCAAGGCGTTCATCACCGCGCATCTTGGCCTTAAAGTGCCCAGCGATGCCGACAATTGCACGATGGAGGTGGAGGACCAGCGCGTGAAATGGGCCGAAGGCGACTGGGTGGTGTTCGACGACACCTATGAGCATGAGGTTTGGAACAACACGGACGAAACGCGTATCATCCTGCTCTGTCAGGTCGCGCGGCCCATGCGCGCGCCCGGCAGCTGGCTGTCCAAGGCGATCATGGCCTATGTGCGCGCCAGCCCCTTCGTGCGCGAGGCGAAGAACAATCTTACCGGCTGGGAGGAAGCATTCCGGCAGGCCGAAGCCAATATCCCGGTGCCCGCGAAAGCGTAATTCACTGCCGCGCCGTTCCCCGCCGCCGGGTCAGGCTTTCGGCGGCGGGAACAGGCCGAACGGCACCACATGGTTGGCGGTCGAATGGCCCGCCTCCGCGCGGCCCAGATAGGGAATGCCGGATCGCGCGCACCAATCCTGTGCAATCTCTTCGGCGGTGGAGCCGAAAGGCCGGTCGTTCTCCGGCACCGCCGTAACCTCGCCCAGCTTGATTCCGGTCAGACCCACATCTTTCAGCACCGTGCCGATGTGAAAGAAAAGCCGGTCGATCGCGTAGAGATATTCGCCCACCTCTTCCACGATCAGCACATGGCCGGACAGATCCGGCATCAGCGGGGTGCCCGTCATCATGGCGAGCGTGATCAGGTTGAAGCAGGCATAACGGTTTCCCGCCTCCAGCCCCGGCTCCAGCGCCTCGGGATCGCGCCGCACCATCCAGCCGAGCGCGCGCGCCACCGCCGCGCCGCCGCCCTCGCGCGAAATGTCGGTCGGCATGGGACCATGCGCCACCTGCCCGATCCCGGCCCGGTAGAGCGCGCCGAGCAGATACCCCATGTCGCTATAGCCCAGATAGTGCTTGGCCCTCGCCGCCTCGCCCAGATCTTCCATGGCGGCCTCTGCGATGCGGCCCGATCCGTAACCGCCCTTGGCGAACCAGACCGCGTCCAGCGTCGTATCATTGGCCATCCGCACGAAGGCCGCGAGCCGCGCCGCGTCGCTGCCCGCGAAATGGCCCTCTTCCTGAAAACATTGCGGATCGAACACCAGATCGGCATCCGGATAATATTGCCTGGCAAGCGACCAGACCGCCGCCGCCTGCTCCTGCGCGAGCGGTGTCGCCGGCGCGCAAATCCCGATCCTCATCGCGTCACAATCCCGCATTGCCAAAGTCTGCCGCCACGCATAGCCAGCGGGGATGACCAAGGACAATTCCTATTTCTTCTGCGGTATCGGCGGCTCCGGCATGCTGCCGCTGGCAACTATTTTGTGCGCACAGGGCGCCGACGTGGCCGGATCGGACCGGGCGCTCGATCAGGGGCGCAGCGGCGACAAGTTCGAGTGGCTCCGCGCACGCGGCATCGCGCTGTTCCCACAAGATGGCAGCGGCCTTGCCGAAGGGCAGACCCTGATCGCCTCAGCCGCGATCGAGGATAGCGTGCCCGATGTCGCTGCGGCAAACCGCCTCGGCTGCGAAAGACTGACGCGCGCCGAGCTGCTCGCCCGCCTGTTCAATGCGGCCGAGCTGCCCATCGCCATCGGCGGCACCAGCGGCAAATCCACCGTCACCGGCATGACTGGCTGGATCCTTGCCGATTGCGGCCGCGATCCCACCGTCATGAATGGCGCGGTGATGAAGAATTTCCTGGGCGAGGAAGGCGGCTTTGCCAGTGCCCGCGTTGGCGCCGGCGCGCCTTTCGTCAGCGAGGTGGATGAAAGCGACGGGTCGATCGCGCTGTTCGACCCGCATATCGCGGTGCTCACCAACATCAGCCTCGATCACAAGTCGATGGACGAACTGCGCGACCTGTTCGGCGAATTCGCCCGGCGCGCCACGCATGTCGTGTGGAATGCGGACGATCGGGAAAGCGCGGCGCTGATAGACGGCTTGCAGATCACCGGCGTCACCGGCTTCGGCTTTTCGGACGGTGCCAACTTCCGCGCGATCGATGTGGAGGAACAGCCGCTCGGAAGCACCTTCACGCTGGACGCACGCGGCAAGGAATATGCCGTGACGCTGCAGGTGCCGGGGCGCCACAATATCGCCAACGCCCTCGCCGCTTTGGCGGCGGCCGATGCCGCCGGGATCGCGATCGAAGATGCCGTTGCCGCCATCGCACGGTTCGAGGGCCTGCGCCGCCGCTTCGATGTGGTTGGCACCGCGAACGGCGTAAGCGTGATCGACGACTTCGGCCACAATCCGGAAAAGATCGCGGCCACGCTGCGCACGCTCAAGGCGTTTCCGGGCCGCCTGCTCCTATTCTTCCAGCCCCATGGCTACGGCCCGCTGAAGGTGATGGGCGAGGAGCTTGCCGTAATGTTCGCCGAAGAACTGAACGATGCAGACCGGCTGTTCCTGTGCGATCCCGTCTATTTCGGCGGCACGACCGACCGCAGCGTCGGCAGTGACGCCGTCGTGCAGCGCATCCGGGCGGCGGGGGGCACTGCCGAATATGTGCCCGATCGCGCCGAAGTGGGAGAGCGCCTGGTGAAGCTGGCCCAGGATGGCGATCGCATCATTGTGATGGGCGCGCGCGACGATACGTTGATCGATTTCGCCAACAAGCTGTTGGAAGATATCGCGGATCAGCATTGACGGCCGCCGTTTCGATCCCAACACTTGCGCCTAAAGTCTCAGCCGCGATGACTCCTTGGCCTTGGTGTTCGGGCGGGATTGCAACCGACGTTTTCCTTCTGCCGCACGATCACTCTTTCTCACGCCGCACCCTGGAATTGACATGCCGGACCTGAAACCATTCGAGGAGCAAAGTGCGGACCATCTCCGCCTGGTGCTGCGCACCGGCCAGATCGGGATTTGGGAACTCGATCTCCAGACCGGAGCGGCGGTCCGTAACGAAGTTCATGACGAGATTTTCGGCTATTCCGAGCCCTTGGCTGAATGGAATTACGATCTGTTCCTGGAGCATGTCTTCGAATCGGATCGTGCTCGGGTAGACAATCTGCAGAAGACCGCCATTGCCGAAGATCGGGACTGGGCGTTCGAATGCCGCATCAGGACGGCCACCGGTCAGGAAAAGTGGATCAACGCGGCAGGCCGCCAGCTCAAGGATCAGGACGGCAAAACGATCAAGCTGATCGGCCATGTAATCGACATTACCGAGAGCAAGCGCAACGAGAGCATGCTCAAGCTCCTGACCAATGAGCTGAACCACCGCGTTCGCAACATGCTCGGGATGATCCAGTCGATGGTGCGGCTGTCGGCGCGCGGCTCGCCGAGCCTGCCGGCTTTCGCCAAATCGTTGGAAGGCCGGGTTTCGGCGCTCGCTCGCACGCACCAGCTGCTGGTGGAGGGCGCTACGGAACGCATGTTGCCCAGCAAGATCCTGGACGCCGAACTGGCGGCCTTTGCAGATGCGTGCTCCCAGGTTCGGGTGTCGATCATCGATGAAGTGGCGCTGCCCGCCAGCCCCGCACAGGGCCTCGCGCTGATCCTGCACGAACTGCTCACGAACGCTCTGAAATATGGCGCTCTTTCCACGGAAACCGGCGGCGTGGATATCACGATCGATCGTGCGGGTGATGGCGTGGAACTGCTGTGGAAAGAAAGCGGCGGTCCGCGCGTGGAGGTGGACCATGGTTCGGGTTTCGGGACCACGCTGATCTCGAAATCGCTCGCCAATGACGGCGCGGTCGACCTGCAATTTCATCCCGCCGGGGTGGAGTGCCGGATCAGGCTGCACGCCGTCTAGCGTGCCATCACGCCCCCGCTTCCCTACCTGCCCGGCCTTCTGCTACCTTGGCGCCATGCCGCAGAGCAGAGCCAACTCAATCCATCTTCTCCGTTCATCGCTCCTGCCACTCGTCTCGTCGTCATCCTGAGGGGGGTGTACCGGGACAACTGTGACCTTTCGAAACGCGTTTTCAGGCTCGATTGTCTGCCACGCTTCCATTGCCGGCTATCGAGCGTCGCCACCCTTGCCTTCCGGCGCCGTCTCGCCTAAGAGCGCCGCTTCCGCCGGGGGTTCGCCCCGCGGGAGACAGAAGAAGGCCGGAGGGGCGTCCGCACGGTGCGGCGTCAGCGATCGGTAAGAAAAGGATATGACTCATGCCGTTGTACGAGCATGTGTTCCTGGCGCGCCAGGATCTGAGCCAGGCTCAGGTCGATACGCTCGCCCAGAACGCTACCAAGATCATCGAGGATAATGAAGGCAAGGTCACCAAGACCGAGACCTGGGGCCTGAAGTCCCTCGCCTACAAGATCCAGAAGAACCGCAAGGCGCACTACGTCATGCTCAACATCGACGCGCCCGCAGGGGTGATCGCAGAGCTGGAGCGCCAGACCCGCGTCAATGAAGACGTGATCCGCTATCTCACCATCCGCGTGGACGAGCTGGAGAGCGAGCCGTCTGTTCAGATGCGCAAGAACGAGCGCAGCGACCGCAAGGGCGGCCGTGACGGTGGACGCGATGGCGGCCGTGGTCGCGACCGGGACGAGAGGAACTAAGCCATGGCACGACCCTTTTTCCGCCGCCGCAAAACCTGCCCCTTCAGCGGGCCCGATGCGCCGAAGATCGACTTCAAGGACACCAAGCTGCTGCAGGGATATATTTCTGAGCGTGGCAAGATTGTCCCCAGCCGCATCACGGCGGTCTCCGCCAAGAAGCAGCGCGAGCTTTCCCGCGCGATCAAGCGTGCACGCCACATCGGCCTGCTCCCCTATGTCGTGAAGTAAGGAGCGCTTCGATATGGATATCATTCTGCTGGAACGCGTCGAAAAGCTGGGCACGATCGGTGACGTCGTCACCGTGAAGGACGGCTATGCACGCAACTTCCTCCTGCCCAACAAGAAAGCCCTGCGCGCCAACAAGGCGAACCGTGAGGTTTTCGAAGCCAATCGTGAGCGTATCGAGGCCGAGAACGCCTCCAAGCGTAGCGATGCCGAGACCCGTTCCAAGGACGTCGACGGTCTGGAAGTGACTCTGATCCGCGCCGCCTCCAACACCGGTCAGCTCTACGGCTCGGCTTCGGTTCGTGACATCGAGAACGGCCTCAACGATCAGGGCGCCGAAATCACCAAGTCGATGATCGTGCTGGAACGCCCGATCAAGTCGATCGGCATGTACGACGTGCGCGTCATGCTGCACCCCGAGGTGGTTTCGATCGTCAAGGTCAACGTCGCCCGCTCCGAAGACGAAGCCGAGCTGCAGCGCAGCGGCGTCGACGTCATCGCCAAGATGTTCGAAGACGATCAGGCCGAGCTGCGTGAGCTTGCCGCCGAAGTCACCGGCGACGGCGATGCTTCGGACGAGGGCGTGCCGAGCGCGGCCGACGCTGCCGAGGTGTTCGAGGAAGCTTCGGTCGACCAGGCCGAAGAAGGCACCGCCCCGCGCGACGAGGGCACCAGCCCGCCGTCCGACGCGAACGCCTAATCGACGGGGGCAGCACTGCCCCCGTTTCAGGACACAGAAAAGGCGCGGGAACCAGTGGTTCCCGCGCCTTTCTGTTGGGCTATCCGAGCGGCGCTTGGCGCGCTTTAGACCGTCGATGCCACCGCAGCGACAACGGCAAGCAGCGTCCCGCCGGACATGATAAGGGGGAGAATATTCTTCAACATTTCCTGTTCTCTCGTACGCAAGTCATTTGCTTGACGTGCGATGAACGGAAACAAAGCCTGCACGGTTCCGCGCGGGCGTTAACTTTTTGCTAAAGCCCTACCACAGCACGGCAATTGCGGCCTTGTGGATCAATAGCCCATCAGGCTCATGACTTCCTTGCGGCTGCGCTGATCGTCCAGAAACGCGCCGAGCAGGCGGCTGGTTACCATCGATACGCCGGGCGTCCGTACACCGCGCGCCGTCATACAGGCATGGCTTGCCTCGATCACCACCGCCACGCCGCTGGGGTTGAGCCGGTCCTGAATGCATTGCGCCACTTCCGCCGTCAGACGCTCCTGAACCTGCAACCGCCGCGCATAACCATGCAGCACGCGAGCGAGCTTGGAGATGCCGACCACACGATCGGTGGGCATATAGGCGATGTGCGCCTTGCCGATGATCGGCGCCATATGGTGTTCGCAGTGAGACTGGAATGGAATGTCCTTCAAAAGAACCAGCTCATCATACCCGCCAACCTCTTCGAACGTCCGTTCGAGATGGATACCCGGATCTTCGGCATAGCCCTGACAATATTCCTTCCAGGCGCGGCCGACGCGCTTGGGCGTATCGAGCAGACCTTCGCGATCAGGATCGTCACCGGTCCAGCGGATGAGCGTACGAATCGCCTCCTGCACATCCTCAGGCACGGAAATCTTGCCGTCCGGCGCACGCACCAGATCGCCATCCACCGCGTGATCGAATTCGCTCATCTTGCGCTCCTTTTCCGGGCTGCAGCGCTATCGCGCCGATCGGAACCGAGCAAGAGCAAGCTCCGCATTAAACGCGCTGAGCACTGATGCAGTTTTAGCGGTCTTTCTTGGCGAACGGCTTGCCACTGCCGCCTTTAGCGCCAGGTCCACGCTTGCCCTTATCGAACTTGCCTTTGCCGAAGGGCTTGCCTGCCCCGTCCTT
Organism: Novosphingopyxis sp.; assembly: GCA_042090735.1. Classification (GTDB taxonomy): domain Bacteria; phylum Pseudomonadota; class Alphaproteobacteria; order Sphingomonadales; family Sphingomonadaceae; genus Novosphingopyxis. The sequence goes on along the minus strand of JBELIU010000085.1, from coordinate 2,624 downwards.
GCCTTTGGCGAATTTCGGCTTGAACGGCTTGCCCGAGGGCTGGCCTTGCGGGTCTCCGCCGCCTTCCCTCCGGTGCAGTTTCTGACGCCCGGTATGAGCAGGCTTGCTCTCATGCATCGGCTTGCGGCCGGGACGGGTGCGCTCGGGCGGACCTTCCGGCGATTGCGCGATGGAGATATCGTCGCGTGGATCGGCCTGTTCATCGGAGTGGGCGGTCCGTCGAAGGGCCGCCTCGAAGTCGCCGCTGACGGAGCGCGGGATCTGGAAGAACGTCTCGTCCGGACCGATGCGGATGGCACCGACATCCTTCTTGGTGATGTGCCCGCGGCGGCACAACAGCGGCAGGATCCAGCGGGGATCGGCGTTCTGCCGCCGCCCTGCATCCATGCGAAACCAGATAATGTCCTCGAAGCCCGGGCGATGCCGTTCCTTCTGCGCCGCCTTGCGTGCTTCGGGGGAGTTTTCGATCAGCTCTTCCGGCGCGGGCATCTTCGAACGATGGATCTGGACGAGCGCTGCGGCGATGTCGCGCGGGCTACGCTCCGCCAACAAGCGATCCGCCAGAGCCAGCTCTTCCTCGTCATAGGTGCCCGGCTCCATCAGGGCTGCGATCAGCCGTTCCTGATCCTGCGCACGAATGGCATCGGGCGTCGGCGCCTCGATCCAGGCTGCTTCCACCTTGGCCCCGCGCAGCATTGATTCGACGCGGCGGCGACGTGGATAGGGCACCACCAATACGGCGGTCCCCTTATTGCCGGCGCGCCCGGTACGGCCGGAGCGATGCTGAAGCGTCTCCGCGTCCCGCGGAATCTCGGCATGGATAACCAGGCTGAGGGCCGGAAGATCGATTCCGCGCGCGGCGACATCGGTGGCCACACAAACGCGCGCCCGTCCATCGCGTAGCGCCTGCATTGCCTGATTACGCTCGGACTGCGAATGCTCGCCCGAAAGCGCCACCACGGCGAAGCCGCGTTCTTGCAGGCTGGCGTGCATGCGTCGCACAGTTTCGCGGGTTGCGCAGAAGACCATCGCCGTTTCGGCGTCGTGGAAGCGCAGCAGGTTTACAACGGCATGTTCGATCTCATGCGGAGCGACCGTTACCGCCTGATAGGCGATGTCACCATGGCCGCGATCCTCACCCACCGTCGAAATGCGCAGGGCATCGCGCTGATAACGCTTGGCAAGCGCCACGATCGGTTTCGGCATCGTGGCCGAGAATAGCAGCGTCCGGCGCTGATCGGGCGTTCCGTCGAGGATTTCCTCGAGGTCGTCGCGAAAGCCCATGTCGAGCATCTCATCGGCCTCATCGAGGACGGCGGTGCGCAAGTCGGACAGATCGAGCCCGTTGCGCTCGAAATGATCGCGCAGGCGCCCCGGCGTGCCGACGACGATATGCGCGCCCTGTCGCAGCACGCGGCGCTCCTTAACCGGATCCATGCCGCCCACGCAGGTCGCAATGACGGCGCCTGCCTTCTCGTAAAGCCAGGCCAGTTCCCGGCTCACCTGAAGCGCAAGTTCGCGCGTCGGCGCGATCACGAGCGCGAGCGGCGCGGCAGCGACGCCCAGCCGATTGTCCTCACCCATCAGTTCCGCGGCCATGGCCAGACCGAAGGCGATGGTCTTGCCGGAGCCCGTCTGTGCGGACACGACGAGGTCACGGCCGGCAGCCTCTTCTTCCAGAACGGCTGCCTGAACGGCGGTGGGATTGTCGTAGCCGCGTGCGGCAAGCGCCTCGGCAAGCGGGGCGGCGAGATCGGTGAAGGGCATGGGCCTCGATAAGGTGCAACGAACCGCGATGAGCCGATCGACTTGGCCGGCGCGCTATACTGGATCGTTGTCAGGAAAGTGGCGCGCCCGGAAGGATTCGAACCTCCGGCCCCCAGATTCGTAGTCTGGTGCTCTATCCAGCTGAGCTACGGGCGCTTGGAAGGGCGGCTGATACGGGCCAGCGGCAAACCTTGCAAGGACTAATTCCACCCTTTTTGCATTAGCCTTCCGATCGCCCCGTGAAGCCGCGGGCCAGCGTCTCGTAAAGCTTGTCCGGGCAGACGAACTGGCTGGTCTGGTTGGCGATCAGCGCGGCGGCGAGCATCGGCATCATGAGGCCGCGGCTGACGGTGGTTTCGGCCAGAATGATGACGGCCGTCAGTGGTGCGCGCACGACGCCGGTGAAATAGGCGACCATGCCGAGGAGCACTACGGCGCTGGCAGGTTCACCGGGAAACATGAAGCGAAGCATGTTGCCGAAGCCCGCGCCGGTCGACAGACTGGGCGAGAAGATGCCGCCCGGAAGGCCCGATACCGCGGTGGCCAGCGTAGCGGCGAACTTGGCGAACCCGAACCACAGCGGCAGGCTGCGGCCCTCGATCATCGCACGGGCCGGATCATAGCCGGTGCCCCAAGTGAGCTGCGTCGTAACGCCCAGCGCCGCCACGACGAGCCCGCAAATCCCCGCAGCCAGCAGCGGTCGCTTGGCGATCAGCCCGCCAAGACGGCTCGTCTTGCGCGATGCAGCGATCAAAAGCAGCGAAAAGCAGCCACCCGTCACACCGCCAAGAGCCCCGGCGAGCGGCGCAACGATGAGCGCGCTTTTGAAAGACAAAGCCGCGCCGTTGACGCCGAAA
>JBELIU010000084.1:0-10696 GCA_042090735.1 Novosphingopyxis sp. | reverse complement strand
TATCGACCAGGGCACGCCCGAAGATTGGAGCCGCGAGGCTTGGGAGGCCAGCCGCGATATCGCCTATTCCCGCGCGCTGGATGGAGACCCGTGCGGTCCGAAGCCGGAGGATCCCGTCGTGATCGATGAGGCCGATGTGGCGGCTTCCGCCGACACGCTACGTCTGCAAATCGAACGAGCGGGTCTGCGCCTCGCCGACATGCTCGATACCGCGCTCTAGGGGCAGGCTTGTTCCTTCGGCGGCTGGCTTCAAGGATCGAATGCTGGGCAGTGCACAATTGCCACTTGCCCGAAGGCCCGCCTGCTCCCTGACCTTCAATGTGGCCTATTTGTCACAAGCGCGCTTCGGTTCGACGCTTGTGGAAACCTTTTCGCCGCTCCGCGTTAAGTGGTGCAGTGCGAAAGGACAGTATTATGACAATCCAGACCACCGCCACGAGTTTTGGCATCCACGGCGCGATGGAGCGTTATTCCTTCATGTATCATGATGGGGAAGCCAATCATTGCCCGGGCTGCGGACAGAGCCACTGGCATGTCGGACGCGCGACCGCCGAATGCGCCCATTGCGGCACGGCAATGCCGCTGTCCGAGGTATCTTCCACGCCTGCGCGCCCGCTCTTTTACGTGCGCAACAGCAAGACGGCGATGGCGGCCTGAACAGCTCCCGGATGGCAAAGGCCGTCCGGATAGCGATGAGCGCCGGCGCGCGGGTGAACGCAGCGCCGGGGGAAAGTCTCACTGCAAATTCCCGACGAAATGAAAAAGGGCGAGCCGCAGGGCCCGCCCTTTTTTGATTCCAGTCCGGTCTGAAAGGGCGTGAGACGATGGTCTTCACGCCCCTTCCGAAAACGCTTTCTTATTCGCCGACCGAGTCGGTCGGGAAGCCGCGCTTCTCCAGGATGAAGCGCACATCCGGATCGCGGCCCCTGAACGCGCGATAGGCGTCGATCCGATCGGTTTCGTTCCCGGTCGACAGCAGCACCTGGCGGAAGCGATCGGCGGTTGCCTTGTCCCACGGGCTGCCTGCTTCCTCGAACGCGGCCCAGGTGTCCGCGTCCATCGTTTCGGACCACAGATAGCTGTAATAGCCGGCCGAATAGGCGTCCGACGAGAACAGGTGATTAAACTGCGGCAGACGGTGCCGCATCACGATCTCCTTCGGCATGCCGATGGCGTCCAGCGTCTCGCGCTCGAACGCGTCGACATCGGTCACCGGTTCGGTGCGATCGTGCAGCTTCATGTCGACGATCGCGCTCGACAGATATTCCACCGTCGAAAAGCCTTCGTTGAACTTCGACGAAGCCTCGATCTTGTCGACCAGTTCCTGCGGGATCGGCTCACCGGTTTCATAATGCACGGCATAGTTGTTGAGAATGTAGGGCGTCAGCAGCCAGTTCTCGTTGACCTGGCTGGGATACTCCACGAAGTCGCGCGGCGTTCCGCGCAGGCCCGGATAGGTCACATCGGTCAGCAGCGCATGGATCGCGTGGCCGAATTCGTGGAACAGCGTGGAGGCATCGTCGACGCTGATCAGCGCCGCCTCACCCTCCGCGGGCTTCACGAAATTGTTGTTGTTAGAGGACAGCACATTGCGCTCCCCGCCCAGCGACTGTTGCGAACGGTAGGTTGTCGCCCACGCGCCCGAGCGCTTTCCGGTGCGCGCATAGGGATCCATGTAGAACACGCCGACATTGCTGCCGTCGCGCCCATCGGTGACGACCCAAGTGCGCACGTCGGGATGGAAGACGGGGATCTCGCCCGTATTTTCGGTGAACTTCAGATCGTAAAGCCGCCCGGCGGCATCCATCATGCCGTCGATCATCTTGGAGAGCTGGAAGTAGGGTTTGATCTCGTTCTGATCGAGATCGTATTTATCCTTGCGCACCTTCTCCGCGTAGAAGCGATAGTCCCAGGGCTGGATCGTGATGTCCGCCCCTTCCTTGTCGGCAATCGCCTGCATGTCGGCGACCTCTTCCTTCACGCGCGCCACCGCGGCGGGCCAGACCTTCATCATCAGGTCCATTGCGCGCTCCGGCTCCTTCGCCATGGTATCGGCCATGCGGTAATCGGCATGCGTTTCGAAACCGAGCAGCTCGGCACGCTGCTGACGCAGTTTCAGGATGTTGGCGATGGTCTGGTTGGTATCGTTCTCCCCCCCGTTATCGCCGCGATTGGCATAGGCGGTGAATACCTTTTCGCGCAGGTCGCGGCGCGTGGAGTTTTCCAGGAAGGGCTGCATGAAGCTGCGCGTACTGACGACGGCCCATCCCTCTTCGCCATTCTCCTCGGCCGCGCTCTTCATCGATGCGATCAGGCTGTCTGGCAGGCCCGCCAGGTCCGCCTTGTCGGTGAGGAGGATATAGCTTTCCTCATCCGCCAGCACCTTGTTCGAAAAGTCGGAGAACTGGCTCGCCAGCTCGGTCTCGATCCCGATCACCTGCTGCTTCTGCTCCGGCGTCAGCAGCGCGCCGCCGCGCACCAGATCGTCATAGCTGCGGGTCAGCAGACGCATCTGCTCCGCATCGAGGCCGAGCGACTCGCGCCGGTCATAGAGCGATTTCACGCGCGCAAACAGGCGCGGATCGAACTGCAGCTCGTTGAAGAAGGCGCTGAGCTTCGGGCTCCATTCGGCCTGGATCGCGCGGACCTCGGGGCTGGAAAGGTTGGAGGTGTAGACGCCCCAATAACTGAACAGGCGGCCGACCTCTTCGCCCGCCAGCTCCAGCGGCACCATCGTGTTGTCGAAGGTCGGCTCGGCCGGATTGGCGAGGATCTGCTCATATTCGGCCTTGGTATCGGCCATCGCAGCCTCGAACGCGCCGGGAAAATCGGACACGCTCACCGCATCCCACTGCGGCACGCCGCCATAGGGGCCGGTCCAGTCACGCAGCAACGGATTGGCATTGGTCATGGCAGTGCTTTCATCATCGGCACCGACATCGGGCGCTTCGCCGGCGGCGGTTCCGGCCGCCGGGCCGGTGGAGCCTTCAGCCTGCGCCAAGGCGGGCGCGCCGAGGGCGAGCGTGGATACGGAAAGAGCGAGAGTCGCAAGGGTCTTGGTCAAGAAAATACCTTTCGGGCGTCTGTTCTGCCGGGCCTTAGTGGCCCAGCGCCCGGCTGCCTGCAAGGCCGCGCCGGAGGGAATGGCCGGTCCAGCTCGGTGGGCAGCCACAGAAGGCTTCCGCAAAAAGTCTCAACCGAAATGGACCAAATGAGAATGTCAGCGTAGAGCATTGCGGCTGAACGCACCGTTACAGTGTTGGGGGAGACACTCGGGTGGAAGATTATAGCGATACCAAACCTTTGCTTTGGTTGTTCACGGCGGACCCGGTGTTTGAGTCCGATCTGAAAGAGATCGCGACCTTCGCCGGCTGGCGCACCGCGCCGGGGCCGGCTGCGACCGGGAGGCCCGCAACGGAGGCGCCGCTCACGCCGCCGGGCGCCATTCTGGCCGATATTCGCTCCGGAACGGAGACAGAGCCACGCGAAATCGCGAAGGCGGCGGCATATGCCCGGCGGCATGACATCGCCTTCATCGCCTGGACCGATATGCGGCGTCTCGATGAGGCGGACGCGCTTTCCGCCGGAATCGACGCGCACCTGCTCGTCGATCCGGATCGTGCCGAAGCGGTCTACGTCTTGACGCGCGCAAAGGGCCGCCGGGACAACCGTGCGCGGGAAAAGCGCGGCGAAAGCCGGGAATTGATGCGGCTCAGCGACGAGCTGGTAGAAATGGCGCGCCGGGTGGCCGCGCTGACCCGGGACGAGGAAGGCGGCGGCGTGCGCGCCGATCCGCTGAACTATCGCGGCGCCCCGCCCGGCCATGAAAACGCGCTGGGCGCGGATGGCAAGACCAGCGCCATCTCCCCCGAGAGCATCCGCGAAATGATCCGCCTGCGCCGGATGCGGGAGGATGAATTCCCCTCGGATCTGTTCGCGGACCCGGCCTGGGATATGCTGCTCGATCTCACCGCCTCGCGAATCGAAGACAAGCCGGTGTCCGTTTCCAGCCTGTGCATCGCCTCAGCGGTCCCGGCCACCACGGCGCTGCGCTGGATCAAGCTGATGACCGACCGGGGGATGCTGGAACGCCGCGCCGATTCGGCAGACGCCCGGCGCATCTTCATCGGCCTGAGCGATGAGACCTTCGAGCGCATGCGCCGCCTGCTCGCCAGCCTGCTGACAAGCCAGTCGCCCACCGTTTGAACGGTTTAGCCGAGAATTTCGCGGAAATGGTGGGCGATGACAGGCTCGAACTGCCGACCCTCTCGGTGTAAACGAGATGCTCTACCAACTGAGCTAATCGCCCGCGCCCCCGGCTCTACTTGAGCCGCCGGTGAGGTCAAGTGGCTTCGGGCTCGCCCGCCTCTGCCAGCATGTCGGCAACCGCGGGATCGGTCCACTCGGTCGGGCCGATCAGGCGCCAGACTTCCTGCCCCTTCGCGTTGTAGAGAATGGTCGTAGGCAATTGCGGATTGCCGCCGAGCGCGGTGAGCAGATTGTTGCCCGCATCGGTATAAGGCTGGATCGTGGTGAACCCGTTCTCGGCCCAGAACGGATCGACCGCCTGCCGCCCGTCGAGATCCTGTGACACCGTGATCACCTGAAGATTGTCGTCGTTGGCGGCGAGCGCATCCAGCGTGGGCATTTCCTTCACGCAGGGCGCGCACCAGGTTGCCCAAAGATTCACGAGCAGCGGACGCCCCTTGAAGCTTGCCAGATCGATCGTCTCGCCATCGGGATCCGTGAAGGTGCCGGCCAGATAGGAACTGCCCTGATAGTCGTATGTCAGCTGCGCTTTCATGCCGTCCGCGGTTTCGATCTGCGCGCCCTCCCCGCGCTTGGCGGCCTGGTTTTCGTCGGCGGCTTGATCCTGCGCCCCTTGCGGCTGTTCGGGAGCGGCACTATCGCAGGCGGCCAGCGCCGGGACGATGGCGATAGCAAGGGCGATGGGAAAGAGTGCGCGCATGAGCGATTCCAACAGCATGTGGGGCGGGCGCTTTTCGGGCGGCCCTTCGGCGGTGATGCGCGAGATAAACGCCTCCATCCCCTTCGACAAGCGCCTGTGGCGGCAGGACATCCGCGCCAGCAAGGTGCACGTCGCCATGCTGGCGGCTCAGAATATCGTGAGCGAAGAGGATGCACAGGCGATCCGCGACGGGCTCGACACCATCGCAGCGGAATATGAAGCCGACGGGGTGCCCGAGGATTTCGACCTCGAGGATATCCACATGACCGTCGAGGCGCGGTTGACCGCGCTGATCGGCCCCGTCGCCGGGCGCCTGCACACCGCGCGCTCGCGCAACGACCAGGTGGCGACGGACTTCCGACTATGGGTGCGCGAGGCGTGCGAGGAAGTGGACGCCGGGCTCGCCGCCTTCCAGCGCGCGCTGCTCGCCCGCGCCGAGGAACATGCCGATACGGTGATGCCGGGCTTCACCCATCTGCAGGCCGCGCAGCCGGTCACGCTCGGCCACCATCTGATGGCCTATTTCGAAATGGCGAAGCGCGATCGCAGCCGCTTCGCCGATGCCCGCGCGCGCGCCGCCGAATGCCCGCTCGGTTCCGCCGCATTGGCCGGCACCAGCTTCGATCTGGACCGGGACCGGACGGCGGGCGAGCTGGGTTTTGCCAACCCCACCGCCAATTCGCTCGACGCCGTATCGGACCGCGATTTCGCGCTCGACTATCTGATGGCGGCGACCACCGCCTCGCTTCACCTTTCTCGGCTGGCCGAAGAATTCGTGATCTGGGCGAGCCAGCCCTTCGGTTTCGTGAAGCTTTCGGACGCCTACAGCACCGGCAGCTCGATCATGCCGCAAAAGCGCAACCCCGATGCGGCGGAGCTGGTGCGCGGCCACTCCGGACGCATCGCCGGCTGCATGCAGGCGCTTGTCATGGTCATGAAGGGCCTGCCGCTCGCTTATGCCAAGGACACGCAGGACGACAAACCGCCGGTGTTCGAGGCGCATGATCTGCTCGCGCTCTCCATCGCCGCGATGACGGGCATGGTGGAAACCAGTGAGTTTCGCGAGCAGCGCATGCGCGATCTTGCCGCGGGCGGGCACAGCACGGCGACGGACTTTGCCGACTGGCTGGTGCGTGCGATCGGTCTGCCCTTCCGCGAGGCGCATCACCTGACAGGCGCAGCGGTGAAGCTTGCCGAGGATCAGCACCGCGATATCTCCGAACTGGACGAAGCCGCACTACGCTCGCTCGATCCGCGACTGGCGGAGGCCGCGCTGCCGGACCTTACCGTCGAAGGATCGGTTGCCAGCCGGATGAGCTATGGCGGCACCGCGCCGGCGCGGGTAAAGGAATCCGTCGCACGTGCGCGCAAGGAACTGGACCGATGAAAACCGCCGTCACCCTGCTGCTTGCCGCAGCCGCGCTGTCCGCCTGTGGCAAGGTTGGCCCGCTAAAACCCGCGCCGGGCGCCAGCATGCCGCCCGCAACTTATGGCCAGACGAGCAAGGTCGATCCGCAGGCGATGATCGCGCCCACCACACAGGAGCGCCCCTCGCGCAGCGATGAGCTGCTGCAGCGCTCTCAGGTGCGTGAGCCCGATCCGTTCGATCTTCCGCCTGCCGGCCGCCAGTCCACCAATGACGCCGACGTAGCGCCCCCGCCCCCGACAAGCTGAGACTTATGGACCATTTTTCCTATCGCGACGGCATTCTCCATGCCGAGGATGTGCCGCTGCCCGCCATTGCCGAGGCGGTCGGCACGCCCGTCTACATCTATTCCCGCGCCACATTCGAGCGGCATGCCCGCGTGTTCCGCGAGGGTCTGTCGGAGGTGAAGGACAAGCGGATCGCCTTTGCCATCAAGTCCAACCCCAACCTCGCCGTGCTCAACGTGCTGGCGCGTGAGGGTTACGGTGCGGACGTTGTTTCGGGCGGCGAGATGGCACGCGCGCTGGCGGCGGGCGTGCCGGCGGACGGCATCGTCTTTTCCGGCGTCGGCAAGACCCGCGCGGAGCTTGCCATGGGTCTCGATAAAGGCATCGGCCAGTTCAATATCGAGCATGAGCCCGAGGGCGCCGCGCTTGCCAAGATCGCGCATGAAAAGGGCCTGCGCGCGCCCGCGACGCTGCGCGTCAATCCGGATGTAGATGCGCGCACCCATGCCAAGATCTCCACCGGCAAGGCGGAGAACAAGTTCGGTGTCGGCATCGATATCGCCCCGGAAATCTATGCCCGCCTCGCCGCACTGCCCGGCCTCGATCTGCGCGGAATCGCCGTGCATATCGGCAGCCAGCTGTTCGACCTCGAGCCTATGGAAGCCGCGTTCGAGCGCGTCGGCGCGCTGGTGCGCGATCTGCGCGCCTCGGGACTTTCGGTAACCCATGTCGATCTGGGCGGCGGGCTCGGCATTCCCTACAAGGCGGGCGAGGCGCTGCCCCCCAGCCCCGCCGATTACGGCGCGATGGTTGCCCGCGTGACGAAGGACTGGGATGTTCACCTCACCTTCGAACCCGGCCGCGTCATCGCTGGCAATGCCGGCGTGCTGCTGACCGAAGTGCTGTGGGTAAAACCGGGCGCCGCCGCGCCGTTCGTGGTGGTAGATGCCGCGATGAACGATCTCGCCCGGCCCGCCATGTACGACGCCTGGCACGATTTTCAGCCGGTGCGCGAGACCGCCGAACGCATGACCGCCTCCATCGTCGGCCCCGTCTGCGAAAGCGGTGACACCTTTGCCCTGTCGCGCGATATCGGCACGGTAGGCGAAGGCGATCTGGCCGTGTTCCGCACCGCGGGCGCTTACGGCGCGACCATGGCGAGCACGTACAACAGCCGCTCGCTGGTGCCCGAAGTGCTGGTGGACGGAGACAAGTTCGCGGTCGTCGCCGATCGCATCGCCGCGGGCACCATCATGGCCGCCGAGCGCGTTCCCGACTGGCTAGGCTGAGCGCAGGATGCGCCAGTTTCCGCTCTTTGCGAACCTGGCGGGCCGCACCGTCATCCTTCTGGGAACCGGCGAGGCGGCAGACGCCAAGCGGCGGCTGTACGAGCGCGCGGGCGCCGTCATTTCGGACAATCCGAATGTCGAAGGCGCCGCGCTCGGCATCGTCGCGCATGAGGATGAAGAACTGGCAGCGCTCGATGCCGCCCGGCTGAAACGGCGCGGTCTGCTGGTCAATGTGGTCGACCGGCCGGAGTTATGCGATTTCACGACGCCTGCGATCGTGGATCGCGACCCGGTGACGGTGGCCATCGGGACTGCCGGCGCGTCCGCCGGCCTCGCCAAGGCGCTGCGCCAGCGGATAGAGGCGTTGCTCTCACCGCAGCTCGGCGCCTTGGCGACCGATCTGTTCGCCGCGCGCGACGCAATCCGCGCGCGTTGGCCGGACGGTGCCGCCCGCCGCCGCGCCATCGACGCGGCGCTGGCCGAAGGCGGCCCGCTCGATCCGGGCGGCACAGGCGACTTCGACGTCGCCGCCTGGCTGGCCAGCGACGAGGCGGCGATCGCAAACGGCCTGCATGTTTTCGATCTCGTGAGCGATGACCCGGACGATCTCACGCTGCGAATCGCACGCCTGCTCGGCCAGGCCGACCGCGTTTTCCACGACGCCAAAGTGCCGAAAGCCATCCTGGAACGCGCCCGCGCCGATGCCGAGCGGATCGAGGGCGAGCCCTCCGTCCCGTTACCGGATGGCCTCAGCCTCCACCTCAGGCGGCGATAGATACAAAAGCGGCGCCGGCTCCAAGGAGAACCGACGCCGCTTTGCGTCCGACAGGAAGCAGAAGCCTCCAATCAAGCGCTTAGAAGTGGAACACGGCCGCAGCGCTCGGACGGAAGGATTCAAAATCCTTGAACGTATCGACGCCGAAGCGCAGGCGCACACCGCTATTGCCGGTGAGGCCGCCTAGGCCGATATCCTTGGGGCCGACTTCCGCGCCGATGCCGTAGATCACGCCATCACGGTCGCGGATGCTGCCCTCATACTGCAGCGGGTTGCCGCTTGCGTCGAGCAGGAGCGGATCATTCGATTCGCGTCCTTCGACCCACATATAGCCGACCCGGCCGTAGAACAGGCCGCTTTCGCCAACGCGCACGCCGAAACGGCCTGCCGCGCCATATTCCCAATCGATGTCGTTGAAGCCCTTGGAGCCGAAGCCTTCTGCACCGACGAACACCGGGCCGAGCGGCACATTGGCACCGATGATGCCATTGATGACTGCGCCTTCGGTCGAATCGACGCCGAATTTGGCAGGCTCGCTGGTGGTGTCATAAATATCGTAGCCACCGCCGATTGCGACATAGGGCTCGATGCCGAAAGCGCGGGTGCCATCGGGGGCGTCGACACCGGCGTCGGTGGTCTGGGCGAAAAGCGGAGCGGGAGCGAGGGAGAGGGCTGCTGCACCCAAAAGGAGACGTGCGTTCATGTTTTTATCCTTGGTCTTGGTATTCACCGGCCCCTGAGACCGGACCGCACCAACAGACCGCAGAAACATATGTTCCAAGAAAAGTTACAAAAATACGATGCGCCGCTAAAAGGTTCCGTTCATGTGTAATTAATCTCTTTCCGTGCGCAACAAGTAGTGCATCTGAGCCGATGCAATGAGGCGGTTGCGTTCGCTTTGCCAGGCTACCGCCTCGACGTTGGCGAGAGTCCGGCCGAGCCGGGTGATCCGCCCGATTGCGAAGGTGTCCTGATCGATTCCGCCGCGCATGAAGTCCACCGTCACGTTGATCGGCTTGATCCGCACCTTCGTCTCGCTTTCCGCAAGCGCCGCGCGCAGGGCCGCGATCGATGCGATTTCAAGGAGACCGGAAATGGCGCCGCCGTGGAGAAAGCCGGGGCGGCCCACCACTTCGTCGCGAAACGGCATGACGATCACGGGGACGCCGTCCTCCTCGCCCGCGCCGCTGAGCTTCAGCGCGCGCGCATAGGGTGAGACCGCCTGCGCTATATCGAGACCGCTCATCGGCCGAATCCCTTGGTGCGGATGAAAGTGCCGGTAACATGCGCCACCGGATCGTCGGGATCGCCATTGTGCGCGGTGCCGCGCACGAAACCGATCGAGCGGCTGACATGATAGCATTCGCCGCGTCCGACAACCGCCTGCCCCGGCGGCGAGGGCCGCAGATAGTCGACGCGCAGGTCCATCGTCGCATGCGGCCGAAACTTGCCCAGCTTGGTCCAGATCGAAAGGCTGGTCGCCATATCCATCAGCGAGATGATCGGGCCGGACGCCAGGATCTGCGTCTCCTCGTCCCCCACCAGATCGTGGCGCCAGTCCAGCTTCAGTTCCACCCAGTCGGACCCGTGATCGTGATAGGCGATGCCGAGCATGCCGCCATGACCATATTTGCCCATGAACGCGATGATCTGCGCGGGATCGAACCGCTCTCCATCCTTCATCTCTGCCGGTGCCTTGCTCATGCGCCTGCCCATAGCCGTTTTTGGCGGGCGTACAAATGCCGGGCCGTGCAAGCGCCCTTGCACCGGGTGTGACGGTGGTTACATCGCCAGTGAGATGGAAGATTTGTTGAGCCAGGGTCCGGGCACCGCCACGGTGCTGAAAGTGCTGCAGACGGCGCTGACGCCCACCTTTCTGCTTGTGGCGCTGGGCAGCATGCTCAACCTGTTCACCGGGCGGCTCGCCCGCATCATCGATCGCGCGCGCGATCGTGAGAAGCGCTATAATGAGCCTGAGGGCCCGGAGCATGACCGGCTGGTCTTTGAACT
>JBELIU010000083.1:0-10801 GCA_042090735.1 Novosphingopyxis sp. | reverse complement strand
CCGGATGGTATCCGGCTTCAGCGCTTCGGCCAGCGAGATGGTCTGGGTGTAGCTACTGGCGAAGGTGGTCGTCAGTTCGTCCTTCACCCGTTGGCGCATGCGCATGGCGGTTTCCATGCCGGCGCGGCCGAGGAAGTGGGGGAGCAGCCAGCCGCCCATGCTCCAGGCCATGCCGAAGCCGCGCTCGAGCACCGTTGGGCTCGTATCCAGCACGCCGTAGAGATAGACCTGCTTGGGCTGGTCCGAGCCGTAGCGGCTATATTCGCTCATGCTGCGCTGCGAAGCGGCTTCCATGGCGGTGAGGATCTGGCCGGCCAGCTTGCCGCCGCCGACCGCGTCGAACGCGAGATAGGCTTCCGTCTCGGCAATCGCGTCAATCAGCTTGGCCATGAAGTCCGGCTCGCTCGAATTGACGACGATCGGGGCGCCGATATCCTTCAGGATCTTCACCTGCTCATCCTTGCGCACGATGTTCACCAGGGGAATGCCGTCCGCCAGACAGATCTTGTTGAGCATCTGGCCGAGGTTGGAGGCGGCGGCGGTGTGGATGAGGCCCTTGAAGCCGTCCATCTTCATCTGCTCGGTAAAGGCGAGCGAGGTCAGCGGGTTCACGAACATGGACGCACCGTCCTCGACACTCGCGCCTTCCGGCAGGACGATGGCGTCGCGGGCCTTCACCTTGCGATATTGCGCGTACATCGCGCCGCCCATCATGCCCACTTTCTTGCCCATCAGATCCTGCACGTCGTCGCCCGCGGCAACCACGGTTCCGGCGCCTTCATTGCCGACGGGCATGGACTCTCCGACGCGTGCCTTCACGCCGCCAAGCCCGCCTTCGATGAGGTCTGCCGTCACCACCGGGCGCTCGTCCGAGCCGCCGGCTTCCATGGTGGAGAGCTTGGCGGGGCCGAGCAGCAGGCCGAGGTCCGAGGGATTGATCGGCGCGGCCTCCACGCGCACGACGATCTCGTCGGCCGCGGGCGCGCCTACATCAACCTCTTCCAGGTTCAGTTTCAGCTTCGCGTCTTCGGTGATGGTGGAACGCAGTTCCAGGCCTTTGTGGTCGCTCACTCGGTCTCTCCCGTGATTGGTTTCTGTCGAGCCGTTCATGTGGGGCACAGCGGCCCGTAGCGCAATGCAACCCATCCCCATCGGCGCCGCCGGCCAGAAACGAATTCGTTAACCCTTTTCGAAAGGAATTTGGTTGCCGCCTTGTCTGCTAAGTAACGGAAATCGTGCGTTTGAAAGCAGAAGGGCTTTCACCGGAGACTGCAAGAAATTGCCGCCCGGCAAGCAATCGCAAGATTTTGTTAACCATATTCCCGCAAAACCGGTGTGGACGGAGCGGGACAAGGGCGGAGACGGCCGGAACCTCTCCCTCCAGGGGCACGGATTAGGACAGGGTGGTTTGGGCATGCCGGAACAGATGATCTCCGAAATGGTGGTGGGCAGCAGCGACGCGATCGCTTCGGTGCGCACGATGATCCGCTTCTCGGTCAACGCCTCGGCTTCTGTTCTCATCACCGGCCCGTCGGGCTGCGGCAAGGAAGTCGTTGCCCGCGCGATCCACACGGCATCGCAGCGCAAGGACGGCCCGTTCGTCGCCATCAACAGCGGCGCGATCCCCACCGAACTGATCGAATCCGAACTGTTCGGCCATGAGGGCGGCAGCTTCACCGGCGCATCCAGCCGCCATATCGGCCTGTTCGAACAGGCCAATGGCGGCACGTTGTTCCTGGACGAAATCGGCGAAATGCCGCTTGCGCTGCAGGTCAAGCTGCTGCGCGTGATCGAGGAACGCTCGATCCGCCGCGTCGGCGGCAACAAGCAGATCCCCGTCGACGTGCGCATCGTCGCCGCGACCAACCGCGACCTTCACCACCAGATCGCTTGCGGCGAGTTCCGCGAAGACCTGTTCTATCGCCTCTGCGTCATTCCGATCTGCATCCCTTCGCTCGCCGAGCGTCCCGAGGACATCAGCTCGCTGGTCGACCATTTCCTCGGCAAGATCGATTGCGGCACGCAGAGCCCGGTCATCACGGATGAGGCGATCGCGCGTCTGGAAACCTATGGCTGGCCCGGCAATGTGCGCGAACTGCGCAATGTGATCGAGCGTGCCGCCATTTTCTTTCCCGGCCAGAGCATCGGTCTGGAAGAAGCCGAGCTGTTGCTCACGCATCGCAGCGTCGGTGCGGTGCACCAGCCTGCGGCCGAACCGGTTCCGGCCGAAGCCGCTGCCAAGGTCAGCCTGTCGGACGGTTTCTCGCTGCAGAGCCACCTGCAGCAGGAAGAGCGCCGTCTGATGATCGAGGCTCTGATCGAATGCGGCGGCGTGATCGCCAAGGCCGCGCGGCTGGTCGATGTTCAGCGCACCACCTTCGTCGAGAAAATGCGCCGTCACGGCATCAGCCGCGAAGACCAGAAAGCAGCATAAACGCCGTTGCGGCCACATCATCGGGACCATGTCCGCTGTGACGTTGGCCTTATTCTGAAAACTTACCCTCGCTAAGGCGAGCGGCAGCCTGAACGCCAAGCCGGAGCGAATGCCGCCCCGCATCCGCTCCGGATTGTCTTGCCCTGTGGGCTTGCCATGCTGTCCGGCAGCCCAGCCTTCCTTTGCCTGCCCTGACGGCAAACGCTTCTCAGCGCCGGCCGATCTGCGTCCAGGCGTCGGCGATTTCCACCACGATCTCGCGCGCCGCAGCCAGGCGTTCCGCAGATTCGGCGCCATGGGCCTGGGAGAGGCGGTTGGACGCTTCGCGGTAAACGATCGCGAGGGTCGTGGCGATTTCACCGCCACGCTCGAAATCCAGGCTCTCATCGAGCGCATTCAGGATATCCATCGCCTTGGCGCGCGATTCGAACATGCCTGCCATGTCGCCCCGGTCCACGCAGCGCGCTGCACGGTCGATCCGGAGGACAAGCTGCTCGAACAGGATCGAGACCAGCTCATGCGGGCTGGCCGCTGCGATCCGGCTGTTCTTGTCGACGGCCCCGTAGGTCTGGGCCATGGCGCGGTTGGGCGAATAATACATGGTCGTGGTTTCCCGTGCTTCAATTGCTGGCTGGGCGGTCAGTCGTAGCTGCCGTTCCAGATCTTCGTCTGCTGCTCGACATATTGCTGGGTCTGCTTCAGCACCGCGAGTTGGCGGTCCATATTGGAGAAGGTCTGCTGGAGGTTGGTCTGATAGCGCTCGATATCGGTGCTCAGCTTCTCGCGCATCTGGCTGAGCTGCTTGTTGACCGCCTCGAACCGCGCTTTGGCGAGGGTGAGCGGGCTGTTCTTGTCTTCCAGCGCGGTTTTGACGTCTTCGAGCACGCCCGCGATGCCGCGATTATTGGCATCGGGCTTCAGCGGATCGAGCATGGAGGCCACGGCCCCGGCGTCGGTGGCCATCGCCTTGTCGAACGTGGCGCTGTCCAGCGACAGCGTGCCGTCGCGCTCGGTACGCACGCCGATATCGGCCAGCGTGCGGAACGGGCCGTCGGTCGACAGCATCGTGGAGCTCATCCGGCCCAGCCGCGCGGCCATGTCCCGGATCGCGCTGTTGCCGGCCAGCGGTCCGCCGCTCTCGCCATCCTTGCCCGGTGCCGTGGCGGAGTTGAGGCCGCGCTTCAGGGTGTTGAAGGCGTCGATGAATTCGGTCACCAGATCGCGCGTCGTGGCCTTCGGCTTGTCGCTGGAAATCGTCAGCGATTCGCCCGGCTTGGCGGCAAGCAGGTTCAGACGGACGCCCTCGATCGCATTCTCGATCTGGTTCGAGCTGTTCACCAGTTCGACGCCGTTGACGACGACGATGCTGTCGGACGCAGCCGAAAGTTCGGACATGCCGCCGTTCGAGCCGGGCGGGTAGGTGAAGTCTTCCAGCGAACCGGCGGTGGTGGTGATGGTATAGCCCTGATCGGCGCCCTTGGTGCCCTCCAGAACCAGCCGCGTGCCGCGATTGTCGGTCATGATCCGCGCGGTAACGCCGGTTTCTGCATTGTTGATGGCATCGCGCAGCCCGGTGAGGCTGTCGTTGGTGCTGTCGATCGTGATGTCGAACGAGCCCTTGCTGGTCGCCAGGGTCAGCGTGCCGGTGCCGACCGCATCGCTGGCGGCTGCGTAAGTGCGCGAGAGCAATCGCTGCTCGGACGCCAGCTGCTTCACTTCCATCGTGACCGGAAGACCTTGCGGGGTCTTGCCGTCGATGAAGCTTGCCGTGGCCACGCCGCCATTGCTGGAAACCAGGTCTCCCAGGAAGCGCTTGCCGTCCAGGATCGCGCTCAGGGCGTCCGAAAATGTGTTGAGCGAGGAGGACGCTGAGGCCAGCGCGGAAATGCGCGCGCTGTTGAGCTGCTGCTTCTGGTTGATCTGCGCTTCACGCGGCTGACGCGTCGCGTTGACGAGGTCGGCAACGAGCTGAGCCGAGTTGATGCCCGACTGGCCGCTGATGAGATTGGAGATACTGGAAAGCATGGGCGCCCTTTCTTGGAATGGGTAACGGCGGCTCGCGGCAAAACTTTAGGAAGAAAGTCGACCGTCTGCGTCGAAACGCAATTCGTCGGGGACGGCGATGTCCGGCTTGTCGGCGCGGGCGATCTCTCCGTCGAGGCGGAACAGGAAGGCGAGGAGGGCGGCGACGGCCATGTAGAGCCGCTCGTCGACGATATGGTTTGGCTTGGACGTGTAATAGATGGCGCGCGTCAGCTCCGGATAATGGAGCACGGGCACCTTGGCCTCCTCGGCCAGCGAACGCATGACGAGCGCCAGCTCGCCGCGGCCGCGGAACAGCACGACGGGAGCAGCGTCCCGCTCTTGATCGTACCGGAGCGCGACGGCAAAGTGGGTCGGGTTCACCAGCAGAACGGTGGCATCTTCCACGGCCTTGCGCGCCGAACCGCTCATCAACGCATGCTGGCGCTGGCGGATCGCCTGCTTGACCTCGGGAGAGCCCTCGCTCTCCTTGTGCTCGTCCTTCACCTCCTGCTTGGTCATCTTCAGCTTTTGCGAGCGCTGGAACATCTGCGCCGGGACGTCGATCATGGCGATGAAGACCAGGCACCCCGCCATCACCAGCAGGGTCCAGGTGAACAGCGATCCGAACGCGAACAGGCTTTCGCGGATATCGCCCAGACCAAGCTGCACCATCTGGCGGATCGAATTGAATACGATGACGGTGCCCACGGCGCCCATTACGCCCACCTTGGCTAGCGCCTTGGTCAGCTCGATCAGCGCATGCGTGCCGAACATGCGCTTGAGGCCCGATGCGGGGTTCATCTTGGACGGCTTGGGCGCCATTGCCGACCAGCGGAAGCCGAGCGAGCCGAGCATCGCCGGGGTGCCGACCGCCGCGAGGAGCAGCAGCAGCGCTAGTCCCCCGAAGGGCAGGGCCAGCGGCGCGATCAACTTCAGCACGCGCCCTCCCATATCGAACTGCTCGATATCCTTGGGACCGAACATGAGGCCCGTGCGCACCACGTCCGAAGATGCGCCGAGCAGTTCTCCGCCAAATAGCGAGAACATCGCCGCGCCGCCGATCATCACGAGCGCGACGCCGAGTTCCTTGGACTGGAGGACATCGCCCTTCTTGGCGCTGTCCTTCAGCCGCTTGTCGGTTGGGGCTTCGGTCTTTTCGCCGCCGCCGGGAGGGGAGCCGCTCATATCAGCCGATCCCCGCAACCATGCTGGACTGATCCAGGCCGTCGCCCAGCGCGCGCATGATGCCGTCGGCCATCACCGGCGCGGCCACGGCGAGAAGGACGAGGCCGGACAGCAGCGCAACCGGCAGGCCGACGGCGAACAGGTTGAGCGCCGGGGCGGAGCGGGCGAGCATGGCCATGACGACCTGGATCAGGATCAGCGCCGCGCCGACGGGCAGCGCGATGAGCAGGCCGAGCGAGAACAGCGATCCGCCGAACTGCACCAGTCCGTCGATTGCCGCGTAGCCTGGAAACGCATCACCCGGGGGCAGCGTGCGATAGCTGTCGACGATGATCGAGATCAGCATGAGATGGCCGTCCATCGCGAGCAACAGCAGCGTCGCGATGATCGAGAGGAACTGGCCGAGCACCGGAGTCGATCCGCCCATTTGCGGGTTGTTCATAGAGGCAAAGCCCAGGCCCATGGCGTTGCTGAGCGTTTCCCCGGCGATGAAAGCGGCGGAAAAACCGATCTGCACCGCAAAGCCCATGGCGAGGCCGGCGACGACTTCGCCCGCGAGGAACAGGAAGCCGGCGAAGCTTGCCAGCGTCTCGGTCGGCATGGTTGCGCCGGCCGGGCCCGTGGCGGCGATGCCGATCGTCAGCGCCAGGATGATGCGCAGCGGCAGCGGCACCTGCTGCGCGCCGAAAATGGGGGCCGCGATGAGCGCGGCGCCGGGCCGGATCATCGCCATGGCCCACTGCCACAGCTGATCCTCCGCACCGGCGAAGGCGGGGGCTATCATACCAGCAGCTCGGGGATCCGGTTGAACGTGTCGATCGTGAAATCGGCGATCAGATACAGGATCGATCCTCCGAACAGCGCCAGCATGGCGCCGACCACGATCAGCTTCGGCACGAAGCTCAAGGTCGCCTCGTTGATCGATGTGGCGGCCTGCACCATACCGAGCAGAATGCCGACGACGAGGGCGGGGATGAGGAGCGGCGCGGCGGCCAGGGCTGTGACCCAGAGCGTCTGCTGCGCAATACCGATGAAGAAGTCCGTCTGTTCCATTTGGCAAACCTCAGGTGACGAAGGAGCCGGCGAGCGAGCCCATGGTGAGCGCCCAGCCGTCGACCAGCACGAAAAGGAGAAGCTTGAAGGGCATCGAAATGATGGTGGGAGACAGCATCATCATGCCGAGCGCCATCAGCGTGGAGGCCACCACCAGATCGATGATCAGGAAGGGCAGGAAAATCATGAAGCCGATCTGGAAGGCGGTCTTCAGTTCGCTGGTGACGAAGGCGGGCAGCAGGATGGAAAAGGGGATGTCCTGCGGGCTGGCGACCGCGTCCACCTTGGCCAGATCCATGAACAGCTTCAGATCGGTCTGGCGCGTCTGCTTCACCATGAAGGCGTGGAACACCTCGCCGGAGCTGGAGACGGCCTGTTCTAGGCTGATCTGATCGGCGCCATAAGGTTCGATAGCGCGCGCGTTGATCTGTTCGATCGAGGGCGCCATCACGAACAGCGAGAGGAACAGCGACAGACCGATCAACACCTGGTTCGGCGGGGTCTGCTGCAGGCCGAGCGCCTGACGCAGGATCGACAGGACGATGATAATCCGCGTGAAGCTGGTCATCATCAGCACCAGCGAGGGCAGGATAGTCAGCAGCCCCATCAGGATGAGGATCTGCAAGCTGAGGGTGAGCGGTGCGCCGTCGCCGGACACATCGTCCAGCGCGCGCGTCAGTGCCTGCGATGCGTTAGGCGTGCCGGCTGTGGAGGCAGCGGCAGCGGGTGCAGGCTGCTGGGTTTGTTGCGCGGGGGCTTCCTGCGCGGCGGGAGCGGCAGGGGCGGGCACCGCCGTCTGTGCGGCCAGCTCCGCCGGGATCGCCAGCAGCAGCATGGCGAGCGCCAGCTTGACGGCGGCACGCAGCGCGGATTTGCGGAAAAGTGCGGGCATCGGATCAGGCCCGCTTGGAATTGGAACGCGCGGAAAGCGCCTTGTTCAGGATCGCGCCGAAGGGATTGTCCCCTCCCGTCACTCCGGCATGGTCGCCATCGGACCCGGGGCGCATGGCGGCAGCGGATTTCTCATCCTCCGTCATCGCCCGGGCGGTTATCGGCTCGATTTTGCCGCGCGTGGCCGACAGCAGAATGCGCTGATCGCCGAATTCGACGACCGCGAGTTTGCCGGACGTACCCATGGACAGCGTCTCGACCAGCCGGAGATCCTGCTGGCGCGCGCCCTGGGCCAGGCCCGGCTGATATTTACGGTATAACCACAAGGCCCCCACGATCATGCCTGCCATGAGCGGCAGCATGATCACCAGCTTGAGGATGTAATAGGTCACTAGGCACGCCTTTCAACTTTCGTACCTCCGACGTTCTTGGAAACGACTTCCGCCACGCGGATGCCGAAACGGCCATCGATGGTTACGACCTCACCCTTTGCAACCAGCGTGCCATTTACGTTGATATCGAGGAGTTCGTTGGCCTGACGACCGAGCTCGACGACCGAGCCTTCGGCCAAGTCCATGATTTCACAAAGTTTTAAGGATACCGCGCCGACTTCCACCGACAGCCGAACCGGGATGTCGGCCAGGAAGCGATAATGGTCTGCGCTTTCATCGGCAAAACCATGGTTACCGTCGCGGCAAGAAATTGCCGCTGCGTTGCCGCCGCCCTGCCTGGCCGCGTCGGCGAGGCCGGCAGCCTCGGTCATGTCATTCATGGAATGATCCTTTCTCGATGGTGTCGATGCGGAAGGCGGCGAGACCGTTCTGTTCGCCAAGGCTTCCGCGCGCAAAGGTGCGATCCCCGATCAGCAGCGGCAGATTGCGCGCAGGAGGGATAGGGATGATGTCGCCGGGCTTCAGATTGGCAAGCTCCGGCAATGTCATGGTCGGCCGGGCGAGGACCGAGCGGACGGGAAGGAATACCTCGTTCAGCGCGCGGCCCAGATCCTGCCGCCACATGGGATCGGAGGGCATGGCGTCGGCAGACGGTGCACCGGCCAGATCCTCACGCGCCGACTGGATCATGTCGACCGGGTAGACGAGGTCGATCATGAACCGGACGCCGCCGGGATAGGCCAGCTCGAACGGCTGGATCAGAAGTTCGTCGTCATCGGCCTTGGCCAGCTTCGCCTCATCCGGATCGTCGGTGAGCCCGGCGGAAAGGCAGCGGAACGGGCCGAATTCCGCCCAGGCCGCGCCAAGCTGCGGTGCAATGGCCACGGCAATGCGGTGCATGAGGCGCAGATCCGTGGCGCTGTAATCGGCCTTCTTGGATTTGCCGCGTGCGATCGACCCGCCGAAGAAAGCATCGACCAGAGCCGCTATCAGATCGTGCGGCAGGCGAAGCGCCATGCGGCCCTTCATCGGCGGCAGCTGGAAGAAAGCGAGACCCATGGAGCTGCCTTGCGCGGCAAGCCAGTCGCGATGGATTTCCAGGCGCGCCTGATCGGGGGTGACGTTCAGCCGTTCATTGGCTAGCGGCTGGAGAGCCGTGCGCAGACCGCTGGCGAGGCGCTTTGCCGTCCGCCGGGCGATCGGCATCACATCCGCTTCGCTGCTGTCGCGGCGCGGGAAATGGTGCGCGGCGCTCGTCGGCGCGGCGGCAGCCTTTTCTTCGGGCATCTCGGTTTCGGCGGCGTCGGTCATGGAGCTACTGCAGGACCAGCTTGGTGAAATAGACCTCGTCGATGCCGCCGAAGCCGGTCTTCTGCTTCAGCACCGAGTTGATGCTTTCGCGCAGGCGCGCGGCAAGCTGTTCCTTGCCCTGGATGGTTTCCAGCTCGAGCGCGTCGGTATCGGCCAACTGCATCACGATGGCATTGCGCACCGCGATGTCGTGCTCGGTCAAAGCCTCGATCACGCTCTCGTCGTAAAAGGTGGAGACCGCCATCTGCGCTTGCGCGAAGCCGGAGCCGCCGCGCAGATTGGTGGTGAAGCTTTCCTCGATCGGAAAATAGGTCGACTTGTACATGCTGACGTCATGCACCTTGCCGTCCTTTGGCCCATCGACCTTGGTGCCGTCTTTCAGGACCAGCTTGGGCAGATCGGGATCCACATGGCTTTGTTCGTGCTCACCGAACATGTCGGCATAGAAATAACCGCCCGCACCGCCTGCACCGCCGATGATGACGATCGCGGCGAGCGGAAGCAGCAGCTTCTTCATCTTGCCCTTTTTCTTGGGCTTTTTTTCATCGGACATTAGTCAGGTCTCCGGGTTTGCGCGCTGATGTCAGGCGTAAAGGATATTGGAAGAAGGGCGGTTGTTGGGCCGCGTCGGAGTATCGATTTCCGCGGCGGTGCGGCGCTGTTCGATCCCTCCGCGGCCGAAGGATTGCTGCGCAGCATTTTGCTGGCCGCGCTGCTGATCGGTACCGGCCTGGGGCTGGCTTTGGTTCTGGCCCTGGCCGGTGCTGGTCGAGCTGTCGCGCGTCGCCACGTCGATGGTGCCGATGCGTTGGCCGGCGGCGCGCAGTTCCTGCTCGATCCGGCTATGAGCCTGCGCAATCGCTCCGCGAACGCTTTCGTTTTCGGTGGTGATCTGCAACTGCTCGCTGGCGCGGTCGATCGCGATCTCGATCCGGCCGAGGCGTTCCGGACTGATCTGCAGCATCAACGTGCCGTCCTGCACCGTCATGGCGTTCATCGCTGCGCCGATCGCCGCGCTGACGCGCTGGCCGAACTGCGCATCGAAAGGAACGGGGGCGGGAGCGGTGAAGAGGGTCGGGGCGGCCTGCGCCGTCGCCTGAGGCGTGCCTTGGGCGGGGGCGGGAACGAATGTCGCGCCATTCTGTACGCTCACTTGTTGGGCGGCATCCTGCAATTGCGTTGCCGGAGCGACGCGCTGGGGCAGAGCGCGATCTTCGACTAAAAAGGCTTCGCGTGCAGGGGCAATGGGTCGCGTTGCAGCTTCGCCGTCGCTCGGTGCCATGGTGCCGAGCGGTAGATCAGCGAGAGGCGCCTCGGCTTTGCGAGCCGGGGTATCGCGACCAGCCACCAAGCTCGGCTTGATAGTCGGCGCTGCCTGCGCAGTTGAAGCCAACTGAGCGCTGACGCGCGGCGTTCCCTGTGCCTGCATGACGATGTTGCTGACGCTCTCAGCCGGGACGGTCCGCGCGGGTTGCGCGTTGCCGTTACCGTAGCTGTGTGTCGTATCAGC
>JBELIU010000082.1:0-10801 GCA_042090735.1 Novosphingopyxis sp. | reverse complement strand
GCTTCGGCTTCCTGCATCAGCCGGTGGAAGAACTGGGCGCCGACGCCGTTATCGACCATTATGACGAGCTGATCCCCACGCTCGAGCGGCTCGCCGCACCATGAGCATCGGGCTGCAGATCGAGGGCGGCATCGCCACCATCGCGATCGACCGGGCCTTGCGCAAGAACGCGCTGCGGCTGGAAGACTGGGAGGCCCTGGCGGCGCGGATCGACGAGGCGCGGGGGAACGACGCCGCGCGTGCGATCATCCTGACCGGCGCCAAGAAGGGACAGTTCAGTGCGGGCGCGGACATTCAGGACATCGCCGCCAACCGCGAGGATGCGGACTGGCGCGCGCGCAAATTTGCCGCCGTGCGCGCATGCAACCGAGAGCTTTGGGATGCGGACAAGCCGGTCATCGCCGCGATCGATGGCGATTGCATCGGCGGCGGATGCGGACTCGCGCTCGCCTGCGATCTGCGCATTGCATCGCCGCACGCCCGCTTCGGCATCACCCCGGCGAAACTCGGCATCGCCTACAGCCGGTTCGACACGCATCTCGTGGTCGCCGCCGTGGGCGCGGCGGAGGCCCGCCGCCTGCTCCTGACCGCCACCTTGATCGACGCAGAAGAAGCCCGCCGCATCGGCCTGATCCACGAAATCAGCGACGATCCGCAGCGGCGCGCGCGCGAACTGGCCCGAACGCTCGCCGCCAATTCCGCCCACAGCATCGCCGCCACGAATCAGCATCTGCGCGCCATCGCGGCCGGCCATATCGACGATGACGAGCAAAGCCGCGCCCTATTCGAAAACAGCTACATCCGGCCAGGCTTTGCCGAACGCATCGAACGGTTCCTGAAACGCAAGGGATAGCGCAAGACCAATTGACAGTGCGGGCGAGGCGCGGCCCAATAGGCGGACATAAAATCTCTGGGGGGAGAAACATGCGCATTACGATTTTCGCTCTCATGCTCGCCAGCCTCTACGCGGCGCCCGCCCGGGCCGGATGGCTGGAAGCCTCGAGCGATCATTTCGTCGTCGTCGCGGACGATAGCGAAAGAGACATTCGCGACTTCACCGAAAAGCTGGAACGCTATGACGCGGCGATGAGCAAACTGTTCGGCCGCTCCGGTGCGAAACCGAGCCCGTCGAACCGGGTAACCATCTATGTCGTGAAAAGCGACTCGGCGGTTCGCAAGTTGATCGGCTCAGGGTCCGATCGCGTCGCCGGCTTCTACATTCCGCGTGCGGGCGGATCGGTCGCGTTCGTGCCGCGCATAGAGAGCCGCTCGAACGAACCCGACCCGTCCATGCTGATCCTGATGCACGAATATGCGCATCATTTCCTGATCTCAGCCGCGCAATTTCCGGCACCCTTGTGGATGTCCGAAGGCGGCGCCGAATTCTTTGCCTCCGCCGAATACAAGAAGGACGGCGGGATGAGCCTTGGCCGGCCGGCACAGCACCGCGCCTATGAACTCTATAACGACATGGGACTCACCGCCGAAAAAGTGCTGACCGCTGCGGAAAATGACGGGAAAGGCGACGCGTTCGGCGCATTCTACGGGAAGAGCTGGCTGCTTTATCATTATCTCACCTTCTCCGATGAGCGTAAGGGCCAGATGAGCGCCTACGCCAAGGCGCTGGTGAGTGGTCAAGGCCTGCGCGAGGCAGCGGTGGGCGCGTTCGGCGATCTCGACGCGCTCGAAAAGGATTTGAATCGGTATCTCAAACAGCGGCGGATGCGGGTGATCGATATCTCAGGCGAAGTCCTGGAGACCGGCCCGATCGCGGTACGCGCCTTGACCGATGGCGAGGAGGAGATGATCCCGTTCAAACTGCGCTCGAAGCGCGGGGTCGGCCGCGAGGAGGCGCTGGAACTCGTCGCCGATGCGCGGAAGGTTGCCGAGCGTTATCCCGGCGATCCGGCGGTGCTCGCCGCGCTGGCCGAAGCCGAATTCGATGCAGGCTTCAACGATCGCGCGGTCGCCGCTGCCGATGCCGCGCTCGCGATCGATCCGAAGCGGGTGAACGCGTATGTCCAGAAAGGTTACGCGATGTTCGCCGACGCGGAGGATGCGGACAACCGTGCCGCTGCCTATTCCGAGGCGGTGAAGCCGTTCGTGGCGCTCAATCGAATCGAAAACGATCATCCGCTGCCGCTCATTTATTTCTACCGCAGTTTCGTCGAGCGGGGGGCCAAGCCTTCCGAACTCGCGGTCCAGGGCCTCGGCTACGCCGCGCAGCTCGCGCCGTTCGATCTGGACCTGCGTTTCAATCTGGCGATGCAGGAATTGCGCGACGGGAAGGCGGACATGGCCCGCTTCGATCTGATCCCCGTGGCCTATAATCCGCATGGCGGCAGCTTTGCCGACAATGCGCGCGCATACCTTGACCGGCTGAACGCCGGGGAGAAGCCGGAGACCATCGCACGCGCAATGGGCGGTATCGCGATCCCCGCGGATGCCGGCGCCTCGATATCGGTGGACCCGTCCGACGGTGAAGCCGGAACCGAAGACAGCCAGCGCGGCAGTGGGGGTGAATGAGGGCCGCGGACGCGCTCAGCCCATGATGAAGACGTCGCTATTGATGGTGTAGGCGAAGAGTTCGGGGCCTTTGGCGGTGATGCGGTAGACAAACTGTTCGGCTGCCTTGCCCTTCGCGAAATCGCTGTCGTAACCGAGGGTCACATAGTTGCCCGACGGGTTCATCGACGTATTGAAGCCGGTCTGCCGCGCGCTGCGGAACTTGCCGAGCTGGCGCTGCACGCCGGCGAGATATTTGTTGAACGTCGCACGGTCCGAGCTCTTGCGGAATTCACCGCTCGCCGCATCGTAGATCGCGTCATAATCGCCGGCGTCGTAAGAAACGCGAAAATCCGACACCGCCTGCTCGGACCCGCTGACGCCTTCGCGCATCGAGCATCCCGCCAGCGCCACGCAGGCAATGGCCGCCGCGCCATAATTCATCCAGCTCATCTGTGTTCATTCCCCCCCCCGTTCCAGCGGATGAGGCCGTTCGAGGCGGCCCTCCACGCCAATTCCGTCAGCCGCGCTGCCCTTTACGCCATTTGATCCACAGATGACGCACCAGCATCGTCGGCGGCATGCGCAGCCAGTGACCGCGCATGTAGAAAAGGAAGCGCAGCACCCTGTCGGTCTGACGTCCCCACCCGTCGCGGGCCATCAGCCGCCTTTCGAACCAGCGATCGCTGGCGAGCGTGCGGCCGCGCAGCTTTTCATCCACCGGCGTGTCGTAGATCCGCTCGGCAAGGCGCAGGGCGCGCCGAACATAGGGCAGGATCTCGTGCCGCCGGGCGCGCACCGCCAGCGCATCCCAGAAATTGGCGGAGCCCGCAAACTCGCGCAGCATCCGGTCGATATCCCAAAGATTGCGCAGGCCGCCGTCCAGCTCTCCATCCGCCAGCAGATGCGCGATCGAATGGCACACCATGTCGGCGGGCGAGAGGATGTGGAGGCCGTGCCAGCTGGAAAATTTGGCGAGCCGCACGCCCTTCGCCTGCGCATCGGGCTGCAGCGCGATGGCCGATCCGATCATCGCCTTGGCATCGGGCGTGGGCCGCGCGGTCTTGGGCAGGATGGTGTGGTGCACATCGATCATGCGGTCCCGCTCGCGATGGATCAGCGGCGGCAGCTCGTGCATCCAGCGGCGATAATAGGCATCGTCATAGGCATCTTCCTTCACCCATTCCCAGCCCGCCGTCAGCAGCGCCTGCTCCACCTCCTCCAGATCCTTTTCCGCCACCAGCAGATCGAGATCGCCGATCGAGCGGCCGCGCCCGGCATCGAGCTTGGCCGCGACATAGGCCGTGCCCTTCAGAAGCACCACCTTGCCTTCATAGCCCGCGAGCGCGCGGCGGGCGCAGTCCGCTTCCCAGAGCGCCGCGCGGCGCTCCTGCGCGGCCATGACGCGAGTGTCGGACAGCACCGCGGCAACTTCGTCCGGAACGCTGCGTCCCTCCAGCCGGTCGGCCAGCGCGCCGATCAATCGCTCGGCGCGGGCGGTGGCAATCAGCTCGTTCCACTGGCGCGCACCGAACTGGCCGGCAACGCGCGGATCGGCGAGGCAAGCGGTCAGGCGGCGGGCGGCGGCGGTCATGCCGGCTGCTCCCACAATTCCTCGATCAGCTCGGCCCCTTCTTCGCCCCGGCCATAGTCGATGGCGCGGGCGGGAACGCTCTCGCACAGCCGCGTGAGCGCCGCGAACCCCGCCTCGCCCAACGCGACATAATTGGTGGAAGCCTGCGTCAGCCGCATGAACAGCTCGCCCGGAGGCACGGTCCGCACCGCGCGGCGCTCGCCAAAGCGGGGGAACAGGATCAGCTTCGGCAATGCGGACTCGGCCATGCGCTCGATCGCATCGGCTGGTGGGACGAGATGGCGGATGTCGCCCTTGGGCGTGCCGCGCAGCCGCGGGCCGAGCCGCGTATGGCCCACCCGCTGCTCCAGCGCCTCGATGCCGCTATTCTTCAGGCTGACCAGCCGGGGGAAGGGATGGATCGCGCCGTCGTCCAGGCCCAGAAGCGCGAATTCGTCGCTCATGAAGCGCCAGCCGGTCTCGCCCAGCAGCGCGGCCATGGTCGATTTGCCCGAGCCCGACAGCCCGGTCATCACGATCGCGCGCCCGTCCTTTTCCGCCGCGCCGGCATGCAGCAGCAGATGCCGCCGCCAGCCCAGCGCCATCTGCAGGTTCATGCCCATCTCCACCGCCAGCAGCCCTTGCGCCAGCGGCAAGGGCGCGGCGTCCGGCAACATGAAATCGCCGGAGATCATGGCCGATGGGCGCAGATATTTCCGCCAGGGCCTGGCCGGATCGAGCCGGACCGTGAAATCGACATGGCGGGGCCGGGGATAGGCGGCGTAGAGGCGTTCCAGCTGTTGGATCGGCGCGGGCCAGGCCGATCCGATGCGGAACGCCGCCGGCCCCACCTTGAGGCGCAGCTCATGCACGCGCTTGCTTCCGCTCGACCAGCCCAAGCGCGGCCAGTTCGGCCAGCCGCGCGCCGATCAGCGCCGTAGCATCGCGCTGCGGATCGCCCCCTTCCAGATCGAAGCGTTCGCCCAGCCTGTTCGCAAGATCGGCGGCGCTCGACGGGGCATCGCCCATCGCCTCCATGATCTCCGGCACCGGCTCCACCACGATATGGGTGATGCCGGAGCGCCGATCATAGACGAGGGTCAACGCCTCCAGCGGGTGCCAGACGAGGTCGGCGGCGGCGGCGCGAATGTAGAGCGGTTCATCGTCCATGGGCCTCCCCTTGTCCGCAGGGAAGCGCCGCTACGCAAGAGCGAATGCCGATGGCGCGGTTCGGCCGGCTTAGCGCGGCATCTGGAGCGAGGCGTAGCAGGTGAAGCCGCTCTGGCCGGCCTGCAACCGGCGGATATAGTTCAGATAGGCCTCGTTCTGCTCATAGCTCGCGCCGGGAAGCGGGCGGCCCTTCAGCGCGTTCTTCACTTCCTCTCCGGTGAAATTGCGGCCCGGAGGCGCGAAGGAGCCGGGGGTATCGGGCGGCACCAGGCTGCCGTCGGCGGCGATATACTGTCCGGTCTGGCTGCGGTCGGGCACGGGAATTTCGCAATTGAGCACCGATCCGGCGGTCTGCGCGATGGCCGGGCGGATGCTGACGACGGTGGAGGCGGCAAAGGCGCCGAGCATCAGCGCGCGGCGGCGATCGACCACGCCGCGCGGTGCGTTGCCGCCTTCGGTCTGCTCGGGGCTCTCGTCCGCCACGTCCATTCTCCCTTAATAGAGACGGATGGCATAGCCGTGCGCGCCTGCGAAAGCGATAGTGCGCGCGGCCGTGCCGGCTTGCCGTCCGATCGCGGGACAGGATGCCCGCGAAAACTTGCCAATATGTTGAAGGCGCGCGCTTTGCTATGGGCGGGCGCCATGACCCGCTTCTCGCTCCTCCGCCTGCTGTTTGCTGCGCTGCTGTTCGTCGTGGGCGCGATCATGGCGGGCTATAGCAGCGTACCAGCCGAGCGCGCGTTCATCATGGCGGTGACCGGCATGATCGCCATTTTCGTGGCGGCGGATCAGGGCGGCGGCCGTGCCCGCGTGCGCCCGGCGCGCAGCGAGACGCCTTCTGCGGGCCGGATCACGCATCACCCCGATTTCCAGGCGTTCATCGACGCCTCCACCGATCCGGTGATGGTGGTGGAGGCCGCGCGCGTCACCAACGCCAACCGCGCCGCGCTGCGGCTGTTCGGCGAGAATGTGGTGGGCGAGAATGTGCGCACCGCCGTGCGCCATGCGGGCGCCGCCGAACGCCTTGCCGATGAGGACGCGAACCACGAAGGGCGGCCGTTG
Source organism: Novosphingopyxis sp. (assembly GCA_042090735.1). GTDB lineage: Bacteria > Pseudomonadota > Alphaproteobacteria > Sphingomonadales > Sphingomonadaceae > Novosphingopyxis. The sequence continues at coordinate 4,491 of JBELIU010000082.1, read as the reverse complement.
CGGCTCACCGGGATCGGCCTGCGGGACCAGGCATGGGACATGCACATCCAGCGCATCAGTTCCGGCCAGAAGCTCGTCCGGCTGACCGATCGCACCTCCAGCCAGGCCGCGGAAAAGATGCGCGTCGATTTCGTCGCCAATGCCAGCCACGAACTGATGACGCCGCTTTCCTCGGTAAAGGGATTCATCGAAACGCTGAGCGAACCCGATGCGGGCGAATCCGCCCCCACGCGCACGCGCTTCCTCGGCATCATGGCCGCCGAGACCGAGAGGATGCAGGCGCTGGTACGCGATCTGATGTCGCTGAGCCGGATCGAGGCGGAGAAATATCAGCCGGTCGAGACAACGGTCGATCTCAGCGATATCGCGCGCAGCGTGGCGGGCGAACTGGCCGCCGGATCGAACCCGCGCGGACGCGACATCGTGCTGCACGGCGCAGACGCGCCGCTCATGGTGATGGGCGATACGTCGCAGCTGCGCCAGCTGCTCTACAACATCCTGTCGAACGCCATGAAATATGGCCGCAAGGATACGCCGATCGCGCTCTCGCTAGGCTTGACGCGCTCCGGATCGATGGCGCGGCTGCGCGTCGCGGACGAGGGCGAGGGGATCGCGCCGGAGCATATCCCGCGGCTCACCGAGCGCTTCTACCGCGTCGATTCGGGGCGCAGCCGCCAGCTGGGCGGCACCGGGCTCGGCCTGTCGCTGGTCAAACATATTGTCGATCGGCATCGCGGCCATATGGAAATTTCCAGCGAGCCGGGACGCGGCACGACGATCAACGTCATGCTGCAAATCGCGCGGCTGGCGGACGATCCGGCGGCCGCGCGCGCCGCTCCAGCGGGCGATCCAAGGGGCGAACCGCGCGGAACGCTGTAAAACGGATCGACCCAAACCGTAACATCACTGTCATATGACAGTCACCCGGAAGCCACCACTCGTCCCTAAAGGGCGCTCATAACCGGGTGCCCGCCGCGCGATGGCAGCTTTCGCCCGCTCACTCATAAATGCCTATTTTCCAAGGGGTTGAATATGTTCAAGAGATTCGCTGGCCTTCTGGCCGGAGTCGCGCTGCTTGCCGGGTGTCAGGATCAGGCGAGCACGTCCGGTGCCGGCACGCGCGATCATATCGCCATCGTCGGTTCCTCGACGGTCTTCCCCTTCGCCAAGGCAGTGTCCGAGCGGTACGCCTCGGGCGGTGCCGGGCGCACCGCACCGGTGCTCGAATCGACCGGCACCGGCGGCGGCATCGAACAGTTCTGCGCCGGCGTCGGCCCGAACACGCCGGACATCGCCAACGCATCGCGCCGCATGAAGGCGAGCGAGTTCGAGACCTGCCAGAAGAACGGCGTGACCGACATTGCCGAGATCAAGATCGGCATCGACGGCATCGCCATGGCGCAGTCCGTAAACGGTCCCAAGATCCAGCTGACCGAAGAGCAGATCTACAAGGCGCTGGCCGCCAAGCCGTTCGGCATGGAACAGACCGCCAAGAGCTGGGCCGATGTCGATCCCTCGCTGCCCAATATCCCGATCGCGGTCTACGGCCCGCCCAGTACGTCGGGCACGCGCGATGCGTTCGAGGAGCTGATCATGGAAAAGGGCTGTGACAGCAATGCCGAGATGAAGGCGCTGAAAGACAGCAACAAGGATCAGCACAAGGCGATCTGCACCGACATCCGCACCGACGGCATGTACAAGGAGCAGGGCGAGAACGACAATCTGATCGTCCAGAAGCTGGTCAGCAACCCCGAGATGATGGGCGTCTTCGGCTATAGCTACATGGCCGAGAATGCGGACAAGGTGCGCGGTATCCCGATCCAGGGCGTAACGCCGACCTATGAAACCATCGCAGCCGGCCAGTATCCTGGCGCGCGGCCGCTCTACATCTATGTGAAGATGGCGCATGTCGGGAAGATTCCGGGCCTGCAGGAGTTCGTGAAGGAATTCGTCTCCGCGGGCGGCACCAACGGCTATCTCGCGCCGCTCGGCCTGATTTCGCTTCCCGATGGCGACCGTGCGGCGTCCGCGGGCCAGGCCGATCAGCTGAAGGCAATCGACGCGGCCAGCCTCGCGGGCTGATCTGCACCACCGACGGTCCGGCAGGGTGGAGGGGCAAGCGGCCTCTCCGCCTCGCCGGTTGCATCCACGAAGCCCAACGGGCAAGGGGTTGAGATGATGGCTGGGGCGGGGCTGCTTTTTCTGGTTCTGGGGTTGGGCCTGATCGCCTGGATCACCGGACGTGCGCGCGCGGCCGCTTTCGTTCATGGCGACCGCTCGAATCTCAACAGCCTGCCGAGCTATCACGGCTGGTATGTCGCGCTGTTCGCGATCGTCCCGCCGCTGCTGTTCCTGGCGGTGTGGAGCGGAATCGTACCCTCATTGCAGACCGACATGGTGCTGTCCTCGCCAGAGGCCGCATCGCTGCCGATGGACGGCTTCACCCGCGCCTCGATCCTGTCGGAAGCACGCGCCATTGCCGAGGGCACGCAGACCACGGCCTTCCAGCCGATGGCGAACAAATTCGTGCCGCTCTACGAAGCCGCCATCGCGCATTACAACTGGATCGCGGTGGCCGCGACGCTGCTGCTGCTGTTCGCGGGCGGCGCCTACGCCTTCACCCGCCTGAAGCCCGATTTCCGCGCCCGCACCAAGGTGGAGCGCGTGGTGATGGCGGGACTGCTCGTCGCCTCGCTAATCGCGATCGTCACCACCATCGGCATCGTCGCCTCGCTGATCTTCGAGACGGTTCGGTTCTTCTCGGTGGTCTCGCCTTTCGAATTCCTGTTCGGCGCCAACTGGAACCCGCAATCGACGGTCACGCCCGGCGCGGACAATGGTTTCGGCGCTATCCCGCTGTTCTGGGGCACGGTGTTCATCGGTGCGATCATCGCGATGATCGTGGCGATCCCGCTGGGCCTGATGAGCGCGGTCTACCTGACCCAATATGCCCGCCCCGGCTTTCGCAAATGGATGAAGCCGATTCTGGAGATTCTCGCGGGCGTGCCGACGGTGGTCTACGGCTATTTCGCCGCGCTGACCGTGGCCCCGGCGCTGCGCGACTTCGCCGCTATGCTGGGCATCCCCGGTGCCTCGTCCGAAAGCGCCTTGGCGGCCGGCGTGGTGATGGGCGTGATGATCATTCCGTTCGTATCTTCCATGGCGGACGACAGCATTGCCGCCGTCCCCAATTCGATGCGCGACGGATCGCTCGCCATGGGCTCCACCAAATCGGAGACGATCAAGAAGGTGCTGATCCCCGCCGCGCTGCCCGGCGTGGTCGGCGGCGTGCTGCTAGCCGTCAGCCGTGCGATCGGCGAGACGATGATCGTGGTGATGGCCGCCGGCCTTACCGCCAATATGACCGCCAATCCCTTTGCCAGCGTGACCACGGTGACGGTGCAGATCGTGCAGCTGCTCACCGGAGACCAGGAGTTCGACAGCCCCAAGACGCTCGCCGCCTTTGCGCTCGGCCTCGTCCTGTTCATCGTCACGCTGCTCCTGAACCTCGTCGCGCTGCGCGTCGTGAAGCGCTACCGGGAGGCCTATGAATGACTGACGCTCCCGCCCCGGCCCCCGCCCCCGCCACACCGGCAAGGGTGCGCACCACGCCGACCGACTGGTCGAGCGATGCAATGCGCAAGCGTATCGCCAATCGCTATGCGGCCGAACGCCGCTTCAAATATCTCGGCCTGACCGCCGTGGTGCTGTCCGCCGCGTTCCTTGCCTTCCTCCTCTACGTTATGGTCGGCAACGGCCTGGGCGGTTTCCAGCAGACCGAGGCGGAGCTGACGATCGACTTTCCGGCGCTGACCGGCGGCACCAGCGCGGCCGCGCTGTCCGGCCAGAATGCCGAGACGGTGGTGAACTCGCTCGACCTGCCCGGCGTCGTCGGCGTGGCGATGGAGAGCGAATATGGCGAAGCCGGCAGCCAGATCTTTTCCAGCGGCGCTTGGCAGGTGGTGCAGCAGAAGCTGCTCGCCGACCCGCAGCTGATCGAAGGCACGCAGCGGCTCTGGCTTCCCACCAGCTCCGAAATCGACATCGCCGCGAAGGATAACGGCCCGCCCGCGGCCGAGCGCCTGCTCGCAATGCTGCAGCAGAAGGATGCGGTGCAGACCAGCTTCAACACCACCTTCCTGACCGGATCGGACGCGACGGACCCGGCGCAGGCGGGCATCTGGGCAGCCTTCAAGGGATCGCTGATGACGATGTTCATCACCATCGTCCTGGCGTTCCCGGTGGGCGTGCTCGCCGCGCTCTATCTGGAGGAATATGCCCCCAAGAACCGCTGGACGGACCTGATCGAGGTGTCGATCAACAATCTGGCCGCGGTGCCTTCGATCATCTTCGGTCTGCTCGGCCTGGTCGTGTTCCTGAACTGGTTCTCCATGCCGCGCTCCGCCGCAATCGTGGGCGGCCTGACGCTGGCCCTGATGACCATGCCGATCATCGTCATCGCCGGCCGCAACGCCATCAAGTCCGTGCCGC
>JBELIU010000001.1:0-47337 GCA_042090735.1 Novosphingopyxis sp. | reverse complement strand
GCCACGACGGCGGAGGCTGACCGGATGTGCGCCGCCGTGAAGCGCGCTGGCAGCGGCTGCTTCAGCCTGAAGAAATAAGCGCTCAGTCCGCCGCCCACTGGCCTCGCGGTACGCCCTGCGCGTAGAGCAGCGCCGTCAGATCATTGTGCCGGACCGCGGCATCCGCCGCCGCCGCCGCCTTTGGCTTGGCGTGATAGGCAACGCCCAGCCCCGCCGCCTCGATCATCGGGATGTCGTTGGCGCCGTCGCCAACCGCCAGCGTTTGCAAACCAGCGAGATCCAGATCGGCGGCGCTATCGGCAAGCAGCCGGGCTTTCACCGCCGCGTCCACGATCGGACCGCTCACCTCTCCGCTAAGCCGGTCGCCCTCCACGGCCAGCCGGTTGGCCACCGCGCGGTGAAAACCGATTTCGGCGGCCACGGGATCGGCGAAATGGTGGAAGCCGCCGGAGACGAGAATGCACTGCGCGCCCCAAGCACGCATGGTGCGGACGAGCTCGCGCGCGCCGGGCATGATCCGCACCCGTTCCTCCCGGCACCGCTCGATCGCGCTCGCCTCCAGCCCTTCGAGCAGCTTCACCCGCCCACGCAGCGCTTCGACGAAGTCCAGTTCGCCGCGCATCGCCCGCTCGGTAACGGCGCTGATTTCGTCCTTGAGACCCGCATAATCGGCCAGCTCGTCGATGCATTCGACGGTGATCATCGTGCTGTCCATATCCGAGACAAGCAGCATCTTGCGCCGGTGGCCCTCCGGCTGGACGACGACGTCGAACCTGTCCTCGAGCGGAGCGAGCGCGCCCCGGACGGCCGCAACCTCCCCGTCCGTCACGATGTCTGCCGCCACGCCCTCGTCGATCCAGTCGCGCGCCGTCACCGCGAAACCCGCATCGCGCAGACGATCGGCGGCGGCATCGATGTCGTGCCCTTTCAGGCTGTCGGCTGCTATCAGCGTGGCGATGGTCATGGATTCTCCTGAAACAAGACGGCCGCTGGCGCTGATCGCAGGTCCGACGGCGAGCGGCAAGACCGCGCTGTCGATCGCCTTGGCGGCGCGCAAACCCCTCACCGTCATCAATGCCGACAGCGCGCAGGTCTATCGCGATCTGCCGACCCTCAGCGCGCAGCCGACCGGCGAGGAGCGCGGCGAAGTGCCGCACAAGCTGTTCGGTTATCTCGACGGCACCGAGAGCTGCTCGGCAGCGCGCTGGGCGGCAGATGCGACGGCCGAGATCGAGGCCGCCTGGGACGTGCAGCGCCTGCCGGTGCTCGTCGGTGGCACCGGCCTATATCTGCGCACGCTGCTGGACGGCATCGCGCCGATCCCGACGATCGATCCGGATGTCCGTTCCGCGGTTCGCGCGCTGGCAGTCGCCGACGCCTATGCCGCACTGCAGCGCGAGGATGCCGATATGGCCGCGCGGCTGAACGCAGGAGACAGCAGCCGGATCGCGCGCGCGCTGGAAATCATCCGCTCCACGGGGCGCAGCGCGCTCGCCTGGCGGGCGGAGAAGCATGGAGGCATCGGCAGCCATGTGACGCTCACGCCTCTCATCCTGCTGCCCGATCGGGACTGGCTCTACGATCGCTGCGACCGGCGCTTTGCCGGAATGATGGACAGCGGCGCGGTAGCGGAGGTGGAGGCGCTGCTCGCGCGGCGGATCGATCCGGCGCTGCCCGTCATGCGCGCCATCGGTGTGCCGGAAATCACGGCGATGCTGCGGGGGGAGGTCGATCGCGAGGACGCCGTGGCGGCGGGCCAGCTTGCCACGCGGCGCTATGCCAAGCGGCAATATACCTGGTTCCGCAACCAGCCGCCCGAAGACTGGCCGCGCTGGACGGGCGATCCCGCCGAAGCGTTGCCGTTGCTGCTGCCCACCCCTTGAACCTGCCTCACGCTCCTGCGACACGCGGTTTATGACCAACCCGATCCTCACCGATGCCGACATCGATCTCAGCGCCCTGGACCGCAGAACCGTCGCCATTATCGGCTATGGCAATCAGGGCCGCGCACAGGCGCTGAACCTGCGCGATAGCGGCGCGCATGTGCTGATCGGCCTGCGCCACGGCTCGGCAAGCGAGAAGGCGGCGCGCGAAGACGGGTTCGATCCCGTCGCCATGGCTGAGGCCGCATCGCGCGCGGATGTCGTCATGCTGCTGGTGCCGGACGAAGTCCAAGCAGACCTCTGGTCCCGCGAGCTGGCGGACGCGGTGCGCGAGGGTGCGACAATCGGGTTCGCCCACGGCCTCGCCATCCATTACGGGCTGATCGCGCCGCGGCCCGATCTCGACATCATCCTTGTCGCGCCCAAGGGGCCGGGCAAGGCCCTGCGCGCCGATTATGAGCGTGGCGCCGGACTGATCGGTCTCGTCGCCGTGGCGCAGGACGCCAGCGGATCGGCGCGCGCCACCGCCCTCGCCTACGCAGGCGCATTGGGCTGCGGCCGGGCGGGCATTCTGGAAACGAGCTTTCAGGAAGAGACCGAAGCGGATCTGTTCAACGAACAGGGCGTGCTCTGGGGCGTGATCCCGGAGCTGATCGAAGCCGGGTTCGACACGCTGGTGGACGCAGGCTTCGCGCCGGAAATCGCCTATTTCGAATGTTTGACCGAGGTGAAGCTTCTGGCCGACCTCATCTACGAACGCGGCATCGCCGGGATGCGCGAGGCGATCTCGAACACTGCGGAATTCGGGGCCGCCGAAGGCAGTGGGCGGATCGTGGGCGATGCCGCGCGGGCCGAAATGAAGCGCATCCTGGGTGAGGTACAGGACGGCAGTTTCGTGAACAAGCTGATGGCGGATGCGCGCGCCGGCTATCCCGCGCTGAAGGCCTCACGCAAACGCGCCGCCGCGCATCCGGTGGAAGCAGTGGCGGCGCGGATGAGAGCGCTTCGAAAAAACTGAGCCAGGCGGGAGACTGAATTCTCGCCCGGCCGAAGGGGTAAAGCTTACTGGCCCGGTGCCGGAGCACCCGGAGCGCCGGGAGCGCCGCCGCCCTGCATCATCTGTTGCATCATCATCTGCTGCTGCATCTGCATCACTTCGGCCTTCGACTTGAAGTCTTCCAGCTCGACATCGAACACCAGATCGCTGTTCGCGGGGATCACGACCTCGCCGCTCTGCGGATCGCGCTTTTCTTCGGCGCCATAGGCCTGATCGGCCGGGATCGTCAGACGGTATTTGCCGCCCTTCTGCATCTGCTGAAGCCCGGCGGAGAAGCCGGGGATGACGCCGTCGACCTGCAGCGGGGCGCGCTCACCGGAATCGAACACCGTCCCGTCCTTCAGCTTACCGGTGTAGTTGACCAACACGAAGTCGTCGGCGGCGGGGCTTGGCCCCTCACCCTCTGCCAGCGTCTCGATCGTCGTGCCGCCGTCCAGCGTGTGACCGCTGAGCGGGCTGGTGCCGATCCAGACGAACAGCGCTGCCACGGCCACGAGGACGGCGATGCCGATCCAGAAAGTGGTGAGCGTGCCCTTTTTGACGGGGCGAATCGGAACGGCGGTAGCGGACATCAGCAATCCTCGTCTGGGATGATCTTCGCCAGCGCGATAGGACAGCGCGGCGGATATGAAAAGGGCGCCCGCAGGCGCCCGTCTCGAATTTGTCTATTCGGCAAAGCCGATCAGCTATCGCGTTCGGCGCGCTTGCGGTCCATCTTGCGAGCGCGGCGGACGGCAGCAGCCTTCTCGCGAGCGCGCTTTTCCGATGGCTTCTCATAGTGGCGGCGCAGCTTCATTTCGCGATACACACCTTCGCGCTGCAGCTTCTTCTTGAGAGCCCGCAACGCCTGATCGACATTGTTATCGCGAACGATGATCTGCATAAAAGTCCGTCACTCCAAATCCGGTTGTTGGCCTGCCCTGGCCCTATTATAAAACAAAAAAGCCGCACCTCGCGGGCGGCAAAATCCTGCGGGTTGTTACAGCCTATATAGCAAAAGACAAGTCTTTTTGCCAGTGGCTGCCTGAAAAAGCGCCGTCAAAGCGATCCGACGGCGCATGAAGCGATCACCCGCACGCTGGCCACCCTCCCGCAACTGAGCTACATTGGGTTGCAAAGAAGAACCCTAGGAGAGCAGTCATGGCCACCGCAGTCAACGCCCGTCGCGAAGCCCCGTCCGAAATGAGCGAGGACGAGTGGGAGGCCCGCCAGCAACTGGCCGCCTGTTACCGTGTGTTCGACATGCTGGGCTGGTCCGAATCGATCTACAACCACATCACGGTGAAAGTGCCGGGCGAAAAGAACGCGTTTCTGATCAACCCGTTCGGCCTCCTCTTCAGCGAAGTGAAGGCCTCCAACCTCGTCAAGATCGACATCGACGGGAACAAGCTGGACGATAACCCCTATCCTGTGAACAAGGCCGGCTTCGTCCAGCATTCGATGTTCCACCGCGAATTGGATTGGGCGCACGCCATCGCGCACACCCACACCACCGCGACAATGGCCGTGAGCGCGCTGGAGGGCGGACTGCAGCCGGTGAACTTCTACGCCTGCAACTTCATCGGGCAGATCGCCTATCACGACTTCGAGGGCGTCACCGTGCGCGACGAAGAAGGCGTACGACTGCGCCAGAACCTTGGCGACAAGCGCATCATGATGCTGAAGAATCACGGCCCCGTCGTGCTCGGTCGCACCCTGCCCGAGGTGTTCGTCACCCACTGGGCCCTGCAGCGCGCCTGCGAGATTCAGCTGGCCACCCTCTCCATGGGTCAGCCGGTCAGCGTGTCGGAGGATGTGGTCAAGGTGCATCAGCGCGATCTGCATCAGACGCAGCTGCCCGGCGGCCCCGGCGCGGCCGATTTCGCGGCAATGGTGCGCAAGGTCGACAAGATCGACCAAAGCTGGCGGGAATAGACCGGGCGGCGCGCCGCGCAAAACCCGCGTCGGAACGGCGGTTTTGCTGTCCTACGCGGTCTTGCTCACGTAAAACCGGCTCCTATGACGTTCGCCGTATCTATAGACCGCTCGCCACAGGAAGCTCTTTCGAATGAAAGAGAGCGAAACAGGGGGAGACGTATGCGGACCCTTGCGACTTTCCAGCCGATCGCCCGCATCTCATGACCAAGTTCACAGTCAACGATCGTCCCGTCGAGTATCGCATGGACCCGGACACGCCGCTTCTGTTTGCGCTGCGCGAGGCGTCCAATCTCACCGGCACCAAATATGGCTGCGGCGTGGGCGATTGCGGTGCCTGCACGGTGGATATCGACGGCGAGGCTATCCGCTCCTGCCTCGTTACCATAAGCGAGGTGGAGGGACGCTTCGTGACCACCATCGAGGGCCTGTCGCGCGATCGCGGCCATCCGGTCCAGCAGGCCTTTGCCGCCACCGGCGCGGTGCAATGCGGCTTCTGCACGCCGGGCATGGTGATGGCGGCTGCGGTGCTGCTGCGCAAAACGTCCAATCCCACGCGCGAGCAGATCGAGGCCGGGCTGCCGAACCTGTGCCGCTGCGGCGTATATCCGCGTCTTGTGGATGCGGTGCAGCGCGCAGGCCGGGTCGCGCGGCGCGAGGAACGCCTGTCCGCTGCGCCGCCGCCCGGCATCACGCCGGAGGATGCAGCGGAGGCTGTGCCTGCGCTGTCCGGCCCGCGGCCGCGCGAGGACAGTTCAGCCGATGCGCCCCGCTAGGCCGGCTATGATGGCGCTTTGCTCTTCCACGGCCTGTGCGATCGGTGCGCGGGCAGCCTCGATCTCGCTCGTGCCGCCGCCTGCAGCGCGCTGGCTTTCCTGCGCAAGCCGTTGGATCAGTAGCTGATCGATCGTGGCCAGGGCTTCCACGCTGGGCGCCCGCGCAATCTCCAGCCGCGAGAGTAACACCTGTGCGTAGATCCAGGGCTCGCTACCGCTTCCGCTTCTCGGAGCGGCAGAGACCGCGCTGCGCACCGCGGGCAGTGCGGCCCGGAAAGCATCATCGGCGGCGCGAAACTGCTCGACGGCCGCTGCCAGCATGCGGCGCTGCTCATAAGAGAGCGGCGTCACCGGCGCAGGTGCGGGTTCAGGCTGCGACGCCGGACGCTTGCTCAGATCGGCGGCATCGACCTCATAGGGCCGCGGCAAAAGCGAGGGGAACGACTCCGATCCCTGAACACAGCCGGGCAGGAGCAGCAGAGGGAGGGGGCAGCATAGCCATTTCATCGTCCAGGCTCTATGACGGCCCGAGCGCGCCCGCAATAGCGCAGCACCAAAGCGGGAAAAGCGTTGACAAGCCCGCCCCCTCCCCTTAGCTGACGCCATTCCAGCGCGAGGCCGGTGGCTTCGCGCCTTTTTGGTTTTCGCGCTGGGCAACAGATTTATCGAACCCTGAATCGAGTGAAAAGCCCATGTTCGCGATCGTGCGCACGGGCGGCAAGCAATATCGCGTCGCCGCCGGAGACAAAATTGCCGTCGAAAAGCTGTCCGGTGAAGCCGGCGACAGCGTAACGCTGGACGACGTCCTGATGGCCGGCGAAGGTGCCGACCTGAAGGATGTGTCGAAGCTGACCGTCGGTGCGCGCATCATTGCGCAGGACAAGACCGATAAGGTCATCGTTTTCAAGAAGCGCCGCCGGCACAATTATCGCCGCAAGCAGGGCCATCGTCAGCAGGTCACCCTGCTGGAGATCCTGTCGATCGGTGATGAGAAGAAGGCCGCCTCCAAGAAGGCAGCCGAGCCGAAGGCCGACGCCAAGTCCGAGGACGAAGCCAAGCCCGCAAAGGCTGCTGCCAGCAAGGCATCGCCCAAGAAGGCGACCGCCGAGGGCAAGGGCAAGGCTGAGACCGTGACCAAGCAGGCGCCGTCCAAGAACGCTGCGAAGAACGAAGAAAAGGAAGGCTGAGCCATGGCACATAAAAAAGCAGGCGGCTCGTCGCGCAACGGTCGCGATTCGGCAGGCAAGCGTCTTGGTGTGAAGAAATTCGGCGGCGAGCAGGTTGTCGGCGGCAACATCATCATGCGCCAGCGCGGCACGAAGATTTATCCGGGTACCAATGTTGGTCTCGGTAAGGATCACACGCTTTTCGCTCTTACAGAGGGCCGAGTCCGATTCCACGGCGGCAAGCTTGGCCGCAAATATGTGTCGGTAGACATGGCCGCCGAAGCGGCAGAATAAGCGGACAGCCGTTAAAGGGCTGTCCCGATGGGATGGCCCGGAGATCTCGGTAGAACGAGATTTCGCAATCGGAAGGGAGACGGGCCGCCCCGCCTCCCTTTTTTGTTGTGTCCGGCAGACGGAAAACTACCGGCCCTACAGAAAAACATCTCCCTTCAAGGACGTCGTCCGCGTTTCCCCAAGCCGTCATATCGCGGCGTTACGGAGGCTCCGGAGGCGGGAGGAGCGAGAGACATGTTTGCGATTACCGAAAGGCTGTTGCTGCGGCCACCATGGCCGGAAGATGCGCCCGCAATTTTCGAAGCGGCGAATGACGAACGTCTCGTCCGCAATCTGGCGCGGCTGCCCTGGCCCTATCGGCCCGGCGATGCCGACTTGTATTGCGATAGGGCGGCGCGCGATCCCCTGCCCCATCTGCTGATTGTCGACCGGACCGCGGACCGCCCGCGGCTCATCGGCACATGTGGCCTGGACGAAACCGAAGGGCGGATCGCACTGGGTTACTGGATCCGGCACGATGCCTGGAACCGGGGCTTCGCCACCGAAGCGGGCCGTGCCCTCGTCGAGATCGGCCGGGCGCTGGGTTATCGCAGACTGACCGCTACCCATTTCGTCGATAATCCGGCGTCCGGCGCCGTCCTGCGCAAGATCGGTTTTCGGGATACCGGACGGATCGAGGCGCGCTGGAGTGAGGGCCGCCAAGGCCGCGCACCGGCACGGCACTTCGAATGGCTGGCGGATGACTGCGAAGCCGACGCGGAGATGGACAAGCGACCGGAAGCCGCCTGAAAAATCTTCAGGCTGCGTGGGCGATATCCTGCGGTTCGACGGCTTCGGCCGGTTCGACCGCGGAAGCCGAGCTTGCGGCATCGGCAAACACCGATTCGCCCATTGGGATCAGATCGCGATCGTCGATCTGCCAAGGATGAAAGCCGGGCTTGAAGAACCTGATCCAGTCACGCATCACCGCGCGCCCCAAGCCTTCCCTCCCAAAAGCGCAGCGCAGGATGGCGGGCAGCGATTTGCGCGCGTTCCAGCCGTCCTGTCGCAACAAATTCATCTGGCCCCGGATCCGGTTTTTGACAAAGCCAGCCGAAATCAGCGCCAGGCTCACACAGCGGGTCCAGTAACGCCGGAGCGAAGACCACTCCTCTGTCGCCAGCATCCAGGTGTCGAAGCAGACGCCTTTATGCTCGATCTCCTCGACAGCATGCCAGAACCAGATGCGCTGCATCTCGGGCGCCGCCTGCTCCATTACCTTTTCGTTTTTCAGAATGGATGAGGACAGGATCGCTGTCAGATGCTCGAAACACATCGTGTAGGTGAGCCGCGCAATCGCATGCTTGGCACGCGCGGAGTCGATCACTTCGTCAACCACCGCCTCGAGCGCGCTCACATCATAGCCGCCCGCGGCAATGCCGCGATTGAGGGCGATATGCTCGCGCCCATGCAGCGCTTCCTGACGGATGAATTCGCGGATTTCTCCGCCCAGTTTTTTGCCGGCGCGCTGCTGCCAAGGGCGCAGGCAATCGATGAAGAAAGCCTCACCCTTGGGAAAGACGACGGAAAGCGAATTGAAGAAGGATGTCGCAACGGGGTCCCCGCCCAGCCAGTGCCGAACGGGGGTTTGGGTGCGATCATAGCGAAAGCTTCTTCGCTTGATTGATGGTGTTACCGCCTCCTGATGCTTCGCCATGATAATCCCCCACACGACAACCGTCTGGGGGCATTAGACATTAGCAAGCGTAACGCAGGGATAACGGGCTTGGTTAACGGGCTGGAAGATTTGGCAAATTGGTCCATTTCGGAGCAACTTGCCAAGCCGATTACATCGCCGCAGCCGGTTCCCGGCGCGTAGAAACGGCAGCTTCGTACTCGCTTTCCGCCAGATCGATCAAGGCCCGGTCATCTTCCTGCCAGGGATGGAAGCCCGGGAGGAAGTAAGCGAGCCAGGGAAGCGCAATGCGGCGCACCATTCCGGGACGTGCGAACGCAAAACGAGCCAGGCCCCACCAGGCGCGCGGCCCGGTGATACCGTCCTGCGCAAGCAAATCGAGCATTCCGCTCCAGCGATATCGCACGAACAGGAACGAGGTTAGCAGCATGGAAAAGCTGCGCATCTGCCAGCGCTTGAGGGCTGACCAGTCACGCGACGCGTGCTGCCAGACGTCGAAGGCGACGCCCTTATGCTCGATCTCCTCGATCGCATGCCAGCGCCACAAATCCGCGGTCTCGCGCTCGGCACTCGCAAAATGCGCAGGGTTCTTCAGCGCTTCATGGGCCATAATCGCGGTGAAGTGCTCCAGCGCGATCGTAACCAGCAGCGAGGCAATCTTCGGCCGGTCTGCAGTGAGCGCCAGCTGATCTTCGACCCGCTTTTCCAGGCGGGAGAGATCATAGCCAGAGTCGGCCGCGCGGCGATTGAAGGCGAGATGCTCGCGGCTGTGCATCACCTCCTGCTGGGTGAACGCGCGGATTTCGCGAGCCAAGCGCTCCGGCACGCCCTCGCGGAACGCCTTCACGCTCTCCACGAAGAAAGCCTCGCCCAGTGGAAAGGTGGCCGACAGAGCGTTGTAGAACGCCGTCCCATAAGGATCGCCGCCATTCCACCAACGGGTCTGGGAAACGGTTTCGCGTCCGAAGCGGCGGTTGCGCGGCGTGATCGAAAGATCCGCCGGAGCGCCGACGCCGTTGCCACGGATGAAATTTTTGAAAGTTGCGAGAGCCATATTGACCTCCTTCGTCATTGCCAGAAGTGGATCTGGCCTCTTATTGACACTCATGAAATTTAAGGACTACTGACAAGAGTGTCAATAAGCTCTTTGCCTCGCCGCCGGTTGAGCCCGGAAGAAAGCCGCCTTGCCGCCTTGGAAGCCGCGCGCGAAATCCTGCTCGAAAGCGGCCCTCAGGCGGTGACGCTCAAGGCCGTGGCGACGCGGATTGGAAAGACCCACGCCAATCTGCTGCACCATTTCGGCAGCGCGTCGGGATTGCAACGCGCGCTCGCGACATTTCACGCGCGTTCGATCTGCGACACGATCGCGGCCACGGTGGTGAAGACGCGAGCTGGCAATGCGACATCGCGCGATATCGTCGATCTGACGTTCGACGCGTTCGATAAGGAGGGCGGCGGCGCGCTGGCGGCATGGATGCTGGCGTCGGGCAATGAGGACGCGCTCGATCCGATCGTCGAGTCGATCCACGATCTGGTCGATCAGCTCAGCGTGGCCCCGCTGATCGGCGAGGAGCTGCAGGAAAGCACGCTGGCTCTGGTGCTGATGGCGCTCGGCGATGCCCTCATGGGCGGCCCCCTCGCCTCCTCGCTCGGTCTCCCCCGAAGCCGCGCCCGCGACCTCGCCGAAGCGCGCCTGGAGGCAGTGGTGGACCGCTTGCGAGCAATCGATCTGCCGGATTAGACTCCGCGGGACGGCATTTCCGCCGCGTGGTTCAACCGTCGATGCAGGTAGGGAGCGCCGGAGAGATCTGGTGGAGCCGAGGGGAATCGAACCCCTGACCTCGTCATTGCGAACGACGCGCTCTCCCAACTGAGCTACGGCCCCTCACCAGGAGGGCGCGATATAACGGGCGCGTGGGCGTGCTGCAAAGGCTAATTTCGCCGATTGCCGCGCGCGGCACGGCATCATGAAAACTGGCCTTCGCCCTCCGCCTGCTCTAACGGCGGGCCTATGCATTTTCTCGATCAAGCCAAAATCCATCTGAAATCCGGTGCCGGTGGCCCCGGCGCGGTGAGCTTTCGCCGTGAAAAATATGTGGAATATGGCGGCCCCGATGGCGGCAATGGCGGCAAGGGCGGCGATGTCATCTTCGTTGCGGTGCCCGGCCTCAACACTCTCATCGACTTCCGCTACAATCAGCATTTCAAGGCCGAGCGAGGCCATGGCGGCATGGGCCGCGATCGCACCGGCGGCGGCGGCAAGGACATGATCATCGAAGTGCCGATCGGCACCCAGATTCTGGCCGATGACGAGGAGCGCACGCTGCTCGCCGATCTGACCGAGGAAGGTCAGACCGTAACGTTGCTGCGCGGCGGCGACGGCGGGCGCGGCAATGCCAGCTACAAGTCCAGCACCAACCGCGCGCCGCGCCAGCACGGCATGGGCTGGCCCGCGGAAGAACAGGACGTGTGGCTGCGACTCAAGTTGCTGGCCGATGTCGGTCTTGTCGGCCTGCCCAATGCCGGCAAATCCACCTTCATCAATCAGGTGACCGGCACCAATGCCAAGGTGGGCGCCTATCCGTTCACCACCATCATTCCGCAGCTGGGCGTGGTGCGGCACAAGTCGCGCGAATTCGTGCTGGCCGACATTCCCGGTCTGATCGAAGGCGCCGCGGAAGGCGCAGGCATCGGCGACCGGTTCCTGGGCCATATCGAACGCTGCCGCCTGCTCATCCATCTGATCGACGCCACCGGGGACAATCCGCTGGAGGCCTATCGAACCGTGCGGACCGAGTTGGAGAATTACGGTGCGGGTCTGGGCGACAAGCCCGAGCTGGTGGCGCTCAACAAGGGCGATCTGCTGGGCGAGGAACTGATGGCTGACGTCGCGCTCGGCCTGCAAAATCAGGGTATCGAGCTGGTCACCATTTCGGCCGCCACCGGCCAGGGCATGGACAAGCTGCTCGACCAGGTGCTCGAGCATCTGCCAGCGCGCAGCTCGATCGAGCGCAAGCGCGCCGTCGATGAGCTCGATAGCGAGGGCGATGTCATCGATTGGTCGCCGTTGCGCTGAGATGGGCGCGGGCATCGGAAAAGTGATCGCGATGACCGGCGCGACGGGCTTCGTCGGTGCCGCCACGCTGTCCGCAGCGCTGGACGAGGGTTACCGCGTACGCGCCCTCACCCGGCGCGATCAGCCCATGCGGGAAGGCGTGACCTGGATCGCGGGCGATCTGGCGAACGAAGATGCACTGGATCGCCTGTGCGACGGCGTGGACGCGGTCGTGCATATAGCTGGCGCCACCAACGCGCCTGATCGCGCAGGATTCGAGGAGGGCAATGTGGCGGCCGTCCGGAACATGATTGCCGCTGCCACAAATCAGGGCGTGCGGCGCTTTGTCCACGTTTCCTCCCTTGCCGCGCGTCAGCCGAAGCTTTCGATCTATGGCGAGACCAAACTGGCCGGAGAGCGGATCGTGGCGACATCCACACTGGACTGGACTGCCGTGCGTCCGCCCGCGGTCTATGGGCCCGGCGACCGCGATATGCTGGAAATGTTCAAGATGGCCAAGCGCGGCCTCATGTTCCTGCCGCCGCGCGGCCGGCTCTCCGCGATCCATGTCGATGATCTCGCGCGACTGCTGGTCGCGCTGGTTCCTGCCGCCGAGCGGACGACCGGAGTTGTCTACGAAGTCGACGACGGCAAGGACGGCGGGTGGAGCCATCGCAGCTTCGGCGGACTGATCGGCAAGGCGGTGGGACGCGGCATCGAGAGCTTTTCGATCCCGAAGTCGCTGCTGATGCTCGGCGGTTATGCGGACAGGTTGGTGCGCGGCAAGAACGCCAAGCTGACACCTGATCGCGCGCGCTACTTCGCCCATCCGGACTGGACCGTCGATGCGGCGAGGCGTCCGCCGGCATCGGTCTGGCAGCCACAGATCGGGACAGAGGAAGGGCTGGCGTCCACGGCGACATGGTATCGCCGGCAGGGCTGGCTCTGAGCAGCGCCAGTCCATCCGCCTTGACCCTGCCGCAATCGCTTGCCAATCCACGCGCCTATTCACTCACGCCCACTCTAACGAAGGCAAAATCCATGTCCGACCAACTGTTCGAGGCGATCAAGGAAGAGATCGAGCCGTTCAATGCCAAGGGCGTTGAAGTGACGCGCGAAACCAGCTTCCAGAAAGATCTGGAATGGGACAGTCTGACCGTGATGGACTTCGTTGCGGCGATCGAAGACCGGTTCGATATCGTCATCACCATGAACATGCAGGCCGAGATCGAGACCGTCGGTCAGCTGGTCGACGCCGTCGCCAAGCTGAAAGGCGACTGAGCGACGCCGGTTGCCCTGACCATTTCGCAGGGCCTAATTTATTTTTTCAAAAGGCCGGGCCTTGGCAAGCTCCGCCCGAATGGATGCAGGCTTCATGACCGATCTTTTCTCAAAATTCGATGCGCTGATCGATCAGCGTGAGCAGCTGCTTTCCACCGGCCAGCGCGATCCGTTCTCGCTGGTTATGGAAGAAGTGAAGTCGCCCACCGTCGCCGTGGTGAATGGCCGCGAGACGATCCTGCTCGGCACCTACAACTATATGGGCATGACGTTCGATCCGGACGTGATCGAGGCAGGCAAGACCGCGCTGGAGGAATTCGGTTCGGGCACCACTGGCAGCCGCGTGCTCAACGGCACCTATCAGGGCCATAAGGAGTGCGAGGAGGCGCTGAAGGAATTCTACGGCTTCGACCACGCGATGGTGTTTTCGACGGGCTATCAGGCCAATCTGGGCATCATCTCGACCATCGCCGGCAAGGAGGATTACATCCTGCTGGATATCGACAGCCACGCCTCGATCTACGACGGTTGCGCCATGGGCAACGCCCAGATCGTGCCGTTCCGCCACAACGATGTCGAGGCGCTGGAAAAGCGCCTGAAGCGCCTGCCCGAAGATGCCGGCAAGCTGGTGGTGCTGGAAGGCGTCTATTCGATGCTGGGCGATGTTGCACCACTGAAGGAAATGATCCGCGTTTCCAAGGAAGCCGGCGCGATGGTACTGGTGGACGAGGCGCATTCCATGGGTTTCATCGGCGAGAACGGCCGCGGCGTTTCCGAAGCGCAGGGCGTGATCGACGACGTCGATTTCATCATCGGCACCTTTTCGAAGAGCGTCGGCACCGTCGGCGGCTTCTGCGTCTCGAACCATCCGAAGTTCGAAGTGATGCGCCTAGTCTGCCGTCCCTACGTTTTCACAGCATCGCTGCCGCCCAGCGTGGTGGCGACGGCGGCAACCTCGATCCGCAAGCTCATGCATGGCGGCAACAAGCGCGCGCATCTGTGGGAAAACTCTCGCAAATTGCATGCGGGGCTGAAAAAGCGCGGGTTCACGCTCGGCACCGAAGAGCCGCAAAGCGCGATCATCGCGGTGATCATGCCCGATCTGGAGCGCGGCGCGGCGATGTGGGAGGCGCTTCTGAACGAAGGGCTCTACGTAAACCTTGCCCGCCCGCCGGCAACGCCCGCGAACATGACGCTGCTGCGCTGCTCGCTCTGCGCCGAGCATTCCAGCGAGCAGGTCGACGATATCCTCGGCATGTTCGAGCGCGCGGGCGAGAAGGTGGGCGTGCTCTAGGCTTCGCCCGGACCGGATTTCCCTGGGCAGGGTCTAAAGGCGCATCTTATCTGGCGCGGTGCTCAGTGCCCTTCCCCGTTGTAATGAAGAGGCACACCGCCTCACGCTCGACATTGGCGGTGTGCCAGACGCCCGGCGGATTTATCGCATATTCGCCTTTGCCGAGGCTGATTTCGCTACGGCCGTCAGGCTTGTCCTGGATCAGCGTGACCGCGCCCTCCAGGCACAGCACCACTTCCTAGCCATTGGGATGCATCTCCCAGCTCGTCCAGCTCTCCGCGAAACGGTGAACCGTGACCAGCCGCCCTTCGGCCCCGTCCGATGCATGACGGGCTGAGTACGCCTCGTACCAATCCATTGCGCCGCCGAACTCCGGTTCGACATGAGCGCTGGCGCCCAGCCCCAGGTGGACCGGGCGCCGCTCGAGATCATATTTCATGATCCATCTCCCTGCGATCCGCCTTGCACCTTAAAGCAAATGGCGGCCGCAAGCGACTGGATCACGGATATTTCAGCTTGATGGTGACCGGCGTTACACCGCTGCCCACCTTTACCGCCGCCTTGGAGACCGGGGGTTTTCCGAACGATCCGCCTGCCAGAAGCGCGCCGAGTCCGATCGAAGGATTGTTCGACATGCCCCAACCATCCTTGAACGGATCGTCATCGTCATTGCCGTTGTAATCGTGGCGCACGCCGACGGCATAAGTGCCGGGGGCCGGCATCGGCATACAGAATTTCATCGTCCTGCCGGTTACCGGCGTGTCGATGCGATTGAGCCAACGGTCTTTCTTCAACCAATCGCTTTCCAGCGCGCGGTAGCTGACCACGCGCACGCGGTTCACCGCGCCTTTAAAATTGACGACGGTCACGAGCATCGCCGGGCGCGATCCGTCACATTTCGACATGTCGTTCGAAATCCGCTGGGCATATTGCGCCTGCGCCGGAACGGCCGCAAGCAGGACGGCACCGAACACGGCCGCTGCTGCATAGGAATATTTCATGGTTATCTCGCTTCTCTTGGCTATATCGGCGGCACCCGAAACGCCGGTGCACTGGTGATATGGCCTTCTTGCTCCTCATATATCGGCGCCCATTGCGGCAGAATTTTGGAAATCGGACGACAATAAGTTGAAGTTGCTGACCGCCAACGACCGCTACATCGCCAAAAAGATCGCGATTCCGCTGATCGCGACCCTGGTAATCGCGGCTATGCTGCTCGTGCTCGATCAGATGCTGCGGCTGTTCGATTTCGTGGCGGCCGAGGGCGGGCCGGTGGGCGTTGTTTTTCGCATGCTTGCCAACCTCTTGCCCGAATATTTCTCGGTCGCGATCCCGCTCGCCTTGATGCTCGGTATTCTCCTCGCTTTTCGCGGTCTTGCCACCAGTTCGGAGCTGGATGTGATGCGCGCCGTCGGCTTCAGTTATCGCCGGTTGCTGCGCGTGCCTTATTTCTACGCTTTTGGCCTCATTGCAGTGAATGTCGCGATTGTCGGCTATCTCCAGCCCTATGCGCTCTATTATTATGAGCAGCTGCAATATGATCTGCGCTCCGGCGCGCTCGGCGCATCGATCAAGGTAGGGCAGTTCAACAAGCTGGGCGACGATATCACCCTTCGCGTGGAGCAGAGCCGCGATAACGGTACCGATCTCAGCGGTATCTTCGTCGATGTCGGCTTGAAGAATGGCGATCATTTCACCGCCACCGCGCAGAGCGGACAGTTCCTCAGCACCGCCGACCCCAATCTGCTGCTTTTGCGCCTGCGCAACGGCACGGCAATCCAGCAGTCGCCAAAATTCGAGGGTACCCGCGTACTCACGTTCCGCATGCAGGATCTGCCGATCGATCTGCCCGCGATGCAGCAGTTTCGCCTTCGCGGCGGGGTGGAGGATCAGGAAAACACCTTCTTCGAGCTGCTGCGGGTGGCGAACGACCCATCCTACAGCAAGGAAACGCGCAACGCGGCGTTCGCCAATTTCAATTTCCGCGCGGTGGAGCTGGCAGTGATGCTGCTGATCCCGCTGCTCGCCATATCGCTCGCGGTCCCGCCGAAGCGATCGACCTCTGCGCTCGGCGTCGTGATATCGGTGGTTCTGATCGTCACCTATCACAAGGTGAACGAATTCGGCGAGGGCGTCGCCGCGCTTGGCCGGGTGAGCCCGTTCGTCTCGCTCTGGTTGCCGTTCCTCGCCTTCACCGCGTTGATCGTCTGGATGTACTATGTCCTGGCTTATGTGCCCGGCGGGCAACCGATCGGCGCGATCGAGAAGCGGTTCGAGAAGTTCGGCAAATGGCTGCGCCGCCGTTTCCGCTTTGGCCACCGCGACAAGGCGCAAGGGGCCTCGGCGTGAACCTGCTCGCATTCTTCCCCTCGTCCTCGATGGCCTGGTATATGGCCAAGACGTTCCTGAAGCGCATCTTCGCCGTGCTGGCGATGCTCGTCATCATCCTGATGAGCCTCGATCTGCTGCGACAGAGCAGCAATATCCTGGCGGTGCCGGGCAATGGCAGTAGCCAGATCATCACCTATATCGCTTGGCGCACGCCCCAAGTGGTGGCCCAGTTCCTGCCCTTCTCGGTCCTGCTCGGCACACTCATCATGCTGGCGGGCATGAATCAGAACAGCGAGATCGTGGCCATGAAGGCGGCGGGTCTCTCCGCGCATCAGATCCTGGCGCCGCTGGTGGTGACCGCCATCGGTATCGCGCTGTTGACCTTCATCTTCAACGATCAGGTGCTGGCACCCACCAGCGCCAAGCTGAAGGCCTGGCAGGCGGTCGATTATGCGCAGGTTCCGCGTCAAAGCGACATACGCACCGATGTGTGGGTGCTCGACGGAAACGATCTTATCTATGCCAAGACGGTGATCGGCAGCGGCCCGTCCATGATCCTGCAGGACGTGCGGATAAATGACCGTTCGAACGGGGAGCTGCAGGCGTTCACGCAGGGGCCTGTGGCGCGCTGGGTGGACGGCGCCTGGACGCTCGACGAGGCAACGACCTTTACCGTTGCGAACGCCGCTACCAACTCCGCGCGCACCATCCGGTTCGGCCAGGGCGTGGAGCCCAGCCGCTTCACGATCAGTTCGCTCGATGCCGACACGCTGGGCTTTGCGGCCCTGCGTGAAGCCATCGACGCGCAGAAAGCCGCCGGCCGCCCGGTCAAGGCAGCGGAGGCGGCGTGGTGGCACAAGTTGTCCGGCCCGCTCGCTTCGATCCTTATGCCGCTGCTTGGCTCGATTGCCGGCTTCGGTCTCGCGCGCGCCGGCAAGACATTCGTACGCGTGGTGATCGGCATGGCGCTGGGCTTCACCTATTTCGTGGTCGATAATTTCGCGCTCGCGATGGGCAATCTGGGGGCCTATGATCCTTTCATCGCCGCCTGGGCCCCTTTCCTGCTGTTCCTTCTACTGGGCGAGACGGTGCTCATCCGCTCCGAGGAGTGAGGCCCGGCGACCGCCGATAATCGCCGATCACGCGATGCCAGCTTCACCTTGCGTCAATCACGACATAAATATGGTGATCGGCAGGACAGATGGTCGCAAATGCGCCGTAAAGCCTTATTATAGAGCATAGTGGCGTTGTCGGCTCAGCCGGGCGACGCATCGAAGAACAAGAGAGCAGGACGAAGGCTATGGCCAGCGCGGACACCGCATCGAGCAACTTCTGGAACCGGTCGCATTATCTGGATCGCATGAACCTGCGAGAACTGATCGTGGCCTATTTCCAGCATTACACGATCATATCCTATCTGCTGCTGACCGCGGCCAGCATCGCTGTGTTCGTTTTCTATCCCGCCAGCCCGCTGGCGACTGCCGGCGCAGTGCTTGCCGCAGTCGTGATCTATCCGCTCGCCTGGTACCTGCTCCACCGCTTCGTCCTGCACGGGCAGTGGATGTACAAGCGCAAGATGTTCGCGAAGACCTGGAAGCGCATCCATTACGATCACCATCAGGATCCGAACCATCTCGAGGTGCTGTTCGGCGCGCTTCACACCACGCTGCCGACGATTGCGGTGGCCACGCTGCCGATCGGCTTCCTGATCGGAGGCATCGGCGGCGCGGCTGCAGCGTTCGCCACGGGCTTGCTCACCACCTGCTATTATGAATTCGTTCACTGCATGCAGCATCTGGCGTTCAAGCCCAAGAGCAAGATCATTGCCTATATGAAGCAGCGCCATCTGGAGCACCACTTCCATCACGAGAGCGGCAATTACGGCATTACCAATTACGGTTGGGACAAGATTTTTCGCACTTACTACCATCGCAAGGACATCCCGAAGCGCAGCCCCACGGTGTTCAACCTCGGCTATGACGAGGAAGTGGCCAAGAGCTACCCTTGGGTGAAGGAACTGTCCGGCGGCATCGCGTCGGGCCATCCACGTCGCCGATCGCAAGCGAAGAGCGACGCCTGAGGCTTGCTGAAATGGCCCTGTTGTGCTCCTGCGAAAACCGGAGCCCAGGGCCATCGCAGCGCTGCCGACCCTTGAGCTTTTGCGTCCGCAGGAGCCTTTTTCGTGACCGACTTACAGATCATCCCCGTCGCCGACCAAAGCGGCGAAAAGGAATTCATTGAATTCCCCTACCGGCTTTACCGGAATGATCCGGCCTGGGTGCCGCCGCTGCGGAGCGATGTTCGCGAACTGCTCGACCGCAAGAAAAACCCGTTTTTCGATCACGCCCGCATGCAGCTGTTCCTGGCCAAGCGGAACGGCAAGACCATCGGACGCATCTCCGCGCATATCGATGATCTCGCCCTCGCCCAGCCGCCCGAACAGGGCATGGGCCCGGGCGTCGGCAATTTCGGCATGCTGGAGGCGGAGGATGAAGCCTCGGCCCATGCGCTGATTGCCGCCGCCGAAGATTGGCTTCGCGATCAAGGAATGACGCGCGCGCTCGGCCCCCTGTCGCTTTCGATCTGGGATGAGCCAGGGCTGCTCACCAAGGGGCACGATCATAGCCCGACGGTTATGATGGGGCACCACAAGGCAGCCTATGAAAACTGGGTAGAGACAGCCGGCTATCGTCCGGTCAAACAGCTCAGCACCTGGGAGCTGGATATCGCGCAGGATTTCCCGCCACTGATCGAACGCATCATCCAGTCGGGCGAGCGCAGCAGCCGCATCCATGTGCGCAAGGTGGACAAGTCCAAATTCGATGAGGAAGCGGCGATTATTCTCAACATCCTGAACGATGCCTGGTCGGACAATTGGGGTTACGTGCCGCTGACCGACCGGGAAATCGCCTATGCGGGCAAGAAGCTGAAGCCGATCGTGAAGGAAGACCTCATTCGCATCGCGGAACTCGAGGGGCGCCCGGTGGCATTCATGATGACGTTGCCCGATCTTAACGAACCGCTCAAAGGTCTGAACGGTTCGCTATGGCCGCTGGGCTGGGCAAAGCTGCTGCTCTGGCTGCGAAATCCGCAAGTGCGCACCATGCGCGTGCCGCTGATGGGGGTTCTTAAGGAACATCAGGGCACCCGCCTCGCCAGCCAGCTCGCTTTCATGATGATCGAGTATATCCGCCGCGCCTCCGTAACCCGTTACGGTGCGACGCGCGGTGAAATCGGCTGGATCCTCGATGACAATCAGGGGATGATTGCCATCGCCGACGCGATCGAGAGCCGGGTAAACCGCGTCTACACGGTTTACGAAAAGACCCTCTAGGTCAGAACAGTTTGGACATGCCGATATAGAGTTGCAGGTCCGGACTGTCGTCATCCAAGCCGACAACCGTGCCGGCATCGAACTGCAGCAGAGGCTGCGGCGACCAGGCCATGCTAACAGATGCGACGGGCGCCCAGACGTCTCCGGACAGATCGTCGTCATAGCTGATGCCAACCTCCCCCGTTACGCCGATATCATCGGTCAGTGACTGGCTGAGGCCAAGATACTGGGTCGCGGCGAAATGGCGCCCGTCTCCGTCCGAATCCACCGCAGCTGCAAGGATGCCGGTCGCTCCCAGGCTGAGCCCCGAACCTAGCGAAAAGCTGCCCGGGATCACCGCACCGGCGCTCCAGTCTCCGGCCGACACGCTCGATGCTCCGACCGGGAGCGTCACATAAGGTTCGATCGCCAGCGCAACATCGCCGCCGTCATTGCCGATCAGATTGCGCCGCACGCCCAGACGAACATCGGAAAAGCCCCCGTCCTCGCTGATGATCGACCCGACGCGATCGTAAGTATGCGTGTAGGCGGTAAAACCGACCTGAAGCTCGGTCTTGTCGTCGATGCCGTAACGCAGAAAACTGTCACCGACGGAGACGCTGTCGCTGCGCGCATCGTCGCTGTCGTCGAGCGACCAGCCGAGCGCACCGATTTAGACGCTCACATGGCCTTGGCCCGTGGTGCAAGTGCTGCTGCCCAGCCCCGGACGGTTGGGGCAAAAGCGCGGGCTATCGTCCTGCGCGCTCACGGGGACGGCGGTGGCCACCGTCACGACGGCGAGCAAAAGAAAACGAATGTTCATGTGGTCAGGGCCTTTCGAGGCAAGATGCCGCAGGACAGAGCGCTTGGCCCGCCCGGTAGGAAAACCTTAGTCGGCCAGTTCGATCCATGTCGGCGCATGGTCGCTGGCCTTTTCGCGGCCCCGATACTCCTTGTCGACGCCGCTCGCTTGCAGCCGGTCCGCCGCTTCGGGCGAGCACAGAAGATGATCGATGCGAAAGCCGTGATCCTGCTGCCAGGCGCCGCGCTGATAATCCCAGAAGGTCCAAATGCCACCGGCGGGATGTTGCGTCGCCAGCGCGTCGGTCCATCCGTCGGCCAGCAGGCGGCGATAGGCGGCGCGCGATTCGGGCTGCATCAGCGCATCGTCCTTCATCGCGCGCACAGAGAAGGTGTCCCGATCATGCGGGATGACATTATAGTCGCCGGCTAAAACCGCCGGGAGTTCTTCTGCCCAAATTTCGGCGGCACGGGCGCGAAGGCGCTCCATCCAACGCAGCTTGTAATCGAATTTCGGGCCGGGCTGAGGATTGCCGTTGGGCAAATAGATGCTGGCGATGCGC
Organism: Novosphingopyxis sp.; assembly: GCA_042090735.1. Taxonomy (GTDB): domain Bacteria; phylum Pseudomonadota; class Alphaproteobacteria; order Sphingomonadales; family Sphingomonadaceae; genus Novosphingopyxis. The sequence continues at coordinate 25,934 of JBELIU010000001.1, read as the reverse complement.
AAGCCGTGGGCCTCGGCCTCCAGATAGCGGGACTGTTCGTCCTCCGGCTCGCCCTCCAGGCCGCGGCGAATCTCTTTGGGTTCCTGACCCTTGGCGAGAATGGCGACGCCGTTGAACCCCTTCTGGCCGTGGATCAGCACGCCATAGCCCGCCTTCTCGAGATCGCCGACCGGCACGCCCTCGTCCGCGCTCTTCAGCTCCTGCAGGCACACGATGTCGGGTGCGCGCTCCTCCAGCCATTCGACGAGTCGCGGAAGGCGCGCCTTCACGCCGTTGATGTTGAAACTGGCAATGAGCATGGCCGCGTTGGTAGCGCGGCGAGACGCTGATGTCAGGAGGGTTTGCGGTTAGCGTGAGATGCCGCACAACCGCGTCGGTTGAAATTACGAAAAACGACGCAGCCGTGCATTCGCATCTGCCGCATCCGCAATCAGACCGAGAAACTGGTCCCGCAACCGCAGCCCGACGCCGCGTTCGGGTTCTTCACCTCGAAATGCTTGCCGCCGAGCGATTCGACGAAATCTACTGCGCTGCCGCGCACCAGATCGAGACTGATCGCGTCGACGGCGAGCCTCACTCCCTGCTCTTCCGCAACCGTATCGTCCGGCTCGATCGCGTCGGCGAGGCCGAACTTGTATTGGAAGCCGGAACAGCCCCCGCCCTCCACGGACAGACGCAGGATAGCCGGCACTCCCTGTTTCTCGGCGATCACGGAGACGCGGCGGGCCGCGGCAGGCAGAAGAATGATGGGGGCATCGGTCATGGGTACAAGATAGGACCAACAAAAAGGGGCGGCAAGGTCTGGCCCTGCGCGCCCCTTAGTCTTTGCACCCTCTCCCAAAGGTGACCTTGGTAGGCGGGAACGGGGTTAGTCGTTCGGACCGCCTACGTCATCAGTAGCATTGGAATTATCTGCAAGTAAAGTGCCGTTCATCTGGTTCATGAAGCTGAGCGGATTGACCGGCTTGCCTGCGATACGGACTTCATAGTGAAGGTGCGGCCCGGTGGAACGACCGGTGGAACCGACATAGCCGATCAGATCGCCCTTCTTGACCCGCTGATAGGATTCGACGTTGAGGCGCGAGAGATGGCCGTAGCGCGTCTCGACTTGGTTACCATGTTCGATCTCGATGAAGTTGCCGTAGCCGTTCACCCAGCCCGCACGCTCGATCAGCCCATCGGCAGTGGCATAGATCGGCGTGCCGGTGGGAGCTGCCATATCGATGCCGTGATGGTTACCGCGGCCGCCGCTGAAGGGATCGCTGCGATTGCCGAAGTAGCTGGTGAGACGATAGCCACTAACTGGCTCGATCGAAGGCACCGAAACTTCAAGCTGCGGCTTACCGGCAGTGGCGCGGCCGCTCCAGACATCGAACATCTGCTTGAAGTTCGCATCCGCTTCTCCAAGCGGCGTGATGATTTTTTCGGAACCTTCCAGCTGATCGTCTATTTGAAAGGCATCGGCAGCGCTGCTATTGGCATGAGCCGGCATAGCGATGGCACAAACGGTAAGCGCAAACGATGCAATGCGGCCAGCGGCCGAAAGACGAGGAAGCATAAAAGACCCAACCCTTTTTCTGCGGAAGCGACGGGAACTTTCCGCTTCCTTATTCCTTGTATAGCCAACCCCCCGGTCGGCCTTGTGTGTTCAGCTTAAAGCGCAGAAGCGTGTTGGATAGCAACAGCCCCATAAAAGTCTCGCGTTAAACCGGCCTGTCGGCGCGCTGAGTCGTTGAACGGTGGCTTAATTGGCCCGCGGAAGTGGCGAGAGATTAACGAAACCCAAAGATTTGCGGGCGATTCCCCGCCTTGACCGCTTGTTTCGACAACGTTCCGAAATCCCCAATCAAACCATTTCGACCCGAAGCCGACGTGACCGATTTCGTCCTCGTAAATCCGTTGCAGGATGCGCGCGGACGGCTCGTCGCCTGTCGCACGGAAGCGCTCCACCATGGGCGGCGTGACGTCGAGGCCGCGTGCTTCCAGCACCATCGGCACCACTGCAAGGCGCGCCATTGCATCGCGGGCCGTCTCCGTCGCCGCTTCCCACAACCCCGCATGCGCCGGCAGCGCACCATAAAAACTGCCGAGCTGTCGCAGACGCCGGTCCAGAATGGCGAAATGCATCGCCTCATCCGCACCCACCTTCATCCAGTCATCGATAAATTCGCGCGGAAACTGCGCGCCGAAGCGCCCCGCCATATCGAAAGCGAGATCGATCGCGGCGAATTCGATGTGCGCGAGCGCGTGGAGCAGAGCGATACGCCCTCTCAGCGAACCGGCCTTGCCGCGGCGCGGCATCCGGTTCGGGGGCAGAAGCTCCGGTTGGTCAGGCCGTCCGGGCGCATCCGGCATGGCAGCATCGAAACGGTGATCTAGCCGGCCCAGCCGCCAATCCCGCGCCACCTTGCGCGCGATCATCAGCTTTGCCTGCGGATCTGCCGTGCGCAGAACCGCAGCGCATCCTTCGGCGATGCTTCTCACGCAGCCTCGCGCAGCGCTTCAAGCACCTCTTCGGCATGGCCATTGACCTTCACCTTGCGCCATTCGCGCAGCAGCTTGCCGTCCGCGCCGTAAAGGAAGGTGCTGCGCTCCAGCCCCATGAAGGTCTTGCCGTACATCTGCTTTTCCTTCCAGACGCCCAGGCGCTCGGAAAGGTCGGTATCCGCGTCGGACAGCAGATCAACGGTAAGCCCCTGCTTCTCGCGAAAGTTGGACAGCTTCTTCGGACTGTCCTTCGATACGCCCGTTACCGCGGAGCCCAAGCTTGCAAATTCGTCCAGCATTTCACTGAACGCGATGCTTTCCTTGGTGCAACCGGGCGTGTTCGCGCGCGGGAAGAAGAAGAGAACGAGCGGCTTGCCCTTATAGTCCGCAAGCGGTTTCGGCTCGCCGCGGTCATCGATCAAAGTAAGCTCGGGCAGGGTTTCGGCCATGGTCAGTCCTTTGCTTTCAATTGGTCGCGCGGGCCCAGCGCCGCTTCCCACGCCCCCGTCACGGCTCCCCGCGCCCGTATCAGCGTATCCATTACCGCCGCCCAGTCCGCCAGCTCAAGGCTTTCGGCGATCAACGCGCGCACCGGCTCGGGCGGTTCTTGGCAATCGGGCGAAACCAGCCGCACCAGAATGAGCACACGCGTCAGGAAATCGCGCGCGGAAACAAAGTCCTCGGCAACCAGCCCGGCCTCCGCCAATGCGCGCGCCGCGACCGGCAGTTCCGGCGAAAGCCCTATCTTGGAATCGAGTTGATGGAAGTGGGTGACGAACTCCGAATCGATCAAGCCGCCGGGAAGACGTTTTACGTCGAGCGGCCCGACAGGCTTCTTGTGCGATTCGATATCGCCGCGCATGCTGCGCACGTCGCGCGCCAGATCGTCCCCGGCCGGACGGCGCAGAACTTCATCGACCACCTTTTCGATCTCGGCCCGCGCTTGCTCGCTTCCATAGACCGCGCGTGCGCGCGTGAGGGCCATATGCTCCCAGGTCCAGGCCTTTTCGCGCTGATACTCTGCAAAGCTCGCTATCGAGACACAAGGCGGTCCCTGCGCGCCGGATGGCCGCAGCCGGGTATCGATCTCATAAAGCGCCCCGGTCGCGGTCGGCAGCGACAGCGCGGCGATCACGCGCTTCGACAGCCGGTTGAAATAATCGGTCGCGCCCAACTCCCGCGAACCATCGGAACGCGCGGTAAAGTCGCCGGTAAAGAGGAAGACCAGATCCAGATCGCTGCTATGCGTCAGCGCCCGGCCGCCCAGCCGCCCGAGCGCCAGAATTACCAGTTCGCCGCCGGGCACGCGGCCATAGCTTAACTCGAACTCGGCAATGGCGCGGTCCGTCAGCACATGGATCGCGGTTTCGGCAAGGCGCGCATAGCCGGCGGCGACCGCGAGCGGATCCACCTGCCCCTCGATCAGTTGCGCACCCAGGAAGAAGCGCATCTCGGTCACATCGGCGCGCACGCGGTCCAGATAACGCTCATAATCCAGCGTGTCGGGCGGGCGCAGAGCCGCGACAAGTTCTTCCACCGGTCCGGGAAGCCGCTTGGCATCGGGCTCAACCAAGCGGTCCACCAGATCAGCCCGCCGTGCCAGCTGATCGGCCAAGACGGGCGTGTAGCTCAGCAGTCGCCCAAGCAACGAAGTCAACGCGGGCCGGGCCAGCAGAAGATCGAAGAAATTCACCGCGCTGGGCAGGTGCTCGAACATCGAATCGAGACGGGCAAGCGCGCGTTGCGGGTCTGGTGCCTGTGCAATCGCCTTTAACAGCGCGGGCAGAACAGCCTCGAACCCCTCGCGCGCCCGCTCACTCCGGATCGCGCGCAACTTGCCGCTGCGCCAACGCCGGACCAGCCGCGCGGCGTTCACCGGGGCGGCAAACCCGATAGTCTGCAGCGATTCGTCCAGCCGATCATCCTCGAGCGGCAACGTGCCCGCTTCCGCCTCCTCCCAGTTCGCGAAATCGCTGTAGATGGCGTCCACGCGTTCGGCATGCGGTGCGATCCAGCCGATAAGCGCATCGCCGTCAGCAAGCCCATGCAAGCGCGCCGCCGCATCGCGCTCTTCTGCACGCTTGGGGATTTCATGCGTCTGCCGATCGTGCAGCATCTGCAATCGGTGCTCGGCGGTGCGCAGCACATCATAGGCGGCTGCGATTTCCTGCGCCTCCTCGCGCGGCACATGCCCGGCTTCGGCGAGCGCATGGAGAGCCTCGCGCGTATCGGAAGTGCGCAGCGCCTCATCGCGGCCGCCATGGATCAACTGCTGCGCCTGGACGAAAAATTCGCACTCGCGAATGCCGCCGCGCCCGCGCTTGCAGTCATAGCCCGGCCCGATCGCCTGCCCGCCCGAATAATGATCGCGGATGGAACGGCGCATCGTGTCGATGTTGCGAATCTGCCCGAAATCGAGCGAGCGACGCCAGACGAACGGGCGAATGGCCTCCAGAAACCGCTCACCCAGTCCGACATCGCCGGCGGCGGCACGGGCGCGGATGAACGCGGCCTGCTCCCACGCCATGGCGGAGCTTTCATAATGCGAGATGGCCCCGGCGAGCGGCAGCGCGATGGGGCTGACTTCGGGCGTCGGGCGCAGGCGCAGATCGACCCGGAAGACATAGCCATGCGCCGTCGGCTCTTGCAGCAGCTCGAGCACGCGCCGGCCGATGCGGACTGCAGCCTTGGCGGGCTCCTCCCCCTCCTTCGTCGGCAGCGTCTCACGATCGTAAATCAGGATCGGATCGATATCGGAGCTGTAGTTCAACTCCCGTCCACCATGCTTGCCGAGCGCAACCAGCGCAAACCCGCCAGGTTCGGCATCCGGCGTACGCTCTGTGATGGCAGCTGCAATGGCACGGTTGCACGCCCGGTCCGCGAAGTCGGACAGCGTGCGGGTCACCTGCGAAAGATCCCAGGCGCCGGCCAGGTCGGCGATCGCCACTGCTAGCGCCACCCCGCCCCGTTCGACCCGCAAACCATTGGAAACCGCGTCGCAGGCCTCCCCTTCCTCGCGCGCTTGTGCAAGTGCGGCGGCAGGATTGCCTTGACGCAAATGCGCAACCAGTGCGGGGCGCTGCTCGATCAACCGCGCGAGAAAAGGGCTGTTGGCGGCCGCCCGGTCAAGCGCGTCCTGGAAGTCCGGTGCGCTCACGGCAATGCGTCAGAAATCAGAGAGCATTTCGGACACAGGCCGCCCACGCGATCGCCCGGCATCGTCAATGCCCGCCACGCGCCTTTACCCAGAGATGGTGGGCCGTGACGACCACTGCGCCGACGATAATACCGACCACGCCGAACAGCCCCGCCTCGGCGATCCAGCCGATCAGGCCGCCGGCACGCTCTTCAACCACATGAGTCGCCGAATGGACGATATGCGGAATGGTCTCCAGCCCGAAGCTTTCGAGGCCATGGACGATGATCCCGCCACCAACCCAGAGCATCGCCGCAGTGCCGACGACACTGATCACTTTCAGAACCGTCGGCATGACCTTCACGAGACCGCGCCCGAATCCGGCCAGTGGACCTTCGTCCTTGGCGAGATGAAGACCGATATCGTCAAGCTTCACGAGCAGCCCCACCGCGCCATAAACACCGGCGGTGATCGCGATCGACACGGCAACCAGCGTGATCGCCTGCGTCACCAGCGACTGATCGGTTATCTCGCCCAGCGAAATGGCGACGATCTCGGCCGAGAGGATCATGTCGGTACGCACGGCGCCCTTGACCTTCTGGTCTTCCAGCTCCTTCGAATTCTGCGTTTCGGCGGCGCGCTCGATCTTATGATCTTCTGCGAATAGCGCCTCGTAAACCTTTTCAGCGCCTTCGAAACATAGATAGGTGCCGCCGAGCATCAGGATCGGTGTCAGCGCCCAGGGCAGAAATGCGCTGAGCAGCATGGCGACCGGCACCAGGATGACGAGCTTGTTGAAAATCGATCCCTTGGCGATGCGCCAGATGATCGGAAGTTCGCGCTCCGGCTTCAGACCGGTGACATATTTGGGCGTGACCGCAGTATCGTCGATGACGAGCCCGGCGGCCTTGGTGCCCGCGCGGCCGGCAGCCACACCGACATCGTCTACCGAGGCGGCGGCCAGCTTCGCAATTCCTGCGACATCATCGAGCAGCGCGGCGAGACCGGATGGCATCAGTCGGCCGCCTTCAGATAGCCCGCACGGAAACGAGCGGCAAAATCAGCGAACTGTCCGGCTGCTATGGCTTCTCGCATCCCAGCCATAAGCTGCTGATAGAAATGTAAATTATGTTCGGTCATCAGCATAGCCCCCAGCATTTCCCCGGCCCGGATCAGATGGTGCAGATAGGCCCTGCTCCAGCCCTCACATACGGGGCAAGCGCAGCGTTCGTCCAGCGGCGCGAGATCTTCGGCAAATTTTGCGTTGCGGATATTGATCGGGCCGGTCCAGGTAAAGGCCTGTCCATTGCGGCCGGAACGCGTCGGCAACACGCAATCGAACATGTCGATCCCGCGCTCGACCGCCCCCACCAGATCGTCCGGTTTGCCCACCCCCATCAGATAGCGCGGCGCATCTTCGGGCAGCATGTCGGGCGCGAAATCGAGCGTCGCGAACATTGCCTCCTGCCCCTCGCCCACGGCCAGACCGCCGACGGCATAGCCATCGAACCCTATTGCGCGCAGCGCCTCGGCCGATCGGGTGCGAAGCCCTTCGTCCAGCGCGCCCTGCTGAATGCCGAACAGCGCGCTGGAGCCTGCCGTCGCGCCCTTGTCGAACGCCTCGCGCGAGCGTTGCGCCCAGCGCATGCTTAGCTCCATCGACGCCTCGATCGCCTCGCGTGGCTGATCCGCGCGCGGGCATTCGTCGAACGCCATCACGATGTCGGAGCCCAGCAGCGCCTGGATCTCCATCGATCGTTCGGGCGAAAGCATGTGTTTGGATCCATCGAGATGGCTTTTGAAGCTTACCCCTTCCTCGGTGATCTTGCGCAAGTCGGCGAGGCTCATGACCTGATAGCCGCCGCTGTCGGTCAGGATCGGGCGGTCCCACCCCATGAAAGCATGAAGGCCGCCGAGACGGTCGATCCGCTCCGCGCCGGGGCGCAGCATCAGGTGATAGGTGTTGCCCAGAATGATATCGGCACCGGCCGCGCGCACATCTGCCGGTTTCATCGCCTTGACAGTAGCCGCCGTGCCGACGGGCATGAAGGCGGGCGTGGCAATCGTGCCGCGCCGCATGCGGATTTCGCCGGTGCGCGCCTTGCCGTCGCGTGCGGCCAAGTGGAACTCGAAACGTGGTGGCATCATTGATCCCCTAATGCGCGGCGGGGGAATTGCAAATGGACAGGAAGCATGCGGTGTGGCGGATTGGCGTCGTGACGTCATCGCTTACGTTGCTGACGGCGTGCGAGAAGCAGCCGGAAACGCCGCCCGCGCCGATCCCGACCGCTTACAGCATGGAGCCTCCGGAGGAGCCGGTGCCCATGCCTCAGCCTGCGTCGCACGAGAAATGCTACGGTATCGCACTATCGCAGCACAATCGCGGCGGCGCGAAGGGGCCGGGCACCGCCCGGCTCGACAGGCAGACGGACGCGTGGATCTTCGTCCCGCGCGGCAAATGCGGCGTTTATGGGGGATCGCTGACGTCCCGCACGGACCCACGGCTTTAGGCCGGTTCAGTTGGCGCTCATTCGCTTGTGTGTAACCACAATGCCTTTATTTCGAACAGGACGTTGAACGCCATGATCGCCCGCCTCGCGCTTGCCGCCGCCATGTTTGCCCTGCCTGCCGCCGCCATGGCGCAGAGCGCCGATAAGCGCCCGTGCATCACACCCGATCAGAACGAAGCGGTCACGGCTTATGTGATGCCATCGCTCGCCACGGAGATGGCCCGCAAGTGCGCGCCGAGCCTGGGGCAGCGCAGCTATCTAGTCACCAACGCGCAGCGACTGTCGCAAAAATGGCAGGCGGGTGCGGAACGTGCCTGGCCAACCGCGCGGGGCGTCGTGTCGAAGCTGGCCGGTATCCCGCTGGCGCCCGGAAGCGGCGGCGACGGATTTGCCAAGATGGTGCTGGCACCGGCACTCGCCGGTAAGATCGCGTTCGAAATGGATGTACAGGCCTGCGCGGTGACCGATCGCCTGCTTCAGCAGCTGGAACCCTTGCCTGCCAATAACTTGGCATCGGTACTTGCTACGCTGTTGGAGGTCGGCTCGGCAAATCAGAGCCAGATCCCGTATCGCATTTGCCGCGGGCAAGCGGACTAAACGCAATTCTCATCATGTAGCAGGCAAGGGATATCCTCGCTGATCTCGATCTGCAGGGTCACATGCTCGATGCCGTGATCATGCGCGAGGGCTTGCTGCATCTTTACAAGGAAGTCGTCTCCGGGATGGCCCCCAGGCATCACCAAATGCGCGGTCAGCGCGGCTTCGGTCGTGCTCATCGGCCAGATGTGAAGATCATGGACGCGGGCGACCCCTTCCTGGTCCTGTAGTAATGCGCGGACCCTTCCGGGATCGATCTCCCGCGGCACCGCGCTGAGCGCCATGGCCACCGATTCGCGCAGGAGCCCCCAGGTGCTCCACAGGATCACCGCGACGATCAGAAGGCTCACCAGCGGATCGATCCAGCGCGCGCCGGTGAACAGGATCAGCGCGCCGGCGACTACCACGCCCGCGGAAACGGCAGCGTCGGCTGCCATGTGCAGATAGGCACCGCCGATGTTCACGTCTCCCTTACGTCCACGTGCGAACAGCATCGCGGTGGCGCCGTTCACCAATATCCCGATGCTGGCCACCACCATTACGGTGACGCCCGGGATAGGCGGCGGATCGGAGAAGCGCTGGATCGCCTCCAGCGTGATCATGCCCACCGCCACCATCAGGATAAGGCCATTGGCGATCGCTGCGAGGATCGAGGAGCCGCGCAGGCCATAGGTAAAGCGCTCGGATGGTGGGCGCTTCGCCAGCTCGGATCCGCCCCAGGCAATCAGCAGGCCCAGAACATCGGACAGATTGTGCCCCGCATCGGCCAGCAGCGCGACCGAGCCGGTGATCAGCCCCGCCGCGCCCTCGATCGCCACGAAACCGATATTGAGCGCGGTGCCGATGGCAAAGGCGCGGCCAAAATTCGCCGGGGCATGGCTGTGCCCGCCTGGTCCATGATGGTGATGTGCATGGGAGTCGCTCATGCAAACCGCTTAGCGGAGGTCGACCAGGTGATACTAGAACTTCGACGTTTGCAGGCGGATTGGGCACTCGGCATGGGCCGCGCGCAGCAGACGCCTCAGTCCGGTAATAGAAGGCTTCCGTCACCATAGCTGTAGAATCGATATTCCTCGGCAATTGCATGGGCGTAAGCGGCCTGCATCGTTTCACGCCCCATCAGGGCGCTGACGAGCATGAATAGCGTGGAGCGTGGCAGATGGAAGTTGGTCATCAAGCCGTCGATCGCGCGAAAGCGATAGCCCGGCGTGATGAAAATCGCGGTGTCGTCCTCGAACGGCTGGATCATACCATCTTCGTCCGCCGCGCTTTCGAGCAGTCGCAGGACCGTGGTACCGACGGCGATAAGCCGTCCGCCATTGGCGCGCACGGCGTTGAGACGTTCGGCGGTGGCGGCGTCTATGCGCCCCCATTCGCTGTGCATCTGGTGCGCTTCGGTATCCTCCGCCTTCACCGGGAGGAAAGTGCCAGCCCCGACATGCAGGGTGAGCGTTTCTGTGGTAACGCCAGCAGCTTGCAAGGCATCAATTAGACCCGGCGTGAAGTGCAGCGCGGCTGTGGGCGCGGCGACCGCCCCCTTCTCGCGCGCGAACATGGTCTGATAATCGTCGGCGTCGCGCGCATCGGTAGGGCGCTTCGCTGCAATATAGGGCGGCAGCGGCATGTTGCCCGCGCGCTCGATCAGCGTTTCGACCGGCTCGTCGCCCTCGAAGACAAGGACGAAGCTGCCATCCTCCAGGCGCTTCTCCGCGATGGCGGATACATTTTCGCTGAACTCTACGCGCTCGCCCGGGCGAAGCCGCTTGGCGTTGCGCACAAAGGCCTGCCAGCGGCGCAGATCGATCCGCTTGTGGAGCGTGACACCGATTTTGGCTTCGCCGCGCCGACCTTCGAGCTGTGCCGGAATGACGCGGGTGTCATTGAAGACGAGCACGTCGCCCGCGCGCAAAAGCGAGGGCAAATCGCGTATCGTTCGATCGGCAAGGGTATCGCCCTGCACGAGCAGAAGGCGCGCGGCGTCACGCGGCGATGCCGGGCGCAGCGCGATCCGATCAGCCGGAAGATCGAAATCGAACAGGTCTACGCGCATGGCGCATCTTCCCGCCCGGCCTGGCTCACTGGCCGATCGGGGCGTTCAGATCGGCAGCGCTGGGCGCAGACGCGGGGGCCACCGCAGCCGCATTCAGGCGCGCACGAACCGCGGCGTAATCAGGCTCCGGCTTCGGTGCATCACCAAGCGAGGCCTGGATGACGATGTCCGGATAAGCCGGCGGCTCGCCGCGCTGGATCGCATCGACATATTCCATGCCTGAGGTGACGCGGCCGAAGATCGTATATTTGTTGTCAAGTTTGAAATTAGGCTGGAAGACGATGAAGAACTGGCTGTTCGCGCTGTCTTCGCTCTGTGCGCGCGCCATCGACAACGTACCGCGGAGATGCGGCAGTTTGCTGAATTCTGCCTTCAGATCCGGCAAATCCGAACCACCGGTGCCGGTGGCGGTGGGATCGCCGGTCTGCGCCATGAAGCCTTCGATCACGCGGTGGAATTTCACGCCGTCATAGAAGCCCTGACGGGTCAGCGTCTTGATCCGCTCGACATGGCTGGGTGCAACGGTGGGGTAGAGCCGCACCGTCACCCGCCCGCCGCTCGACAGATCGAGATAGAGGACGTTGCTGAGATCGGTATCGTCCACCGGCGCGTTGACCGTGCCGACCGACTGCGCATGGGCGGAAACGCCCAGCAGCATCGCAAAGACGAAGGCAAAGAGGCTGGCAATACGCATCGGTTTGGATCGTCCTGACACAAGAGAATGGACTGCGCCTTTAGCGAACCTGGCTGGCTCTGTCATGAATGAAAGCTTCGGGCCACGGGGCACTGCTGCGGCCCAGACCGCATTTGACGAGAATGCTAAGGCGCGGAGAAGTTGAGACTTTTCCTCTCGCACCGCACGCTCAGCCCCGCTGTTTCTCCACCCGTGCCACCACTTCTTCACGCACCTTCTGCGTGACGAATTTGGAGATGTCGCCATCGAAAATTGCGATTTCCTTGACGAGGCGCGATGCGATGGGCTGCAACGAGACATCGGCCATCAGGAAGACCGTTTCGATATCGTCGTTCAGTTGCTGGTTCATGCCCGCCATCTGATACTCATATTCGAAATCGGCCACGGCGCGCAGGCCGCGCACGATGACGGAAGCACCCACTTCCTCGGCGAAATGCATCAGGAGGTTGCCGAAGCTCGTTACTTCGATCTCCGTGCCTTCGATGTCCGCCACTTCGCGCCGGACCATCGCCAGACGTTCCTCGACGTCGAACATGGGGTTCTTGGACGGATTGGTGGTGACGCCGATCACCAGCTTGTCGACCAGCTTCGCGCCGCGACGGATAATATCCATATGACCCAGCGTGATAGGATCGAATGTGCCCGGATAAATGCCGATTCGCATGACGATATGCCTCTTGTTTAGCGGTCGCGCTCGACGATGAAGCGGGCCAATGCGCGCAAAAGATCGGCCTCCTGGCCAAAGCCGCTGAGATGGCCGATTGCCTGTTCGGTCAAGATATGCGCCTGTTCGCGTGCGCGCTCCAGACCGAGCAGGGTGACGAATGTCTCCTTGCCCTGCGCCTCGTCCTTGCGCAGCGCCTTGCCGGCTTTTTCCTCATCGCCCTCGACGTCCATCAGGTCGTCTGCGATCTGGAAGGCAAGGCCGATGTCCCTCGCATAGCCGCGCAAAGCGGTGCGCGCTTCGTCCGATGCCCGGCCGAGCGCCGCTCCCATCTCCACCGAAGCGCAGATCAGGGCGCCGGTCTTCAACTGCTGAAGGCGGGTCACCGTGTGCAGGTCATAGCCCTGCTTGTCCGCTTCCAGGTCCATCATCTGGCCGCCGGCCATGCCGTCCGGGCCGCTTGCCTCGGCCAGAATGCGGACCAGTTCGATGCGCACGAACGGGTCGCCATGCACTGCTTCATCCGCGAGTAGCTCGAAGGCGAGCGCGTGCAGGCTGTCTCCCGCCAGCACGGCCGTCGCCTCATCATAGGCCTTGTGGACGGTGGGCTTGCCGCGCCGCAGATCATCATCGTCCATCGCCGGCAGATCGTCATGGATCAGCGAGTAGACGTGGATCGCTTCCACCGCGCCCGCCGCGCGGATTGCCGCCCCCCGTTCCACCCCGAACAATTCGGCTATGGTGACGAGCAGCAGCGGCCGCAGCCGCTTGCCGCCGCCCACTGCGGCGTGGCGCATCGCATCGTAGAGCCGGGCACGCGCATCTTCGGGCGTTTTTAGCAAATGTTCAAAAAGCGCGTCGATCTCCGCCGAGATCCGGTCGAATGCGGAATGGAGGCTGATCGGATGCACGGTGCTGGACGCCATCGGCAGACCCCGGTTCAGGCGTCGCCAAACGGCGTGGTGCCGCCCGGTGTGCCGTCCGCCTTCACGCGAATCTGGTCGATCTTGGCGCGCGCCGCATCGAGGCGTTTCTGGCACTGCGCGCGCAGACGATCCCCCTCGGCGTAAAGATCGATCGACTTGTCGAGCGGCACATCGCCGCGCTCAAGTTGGTTCACGATTTCCTCGAGCCGCTTCAGCGCCTCCTCGAAACTCAAATTCTCGGTCGCCCCAACCGGGCTTGTTTCCGCTTCGTCGGTCATGCCCGCTGCATGGCCGCCCCTACGGATCGGGTCAAGGAGGGCGGCATCCATCTCTCATTTTTCACTTGGAACCGCGCGGCGCACCGTTCATTGTGCAATGCGCAAAAAAAGCCAACCGGAGTTTCCATGCGTCTTACTTTTCTCTCCCTTGCCCCTATGGCGCTTCTGGCGCTCTCCGCCTGCAACAACAGCGAAAACGCCGCCGCCGATCCCGAGGCCGAGGCAACCACTGCCGCAGCCGACGCGCCCATCGACCTGCCGCCGCCGATCGTAGACAGCGGCGTATATCGCTGCGCGGACAGCTCGGTCGTTTATGTCGATTTCTATCAGGGCGGTGAGCGCGCCGGCATCCGTACCGAGCAGAACGGCCAGCCGATTATCCTGAACGCGCCGGCCGCCGCCACGCCGATGGCAGGCGCCACTCCGGAAGCGGGCGCGACGCCCGAGACCGCTGACGGTGGCGACATGACGCTGACCGGCGGCGAAGGCTATGCGCTGAAGGGCACCGGCCAGACCATCCAGGTGCAGCTGCCCGGCAAGGACATGCAGAGCTGCAAGTCCAGCTAAGCGCTCGGAAGTCACAGAATTCTCGAAGGGCGCCGGCTATCCGGCGCCCTTTTTTTTGCGTCGCCAAACAGATCGTTTCGCGGTTGGACCCCGTTCGAGCCGAACCGAGCCTCAGGAGCGCCCGCATCTGCCCAGTTGGGTTGACAGCGCCACGGGCGAGCGGCGATTGGTGCCGCTTACTCGAAGGGTGGGGTCCGTTTTATCTTTATCGGTCATTATGCACCGGCGCTGGTCGTTGCGGCGCAGCGCAAATCACCGAAGCTCGGCATCCTGTTCGTGGCGGCGCAGTTCGTCGATTATCTGTTCGCGATTTTCCTGCTGACGGATATCGAACATATGCGGTTTCTGGAAGGCGCAACCAAGCTGGTGCCGTTCGATCTCTATGACATGCCGCTTAGCCATAGTCTGGTGGGCACGATCATCGCGGCGATCCTGTTCGCGGTGCCGGTCTATATCTATCACCGGAAAGTCCGCCCCGCGATCCTGGCGGGTCTCGTCGTCCTGTCGCACTGGTTCATCGATCTCCTCGTCCATGGCGCCGATCTCAGCTTGGCGGGCGGCCCACCCAAATTCGGCTTCGGCCTCTGGAACGCGCCCGCTTACGCCATCGTGCTGGAGCTTGTGCTCACGGGCGCTGCGTTCTTTTTCTATATCCGCGCGACGCGGCCGCCGGTGCGCCATGCAGGGCATAGCCGGGTCTACATTCTTGCCGCCGTCATGCTGGCATTGCAGCTGTTCAACTGGTTCGGGCCGGAGGATAGCGATGTCACGATGTTCGCGATATTGATGCTGGTGGTTTTCACCGGGCTTGCCTTCCTGGCCGACTGGGCCGGGCGCGGGCGCCGCCCGGTTCCGTTTCTCCGGCGTCGCTTCCACTAACCGGTCCGACCGCCGGGCCCATTCAGGCCCTCACTCAGGAAGGCATCGATCATGTCCACCACCTTCACCGTAGACAGCGCCACCAGCCGCGCCACCCCCACGCCCAAGCCGATGAAGCGAGTGACCATCCCCGCCATCAAGGCGCGCAAGGGTGACGGGAACGCGGAGCCGCTGGTAATGCTAACCGCTTACACCGTGCGCACCGCGCAGTTACTGGATCCACATTGCGACATTCTGCTGGTCGGCGATTCGCTGGGCCAGGTGATCTATGGTCTGCCGTCCACCCTCCCCGTCACGCTGGACATGATGTGCGCGCATGGGGCCGCCGTCTCGCGCGGCAGCTATCACGCTGCCGTCGTGGTCGACATGCCGTTCGGCAGTTACGAGGGCTCCCACGTGCAGGCATTCGAAAACGCCAGCCGGATCATGGCGGACACCGGCGCGGCCGCGGTGAAGCTGGAAGGCGGCGCTGCGATGGCGGAGACGGTGCGCTTTCTCACCGAGCGCGGCATCCCGGTGATGGGTCATGTAGGCCTCACCCCGCAAGCGGTGAACGCTCTGGGTGGTTATGGCGCGCGGGGACGATCGGATGCGGAATATCAAAAGATCATGGGCGATGCGAAGGCGGTGGCGGACGCGGGCGCCTTCGCGGTGGTGGCCGAAGGCGTGGTCGAGACGTTGGCCGATGCGATCGTAAGGGCCCTCGATGTGCCGGTGATCGGCATCGGTGCCTCCGCCAATTGCGACGGCCAGGTGCTGGTGACCGAAGACATGCTCGGCCTGTTCGAACGCACGCCCCGCTTCGTGAAGCGTTATGGCGACATGGCATCGATGATGACAGAGGCGGTGGAGCATTATGCCCGCGAAGTGCGCGCGCGCGAATTCCCCTCTGCGGACCAGGTCTACAGACCCAAGGACTGAGCGGCCGCTGCTTGCCTGCCAATCGGCGAGCTCTCTTGGTCCATCCGGATGGGGCGTAATGGAGGGCCGGCCGCCGGGCCGCCCGGTGCCGCCGCCCATTCCTCCCTTGTCACCTACCCACGCGCGAAGCTAAGGCGAGCGCCGATTATCCCGAGACCGGAGAGCCGCCTTGGCGCTTACCCCTACCAAATCTGGCGGCAATGCCAGCGACAAGAGCGACGATGTCTTCATGCGCGAAGTGGACGATGCCGTCCGCCGGTCCGACATGGAGGCATTCGGCAAGCGCTACGGCTTGTGGATCCTGGCGCTGATCGTGCTCGGCCTGGCGGCCTTTGGCGGCTATATCATCTGGCAGAACAAGCAGACCGCCGCCGATGGCAAGCTGGCCGAACAATATGTCACCGCCATGGACGCAGCGCAGGCCGGCGATGCCAAGACGGCTCGCCCCATTCTCCAGAAGCTCGCCGACGGTTCCAACGAAGGCTACCGCGCCGCCGCCCTGATGATGGAAGGCAATCTCGCCAGCCAACGCAAGGATGAGAAAGCGGCGATTGCCGCATACCAAAAGGTGATCGACGACGAGAGCCTGCCCGAGCCGTTCCGCAACCTTGCGCTTGTGCGGCAGACCGCGCTGCAGTTCGACAGCATCGCGCCAGATCAGGTGATCGCGCGGTTGAAGCCGCTCGCCATCGAAGGCAATCCCTGGTTCGGGCCTGCCGGAGAAATGACGGCGATGGCATATGTGAAGCAGGGCAAGACCCAGCTTGCCGGCACGCTGTTCGGCGCGCTTTCCAAGGACAAGACGCTGCCCGAATCCACGCGGCGGCGCACGCGCCAGCTCGCCGGGGTCTATGGCGTTGACGCTGTTCAGGATGACGAAAGTTCCGCTGGTGCAGCGCCTGCGCAAACGGCGCCCGCACAGGGCGAAGGAGCCAATTGATGAAGCGAGCAACCACCAGTCTGATCTGCGGCGCCGCGCTGCTGGCGCTATCCGGCTGCAGCCTGTTCGGCGGAGGCGGCGATAAGAAATCGACCCCCACGCTGGGCAACCGCGTCGCCATTCTGGGTGCGGAGAGCGACGCTGTGGTCGATCCGGCGCTCTCCAGCGTGCCGGTGGTGCTTCCCGCACCCGTCGCCAATACGAGCTGGGCCCAGCCCGGCGGCAACGCGGCCAAGAACCCGGCGCATCTTGCCCTGGGCCAGTCCCTCTCACGCGCCTGGACCGCCAGCATTGCGGGCGCCAGCAATCGCGAACGCCTGGCTGCGGCGCCGGTCATCGCCGATGGCCGCCTGTATGTGATCGATACCGATGCCAGGGTTCGCGCCTATGACGCCGCGACCGGCAGCGCCGTCTGGAGCCATGAGCTTCCCTCTTCCGGCAGCGGGCGCGCCAGTTTCTTCGGCGGCGGCGTGTCGGTCGATGGATCGAGCGTATACGCAACCGACGGGCTGGGTGACGTGGCCGCCCTCGACGCGGCGACCGGCAACGAGAAATGGCGCGTGCGGCCCGCAGGGCCGATGCGCGGCGCGCCCACGCTTGCCAATGGCAATGTCTATGTGATGACGCAGGACAATCAGATTTATGCGCTCGATCCGGCGACGGGCAAGACCAACTGGAACAAGTCCGGCACCATCGGCCAGACCGGTATTTTCGGCGTCGCGGCCCCCGCCGCTGCGCAGGGAACGGTGATCGCTGGCTATTCGACCGGCGAACTCGCCGCCTATCGTTATGAAAACGGGCAGGACCTGTGGACCGACGCGCTCTCGCGCACCAGCATCTCCACCTCGGTCTCCTCGCTCACCGATATCGATGCCGATCCCGTGATCGACCGCGGCCGCGTCTACGCCATCGGCCAGGGCGGGCGCATGGCGGCTTACGAACTGATCAGCGGCCAGCGTATCTGGGAAATCAACATCGCCGGGATAGCCACCCCCGTGGTGGCGGGCGACTGGGTGTTCGTCCTCACCGACGATGCGAAATTGCTCGCGGTCGCGCGGACCACCGGCAAGATCCGTTGGGTCTCGCAGCTGCCGGAATATCGCAAGGCGAAGAAGAAAGAAGACCCGATCGACTGGAAGGGCCCGGTGCTTGCCGGTGGCCGCCTTGTCGTCGCCTCCACGCGCGGCGGCGTCTGGTCAGTCGACCCGCAGGACGGCACGGCCACCGAGATCTTCGATCTGGGCGAGTCGGTTTCGGTTTCGCCCGTGGTCGCCAATCAGACGCTCTATCTGCTGGACGACAGCGGACGTATATCGGCCTATCGTTAAGCGCTCTCCGGTCGCTCCGACGTAGCCATCGGCTGCCGTCGGAGCGATCAGTCCAGCGCGTTTAAGGTTGCTCCATAGCTTTCGGCCAGCCGCCTCCGAACGTGAGGCCATGGGCTGGCTTGATATGACCCGCCCCCATTCGCCGGCTCGGCTTGCCAGGCTGGACGGCGGGAAATATTGTTTCACGTCGCGGGCCGCGCTACT
Organism: Novosphingopyxis sp.; assembly: GCA_042090735.1. Classification (GTDB taxonomy): domain Bacteria; phylum Pseudomonadota; class Alphaproteobacteria; order Sphingomonadales; family Sphingomonadaceae; genus Novosphingopyxis. The sequence continues at coordinate 7,753 of JBELIU010000001.1, read as the reverse complement.
GGAACACTTCGTAGCTTTTGCGCAATTTCCTTTCGCTTCAATTGCAGGAACCGCCCCCTTGCTTCCCACAGTCGCCATCGTCGGACGTCCGAACGTCGGCAAATCAACGCTTTTCAACCGCCTCGTCGGCAAGCGGATCGCGCTGGTCGACGATCGGCCGGGCGTCACGCGTGACCGGCGCGAGGGCGATGCCACGCTGTTCGATCTGAACTTCCGCATCATCGACACCGCGGGCTATGAGGATCTGGACGAGCAGACCCTGCCCGGCCGGATGCGGATGCAGACCGAGGCAGCCGTCGCCGGATCCGCCGTCTCGCTATTCCTGATCGACGGGCGCGCGGGCGTCACCCCGCTGGACGAGGAAATCGCCCGCTGGCTGCGCGCTTCGGGCCATCCCGTTATCCTCGCCGTCAACAAGGCGGAGGGTACGCAGGCCGATAGCGGGATCATGGAAAGCTATTCGCTCGGCCTCGGCGAACCCATCGCGATCAGCGCCGAACATGGCGAGGGCTTGGCCGATCTGTTCGAAGGCTTGGCCCCGCATATCGACAATTTCGAGCCTCCTGCCCCCGAGGACGATGACGAAGACGGCGATCGCATCCTGAAGCTCGCCATCGTCGGGCGTCCCAACGCGGGCAAATCCACGCTAATCAACAAGCTGCTGGGCGAGAACCGACTGATAACCGGGCCGGAAGCCGGCATTACCCGCGATTCTATCGAGATCGACTGGGTCTGGACCACCGGGCCGGGCGAAGACCGCAAGGTGCGCCTGATCGACACTGCGGGCATGCGAAAGCGCGCCAAGGTGAAGGAGAAGCTGGAGCGCCTGTCCGTTGCCGACGCCCGCCGCGCAATCGACTTCGCGGAAGTTGTGGTGCTGCTGCTCGATGCCACCAAGGGGCTGGAACTTCAGGACCTGAAGATTGCCGATCATGTGATTCAGGAGGGCCGCGCGCTCGTCATTGCGATCAACAAATGGGACGTGGCGGAGGACGCAAGCGCGCTCTTCAACGGCATTCGCGGCGCGCTGGACGAAGGGCTGGCGCAGCTGAAGGGCGTGCCGCTGATCGCCGTCTCGGCCATCACCGGCAAGGGGACAGACCAGATGCTGACCGCCGCCTTTGCCGCGCGGGAGGCGTGGAGCCGCCGTGTGCCCACTGCCGCACTCAACCGCTGGTTCGAACATGCGATTACGCTGAACCCCCCGCCCGCCCCCGGCGGCCAGCGCATCAAGCTGCGGTACATCACACAGGCCAAGAGCCGCCCGCCCGCCTTTGTCATCTTCGGCACGCGGGTCGACGATCTGCCGCAAAGCTATGAACGCTATCTTCTGAACGGCATCCGGCGCGATCTCGATTTCGGTGCGGTGCCGGTGCGCCTGACGCTGCGGGCACCGAAAAACCCGTTCGACGACTAGCGCCCGCATCGTCAACGGAACGTTTACGGATCATCCGCTAAACAGCTCTTGGGACTAATTGGGGGGACCGAAGAGCGGCCATGACGATTGATACCGGAGATTTGGTGGACTGGAAGGCGTTTCAGGCTTGTCGTGCCCAGCTTGGCACGGGGTTTGTTCGTATTCTCGGCTATTTCGAGGAGGACGGTAAGAAGTCGATCGCGTTGATTGAAAATGCCATGCGTGAAAAGTCCGCGACGGCGCTCGTCAATCCGGCGCACATGCTGAAGGGGGAGGCCTATCAGTTCGGTGCGCAGGCGCTTGGCAGCACCGCGGAGCGCATCGAGATGGTGGCAAGGCAGTGTATCGAGCATCGCATCGATCCGGACGAGGTGCTTCCCGATGTGGCAAAGCTGCGCCGCCTGTTCGAACAGACGCTGCAGGCCCTGCAACGTGAGACGAGCCCGCTGGTGGAACGCCGCCGCAGCTTCGGTCAGCGCAGCTTCGGCATGAACCAGAGTTTCGGCCGCCTCTAACCGGCAGAAAGTGCCTTGCGCATCGGCTGCGGCCGTCCGCGCGCAAGGCTGCGCCACAGCCATTCCAGCGGCCCGTAGCGGTATCGATCGAGCCACGGTTTGGACCAGAGCAGCATCAGGCCGCACATCGCCGCCACGATCAGGTAAAGTGCGGCCCGCGAGACTTCTGCGAACAGGCCAAGGCCATAGCCGTAGAACAGCGTGGTCATGACGATGCTGGTGCCAAGATAATTGGTGAACGCCGCCCGGCCCGTCGCCGCGATCCAGGGCAGCAGAGCGCGTTTCTGCATGCCACGGATTATAAGCAGGAACAGCGCGGCAAAGCCGATGGTCGTCATCAAACGCGCTGGCAGGCTCCAACCGACGGTGAGGTTCAGCGAGAAGATCGGATCGAACCCGCGCGACGAGTCTAGCGCCGCCAACCCGGCATAGATCAGCATACCCGGCACCAGCAGCGCCCATATCAGCTGCACATAGCGCCGCCGCTGCCAACCGCCCGTCATGAAGCCACTGCGCAGGCCTGCCATGCCAAGCAGCATGAGCGGAAAGGTCTCCGTACCGGCCTGAAACAGCAGATTGAGCGGCCGCCACCATTGCGACAGCCGGAAGTCCAGAATGGCACCATATCCGCTCCGGAACAGCGCGATTTCTTCCTGCTGCGCATCGGCGGAGAAGCCCTGCATCATGGCGGCGAACCGTTCCACGCTGGCCGTGCTGGCGTCCGGTGCTTGCGCTGCGGCCTGAATGGAGAACATGGCACCCAGCGACAAGCATATCAGAACGAATCCGACGGCGTAGACGACCAGTGCCGTCACCACGAGCGTGCGGGTGGCCGCGCCGCGCATCAGAAAGGCAAAACAACCGATCACGGCGTAGAGGAAAAGGATATCGCCCCACCAGATCAGGAAAAAGTGCGCGGCACCGAACACACCGAGCCACCACATCCGGCTGAAATGGACGCGCGCCGCGCCTTGGCCTGCAGCCTCCGCGCGCTCGGCAATCAGGTACAGGCTCGCGCCGAACAGAAGCGAGAAAAGCCCGCGCATCTTGCCGTCGAACAGCAGAAAAGCGGCGATCCATGACGCGATATCGGCGGAGGTAGCCGGTCCTGTCCCGGGCACTCGCGGCAGGAAGTAGGCGTCCTCTGGCAAAGCGAAGGCGATGATGTTCATCGCCAGGATTCCCATGACGGCGAAGCCGCGCAGCGCGTCCAGCTCGATCCAGCGGGTATCGAGCGCACTGCCGCGCGGCACGTTGTCTGACTGGTCCATCCTTGCCCCCTGCCCCGTCCGCTAAAGCCAGCTGGCAATCGCGTCCAGCGGCTTCTTGCGGGCCGCCGCCGCAGGATAGACCGCGTCGCGCGCAGGCTTCCCCGTCACGATCAGCATGATCGGTTTTTCGCTCGCGGGCCGTCCGCAGATATCGGTGAGAAACTTCATCGGATTGGGCGTGTGCGTCAGCGTCGCCAGCCCCGCCTCGTGCAGTGTTGCGAGCAGAAAGCCGCAGGCAATGGCGACACTCTCCGTCACGTAATAGTTCTGCTTGCTATTCCCAGCCGCAGGCCCGCCCTTGCGCTGTCCGAACACCGCGATCAGCCAAGGTGCCGTTTCCAGAAAGGGCTTGGCGGGATCGGTGCCGAGCGGGGCCAATGCTTCGAGCCATTCTTCGCCCGCTTTGCCCGCATAGAAGGCACGCTCCTCTTCCTCCGCCGCCATGCGGATACGCCGTTTGATGTCAGGATTGGAAATGGCCGCGAAATGCCAGGGCTGGTGGTTCGCACCGGAAGGCGCCGTTCCCGCGGCACGGATGGCCTGCTCGATCACCGCGCGCGATACCGGATCGGACGCGAAGTCCCGGCATGTCCGCCGGTTCGCCAATCGATCGGCAGCCGCGCGTGCCTTTGCGAGGCGTTCCTCGTCCTCGTAATCGGGCAGTGCGACATAAGGGGCAGGATCGAGAACGGTCATTTCCGGATTTTAACCGCACATGCTGCAAGGCGAGAATGCTTTTTGCTATTGACAGACATGTCAGTACCGACCATTCTGAAAGGATGGAGATGGATCACGCTTTTTCACAAGCGACGCGCCCGATGTTCGCCCCCGATCGCGTTCGCCCGCGCTTCCGCCCGTTCAAAGCGATGCGCCATTTCCGCAATCTGATCGCCGACAAGGAAGATACCAGTCAGGTCTTCCACATCTTCGAAGCGCTGCCCCGCCGCAGCTTTCGCAGCGAAGCGCAAGCTTTCGTGGAAAGCGAAGCGGGCCGCGCCGTGATGACACGCGAGCCCTATCTCCCCGACATTCTCGACAATCATGAACGGCTGCGCACCATGCCCAAGGGCAGCGTTGCGCACGCTTATTGCGATTTTATGGAGACCGAAGGGCTGTCGGCTGCCGGTCTGGTGGCGGAATATGACCGGTTCACCGGAGGTCGCCGTTATGGCGATTGGATGGAATGGTACGCCAATCGCAACCGCGACACGCATGATCTTCTGCACGTGCTGACCGGCTATGGACGTGACGCGCTGGGCGAACAGTGCGTGCTGGCGTTCACCTATGGTCAGAACCCGGCGCCCGCAAACCTGTTCATCGCCTATGCCGGCGGGCTGAATGTAAAGAAAAAGACCAAAAGCGACGCGCCGGTGCTGAAAGCGATTAACGAGGCCCGCAAACTGGGCCGCGCCTGTCCGCGCATCAGCGAACAACCAATTCTCGATCTGCTGGCCGAACCGCTGGAGGCGGCGCGCGAGCGGCTGAACATCACACCGCCGGTCTACTATCGGGAGGCGCATCAGCGCCTTCGCGCGCGCGGGATCGCCCCCTACGATCTGCTTGCCAAGGCCGCCTGATAGCGCCGCCTTGGCGAAAGTCTTTCGCGCCGGGCCGAAGCAGCCCGCGGCGCTGGCTTAATTCTCCATCCACTCCCGGAAGAAGCGGTCGTTCGCATCGCGCAGATCGGCCAGCGAGACCGATAGCTGCGGACCTTTCACCGCATCACCACCGGTACGCCCGACCGGCGCGATGAAGACTCCTGCTTCGCCTGCGCGCGCAGTCACCGCATCGGCGTCCTTCGCCGTCACCAGATAACGCGCCTGATCCTCGCCGAACAGGACCGCTGCGGGGTTTTCGACCTCCGGCAGCGTAATCTCCACACCGATATCGCCCGCCAGAGCCATCTCCGTGATGGCAACCAGCGCGCCGCCGTCCGAGACGTCGTGCACCGCGCTCACCAATCCGTCGCGCACCAGATCGCGCACGAAGTCTCCATGCCGACGCTCGACCTCCAGATCGATCGGCGGCGGCGGGCCTTCTTCGCGCCCATGGCATTCACGCAGCCAGAGAGACTGACCGACATGGCCTGCGCTATAACCCACGAGCAGCAGCGTCTCGCCTTCCGCCTTGAATGCGATGGTCGCCATGCGCGTCACATCGTCGAGCAGGCCGACCGCGCCGATGGCAGGCGTCGGCAAAATGGCAGAACCTCCGCCGGTCGCCTTGCTTTCATTGTAGAGGCTGACATTGCCGCTCACGATCGGCATGTCGAGCGCGATGCAGGCTTCGCTCATGCCTTCCAGGCAGCCGACGATCTGGCCCATGATGCGCGGGTTTTGCGGGCTGCCGAAGTTGAGGCAGTTCGTCACCGCCAGCGGCTTGCCGCCCACCGCGCAGATGTTGCGCCAGGCTTCGGCAATCGCCTGCCGCCCACCCTGCACCGGATCGGCGAAGCAATAGCGCGGCGTGCAATCGGTGGTGATCGCCAGCGCCTTGCTGGTTCCATGAACGCGCACTACCGCGGCGTCCCCGCCCGATCGCTGCGCGGTATCGCCGCCTACCTGGCTATCATATTGGCGCCAGATCCAGGCCCGCGATGCCAGATCCGGGCAGCCCATAAGCGTCAGAAGGTCCGCACCGATGTCATCGCGGCCCGGGATGTCGGCCAGCGCTGCTGGGGCGGGAGTGGGTTCGTGCGGGCGATCGTAAAGCGGCGCATCGTCGGCAAGCGGGTCGAGCGGGATATCGCAGACGGTTTGCCCGCCATGATCCAGCACCATACGGCCGGTATCGGTCACTTCGCCGATCACCGCGAAATCGAGCTCCCATTTATGGAAGATCGCTTCGGCTTCTGCCTCGCGGCCCGGCTTCAGCACCATGAGCATGCGCTCCTGGCTTTCGGACAGCATCATCTCATACGCGGTCATGCCCTCTTCGCGCTGGGGTACCGCGTCCATGTCGAGCCGGATGCCCACCCCGCCGTTCGACGCCATCTCGACGCTGGAGCTGGTGAGGCCCGCCGCGCCCATGTCCTGGATCGCAACGATCGCGTCGGTTGCCATCAGCTCCAGACACGCCTCGATCAGCAGCTTCTCGGTAAACGGATCGCCGACCTGAACGGTGGGGCGCTTCTCTTCGCTATCCTCGCCGAACTCGGTGCTGGCCATCGTCGCGCCGTGAATACCGTCGCGCCCGGTCTTGGCACCGACATAGACGATCGGGTTGCCGACGCCCGATGCCGCCGAATAGAAGATCTTGTCCTGGTCGGCGATGCCCACGGTCATCGCGTTCACCAGGATGTTGCCGTCATAAGCGCGGTGAAAGTTCGTCTCGCCGCCTACGGTGGGAACGCCCACGCAATTGCCGTAGCCGCCGATCCCGGCGACCACGCCTTTGACAAGATGCTTCATCTTCGGGTGATCGGGCGAACCGAAGCGCAGCGCGTTCATATTGGCCACCGGGCGCGCCCCCATGGTGAAGACATCGCGCAGAATACCGCCCACGCCCGTCGCCGCACCCTGATAGGGCTCGATATAGCTGGGGTGGTTGTGGCTCTCCATCTTGAAGATCGCCGCCTGTCCGTCACCGATGTCGATCACACCCGCATTCTCGCCCGGCCCGCAAATAACCTGCGGCCCCTCGGTCGGCAGTTTCTTGAGGTGCAGGCGGGAGCTTTTGTAACTGCAATGCTCGGACCACATCACCGAAAAGATGCCGAGCTCCACCAGATTGGGCTCGCGGCCGAGCGCGTTCAGCACACGCTGATATTCCTCCTCGCTCAGGCCGTGTTCGGCAACGATTTCGGGCGTTATGGCGGGCGCTGCGCTGTGATCGGTCATGGGCCAGCCGATTAGCGTTGCAACGACGCCCCGGCAAGCCGGGAGGGTTGCCTTTGTATGTCGACCGCGTAACGAGGGGCCGGCCCGGTGTTTTCGGGCCGACCCTGCCCTTCGCGTTCCCGGAGACGCCGCATGTTCCGCAAAATCGGCTTCGGCCTCTTGGTCCTCGCGACCATCTTCCTGCTTCTCGTCACCATCGCAAGTTTCACCAATTTCAACGACTGGTGGATCAGGCTGTGGGATTATCCGCGTCTGGCGATCTTCACCATCGCCGGGCTGCTGTTTCTGGTGAGCGGCCTCATGCTGAAGGGCAAGCGGCGCTGGATCATTGCGGGCGCGCTGCTCGCGATCACCTTATGGCAGGGATATCGCATCCATCGCTACACACTGCTCGCCAAACCGGAGGTGGAGTTCATCAATGCGAGCGCCGAGCTTTCGGCCAAACAATGCTTTACCGTCCTTTCGCTGAACGTCTTGCAGGACAACCGCGAATATGGCCGCACGCTCGATCTCATCCGCCGTCACGATCCGGACATCGTGATGCTGCTGGAAACGGATCAGGCCTGGGTCGATGCGATGAAGCCGGTCAGTTCCGGCTATCCGCAAGTGCGCGAAGTGCCGATCGACAACAAATACGGCCTGGTGTTCATGACGCGGCTGAAGACCGATGAGCTTCAGGTGCATCGCCTGATCGAGGATGACATTCCGTCG
>JBELIU010000081.1:0-11077 GCA_042090735.1 Novosphingopyxis sp. | reverse complement strand
CTGCTTGTCCATGGTCTCGGCGGAAGCATTCGTTCCTGGGACACGATAGCGGATACTCTCGCTCAAAGCAGGGAACTAACCCTGGTCGATCTGCCCGGTCACGGCCAAACTCCTGCAGAGGCCGACAGCGGCACATTCGACGGACTGGCGCGCAGCCTCGACAAATGGCTGGAGGCAGAAAACTTTACAGGGATCGACATGGTCGGAAGCTCGCTGGGCGGCCGGCTCGTGTTAGAGATGGTTCGGCGCGGCCGCGCCGGCTCGACGGTCGCGCTGGATCCGGGCGGATTCTGGAAAGGGTGGGAACGCACGTTCTTCAAAACTACTATTACAGCTTCGATCGCACTCGTGCGCGCGATGGAACCGGCACTCCCTGCTCTCACGGGAAATGCGGCCGGACGAACGGCGCTCATGCTCCAGCTTTCCGCAAAACCGTGGGCACTCGATCATGCCGTGGTGTTGCAGGAATTGCGCTCATTTGCGCGGACCAACACATTCATCTCATTGGTGAATGATCTCGCTAGAGGCCCGATGCAAAAGGGTGTTGCAAACACCGATTCTCCTGTCGTCATCGGCTGGGGAAGGAAGGATCGACTATGTCTTCCCAGGCAGGCGAACCGAGCAAAGGCCGCCTTTCCAGACGCGACAATGCATTGGTTTGAAGAGAGCGGGCATTTTCCGATGTGGGATCAACCGTCCGAAGCCGTCCGCGTTATTCTCGACGCCACGGGCTAGCCGGTATCGGCCTGACCCGGAAAGAACTCAGCCTACATGTAGGCTGACCCCAGTAGGGATCGATGCCAACAACCTCGCCTTCAGGGCCCGCCAAAGCGGCTATCGTCCGACTTAATTCGCCGTCCCCGCATCCCACATCGAGCACCCTCATGTTTACCGTCAGACCGATATCAGCGCAGAAGCGGCCGATCGGCGCACGGGCGGAATCGACTGCGGCATCATCTTTGATGTGACACTGTTACCTGGCGGATACCAGGCGGCTGCCTGGCAAAGCCTAAAGCCAAATGTGATCCGTAGGAACCAAGTTCATGGAGAACGCGGTGTTTGGTAGCTGAACGCCGCACTTCTGCCGCGATTTGAGGAGGATCTTTCTATTACATCCTCGTCGGTAAGCTATCACTTACCCTTGCGAGGGAAACTGCGATGCGACCACGGCTGCCGCCGGAACGCCGCCTATTTCGGCTATGCGCTGCTTTCCGCGCACTGTCAGGTCGGAGGTGAAGAGAAATTGATCTCGCATATCAAAAGGGTAGGCGCGTAATTTGTAATGTGTCCCCCACGGCTGTTCGCTCAATACTACCACCACCGGCCTGTCATAGTGAAGGTAAGCGCTGGTCAGCGCGACATCCGCCAAAGCTGCACGGATGCGTGCAGCATCGTGATCGGGCGCGAGGAAGAACTCGGCCACGCATTGTAGCGTCTGTGCACCATCGTTCGAATTGGAGATGTTTTCAGTCCAAAGCTGCGAATGCGGCGCGACGATAGCGTTGTCGTCTGCGGTCTGGATGGTCATGCTGCGCAAGCCCATGTGGCGAATTTCGCCGTAATCTTCGCCCACCTTGACCCAGTCGCCGGACCGGTATGGCCGCTCGATCAGCGCCACGATCCCTGCGATCAGACTGCTTACATAGTCTTTGAAGGCGAAGCCGATCGCCACGCTTGCGGCTCCGGCGATCACGAGGAAGTTTTGAAAGGTGACGTTGAAAACCAGCGGGATGATCCAGAGCACCGCCGCCACCATTGCGAGGAGGCGGATGATCGGAACCGCCCCCAATAACCACAGGCGCGTCTGGCTTGGGCCACGATCGGCAAGATAGGGTAACAGGCGCCGAGCGGCGACGATGACCGCCCAGGTAACAAGAACGATCAGCGCGATCTTCGCAAAACTGATGTCCTGAAAATTGTTCAGCAGCCTGACCGCATCGTCTTTTTGTGAAGCGGGGGTCATTTAAACTGTCCCGAGCGGAAAGCCGCTAGCCCGCAGACCGTTGCGCACCGCCGGATAAGCTTCCGGTCGCACAGCCAGTTCGCCATCCTCGAACCGGACGAACTTGCTGCCGAGCAGCGCCGGTATCATCGCGGAAACGCTATGGTCCGGTACCATCATCAGGAGCTCGTCCTTTTTTAGGCACCCGTGCAGGCACAGGCTATGCAACGCGAACAGCAGCTCGCGCGGATAGGTACCCGGCAGCACGAGTTCTTCCAGCGAAGCGACCCAGAAGGTTTCACGGGCACGTGAATGTTCTCCCTGCGCTCCTGCTACCTGTTCGTCCAGATCGTCGATCCGCAGCATGTCGCGCCACATGTGCCAGGCGATCGAAGGTGCGCCGCGGCTGCGTCCCGCCAGGGTATCGAAGAAATGCCGGGTCTCCTTTTCAGCACCGTCGCGCAGCAGATAGCCGCCGCTGTCGGCAAGCCGAAAGCCAATTCCCGCATTCATCTCTTCTTCGGCAAGGCCTACCAGCCATTCCTGCAACGCCGGTCCGTCGAACGGCCGGAAGGTGAACGGGCCGGGCGCAATCAGATCGAGGCCGATCGTCTTCGAAAAAAAGGTCCAGGCGTAACTGTTGCAACCGATCAGCACCCTTCGCCGCATCGACACAAACGCAAGAAGCTGGCGCATTCGCTCCAGTCCCTCCGGGGTCCTTAAGAACCAGCGCTCAATCTGTGGTAAGGCGATCGGAGCGTCGCCGGGAATGGCCAGCAGCCGATCGAGATCGAGCGGCCCGGCCCTGCTTTTAGGCGGCTCGACCACGGTAAAGTCGGAGGCGGCTGCCCAACTGCCGATAATGTCGTGCCGGTCGGTCGGCTGGACGATCACCGCCAGTACGATGCCGGGCGCAACGGGCTTACTCAACCACTGCCTCATCGCGCGGTCGAGATCGTCGAGCAGCGGGGCACAGGCCGGAGGATGGGCAGCCTCGTCCAGCCGTCGCAACGAGGGGGTTTCCAGTCGATCCCCTGCGATTACATTCTGGTTCGACCGCGCGATCAACATGGCCCTGGCCCGGGTCCACAGCGCATGGAAGCGCTCCTCGGTCGGAAGCGAGGGCGGGGTAAAATCCGCAAGGGGAATCAGTCCGTCGAGTTGCACGGTCCGCTCCTACCAAGGGTCTAATGTTTATGACAGTTGCCGCGAACTCCCCAGCGGCCCGGCCATTCTCATCGACCGCGCATGAGGGGGCAGTCCGTTCGCTCTGTTTCACAATTTCAGTTCGCAATGCGCACATGAGTGGAAAGCGGCGCTCAACTTTCAGCGGCGTGTGTCCGAACAAACGACAGATTTTGGAGCTCGCGCCGACCTCTCCGATTGACCGGTAACAGGGCGCTTCGCAGACCGGCAGCTTATGGTCCGGCTTCGGACTGTCTCGACCTTCGGCAGCGGAGACTGAAACGGGCACCGGTCGTGCCGCTGGAAGACCACGGACCACCGCAACAAAGTTGTCAGCGACCGGTATCTCCAGCCATGCCGACCTCTACCGAAAGAGGGGATCGGCATGAAGACTAGTAGCTTGGGACACCGATGCCTCTGGTTGACCGCAGCGTTCGTTTGCGCGTTGCCGGTCGCCGCCGCGCCTGGCGGTGGCTTCCAGGTTGAACGCTACGATCTCAAGCTTCGAGCAGACCTGCGCAGTGGAGCGGTCTCCGGTCACGAGACAGTCATCATCAAGGTAACTGGCAACACCTCCCGCGAAATCACGTTCTCGCCCAACGCGCTTCGTATCACCGATGCGAAGTTGGACGGGGCGCCAGTGCCCGTTCAGTCCGGCAACGACGGTATCCTGTTCACGCTGCCGCAGTCGCTGAGGCGGGGTGATCGCGCGGTTTTGTCCTTCGATATCGCTGGCGTTCCGGCAAGAGGCATCACGCTCACTCCGGCAGGTATGCATGCTGGCTATTTCGCCTGCGATTGGATGGTGTGTTTGCAGGACGCGCCCGGAGACAAGGCAGATTTCAATTTAGATTTGTTCGTCCCTAAAGGTGTGACTTCGCTTGGTGTCGGCGAACGATACGCTTCGCTCGACGCGTTCGATGGTCTAGCGATGCACCGTTATCGCAGCGTGCGACCGCTCTCCCCATATCTCTTTGCATTTGCTGCGGGCGATTATCCTGAAGAGACGGTTTCCACGCCGCAAGGAATTCTACATTACTTGAACGCTACTGGCGAACCTGCCGATCTTTCCGATCTGTTCGCACAAACGCCGGCGATGGTGGCATTCTTGGCTGATCGCGCCGGGATCGGTCTGCCTGGTCGCTCCTACGCGCAATTGCTGGTTCCGCATCGAGAGGCGCAGGAAACCGCCGATTTCTCGCTAATCGGGACGGACGAGCTCGCTCGCGAACGCGAGGATCCGTCCTCGGCATGGGTAATTGCGCACGAACTGGCGCATCAATGGTGGGGCAATTCAGTCACCACGCGAACGTGGCGCGATTTTTGGCTAAACGAGGGCTTTGCCACCTTTATGGTGGCTGCCTGGGAAGAGCATCGGTTGGGCGAAGCGGCCTATCAGCAGGAGCTCGACGTCTACCGTGACCGACGTGCGCAGTTGCGCGAGCGCGGGTGGGATAAGCCGCTCGCTTGGGACGGGAAATACCCCTCCCTCGGCTATCGCCGCGCGGTGCAATACAGCAAAGGCGCACTGTTCCTCGCAACCTTGCGGGAGGTGATCGGAGACGATGCTTTTTGGAACGGCATTCGCGCCTACACCCGCTGCCACGCAGACGGAACGGTGACGAGCCAAGATCTTCAGAACGCGATGGAAGCGGCCAGCGGCCGTAGCCTCGCGCCTATCTTTAGCGAGTGGGTATATGGTGATCAGGGAGATGACGTGAACAAAGGCGGCTAGCACAGCTTTTGGGCCGGTCTGTCCGGTTGTGGCTGGAACTTCGGCTAAGCTGCCATTGCGACGCCTTTTCGAGCGGTCACTGCTTTACGCAATATGAGAGTCAGCCTTCGGCGGAAAATATGCCATATAAATCTTACCCGTGCTCCGAGCCATCGCTCTTATTGCGCTTCAGCTTGCGTTTATCGATGGTGCACTGCACAAATGGACGATGCGTATTGCTGTCATCGATGAAAGCCGGGCGCGGGCTACGATAATCGAGGAGGGGTTGCGCGCCTTCGAGGGATCGGAAATTTTCGTGTTTTCCGAGCGTGAGGCCTTGCTATCTCGCATCGCTGAAATCGAGCCGGACATTGTCCTCATGGATCTGGGCAACCCCGCGCGCGACGTGCTGGAGGAATATTTCGCCGTGAGTCGGGCCTTGGCTCGGCCGATCGCCATATTTGTGGACGAAAGCGATGATACGGCGATCTCCGCCTCGATCGATGCAGGCGTCTCCGCCTATGTCGTCGACGGCTTGTCCGCGCCGCGTATCCGCCCGGTGCTGGATCTGGCCATCAAGCGCTTCCAGGCCTTCGCCCGGTTGGAGGATGATCTGGCCGAGGCGCGCGGGCGATTGCACGAGCGCGACCAGATCGACCAAGCCAAGCGCATTCTGATGGCCGAGCGGGGTTGGTCCGAACCCGAAGCCTATGCCGAATTGCGGCGCAAGGCGATGGACTCCAACAAACGGATCGCGGCCATCGCGGAGGCCGTAGTGACGGCACGTAAGCCGATGAAGGGGAATCGATGAGCGAACGTTTCACGATTGGGTTTCTGCCGTTGGTTGATGCCTGCCTGCCCATTCTGGCGCGGGAACTGGGCTTCGCGGAAGAGGAGGGGCTGACCCTCGAACTTACGCGAGACGTCAGCTGGGCCACCGTCCTCGATCGGCTGCTCTACGGCCATACCGATGCTGCACATCTGCTCGCACCTCTTGCGATCGCCACGACGCTGGGCCTCGGGCGACCGGCGCAGCCGATTGCCGCGCCTTTCGTGCTTGGCCTCAACGGCAATGCCATCACCTTGCGCACGGAGCTGGCTGACGCGGTCTGTCCGGAACCGATCCTCGGCGATCCTGCGCTCGTCGGTGCAGCCCTGGCGAAGCAGGCGCGCAAGGTGGCGGCGACCGGCCGGAAGTTGCGGTTCGGCGTGGTCCATCGCTATTCCTCGCATAATTACATGCTGCGTTACTGGCTGGCTTCCTGCGGAATGCGCCCGGATACCGATATCGAGATCGTTACCGTCGCTCCGCCGTTCAGTGCTGATGCTTTGGCATCGGGAGAGATCGACGGCTGCTGTGTCGGCGAACCGTGGAATTCGGTGGCCGTCGACCGGGGGGCGGGCCGGATCGTGCTGGCCACCGCACAAATCTGGCGGCGGGGCGTGGAAAAGGTTCTAGCAATCAAGCAGACTCGCCTCGAAGAACGGCAGGGGGCGGTGGAAGGGCTGATCCGCGCCATGCGGCAGGCGGGCAAATGGTTTGTCGATCAGGCGAACCAAGACCGCGCCGCCGCGATTCTCGCGCGCAAGGAATATCTCGACGGATCGGCAGACGTGATCGGTCGCGCCATTGCGGATCATATTGTATTGAAGGCCGGGGCGCCGGCCAGTCCGTATCCGGATTTCATGTTCCAGTACCATGAAGCGGCGAACTTTCCCTGGATCAGCCAGGCGAAATGGCTGTATTCCCAGCTTATTCTCTGGGAGGCCAAACCCTATAACGATGCGGAGGCGGAGTGCGCCGGGCGCGTGTTCCGCCCGGACGTCTATCGTCAGGCCTTGCGTGGAACAGGAGACCTGCTGCCCAACGCGAGTTCGAAGGTCGAGGGCAGCCTCGACGTTCCGCTGGCCGTAGGGTCCGAACAAGGCCGGATGACCTTGAGCCCCAATCGCTTTTTCGATGGCCGTATTTTCGATCCCGATGAGGTCGAAGATTATGTGGCAAGCCAGCGATAACGCTTTGCATGATCAACGGGTGAAGCGAATGAAACTTCTCGCGTTTGCCATATTCGATACCGGATATTGCATCGCGCATTCAAATCGCATATAGAAAGTTTCGTTCCGGCGTGTTCCCAAGGATGGTTTCACGAAAATGCCGGGGCGAACGCTTCTAACATGCGTGGCAATGGCGCCGCTTCGACCGATCATGGTCGTGGCGGTTTTTTTGTATGCGCGCGGGATATCAAAACCCGAAGGAGTGACGGGAGGGGCTGTCTGAGGGCCGGGCAATCGGGAGGCAGTTCGATGTATAGAATTGGGGTAACCCTGCTCGGGATAGCCGTTGGGTCGTCCGCGAGTTCCGCTCTGGCGCAAGACGCGCCATTCGCACCCGTCGAGGTGGTGAACGGGATCACGATCGATCCCATCCTTTCCGCTCGGTTGCGCTATGAGACCGTCGATCAGGACAATTCGCTGGAGAATGCGCAGGCGCTGACTGCCCGTCTGCGCGCGGGCATGGAAATCAAAGCCTATGTCTTTTCCATTCTTGCGGAAACGGAAGGCACGCTGGCCCTGGTGAACGATTACAACGACACGCTGCCATCGAACGGCATCGAACCATATTCGGTGATCGCCGACCCGGAGAATTTCGAGCTCAACCGGCTTCAGCTCGCCGTCATGCGCGACGACAATGGTGTAACGGTCGGTCGCCAGCGTATCATTCTGGACAATGCGCGTTTCGTCGGAAATGTCGGCTGGCGACAGAACGAGCAAACGTTCGATGCCGTCCGTGGTCAGGCGAAAATCGGTCCGGTGCTGCTCGATGCGACTTACGCGATCAGCCAGCGAACGATTTTCGGCGTCGACAGCCCGAACACGCACTTCGACGGCGACTTCGTTTTCCTGAATGGCGGGATCCGAGGCACGGGCGTGGAAGCGAAGGCATTCGCCTATCTGATCGACTATTACGAGCGCGTTGCATTCTCGAGCCAGACCTACGGAGTTCGCGTCGAAGCCGATCTGAACCTGCTTGGTCTGCTCCCATTGAAAGCGGACGCGAGCGTCGCGACCCAGTCCGACTATGGCGACAATCCGGTGGACTATGCCGCGCCCTATTACAGTGTGAACCTGAACGCGAAGGTGGCCGGGTTCGGAGTTACGGCGGGGTATGAGGAGCTGGGCAGCGATGGCGGTATCGAGGCATTTCAGACGCCCTTGGCCACGCTCTACGCGTTCAATGGCTGGGCGGACATCTTCCTGACAACACCGGCTTTCGGCGTGCGCGATTATTATGTGACGGTGGGTCGCAATTTCGGCGGCGTCGGACTTCCGCCCGGGCTCAACGCCAACATCACCTACCACCAGTTCGACAGCGATTTCGGCAGCCTGAATCTCGGTTCCGAATGGGACGCGTCGCTGGGCTTCAAGACCGGGCCGGTCTCGCTGCTGGCGAGGTATGCCAATTACGACGCGAACAGCTTCGCCATCGATACCGAAAAATTCTGGCTGCAAGCCGAAATCTCGTTCTGACTCCGGAGGGGTGAAAAATGTCTAATTCGTTTAATCTGTTATCTTTCAACGGGAAGATGCGAACTTTGCATCTGACCTGGTTCGCGTTTTTCCTGACCTTCGTAGTCTGGTTCAACCTCGCTCCGATGCTGCAATCGATCAAGGAAACGCTCGGCCTGACCAAGGATCAGGTTACCACGCTGCTAATCCTGAATGTCGCGCTGACCATTCCAGCGCGCATCGTGATCGGCATGCTGACCGATCAGTACGGCCCCCGGCGGGTTTATTCGGCGCTGCTGATCGGAGCATCGATACCCTGTTTTGCCTTTGCGATGGCGGAAAGCTTCGTCCAGCTCGCGATCGCGCGATTTGCGCTCGGTTTCATCGGAGCGGGTTTCGTGATCGGCATCCGCATGGTGTCCGAATGGTTTCCCGCCAATGAGCTGGGCACGGCTGAAGGCATCTATGGAGGCTGGGGCAATTTCGGCTCCGCTGCGGCGGCTTTCACCCTGCCGACGATCGCGCTGTGGTTCGGCGGCGACGATGGCTGGCGCTGGGCGATCGGGCTGACGGGCGCGATGTCGCTGTTCTATGGCTTCCTCTACTACGCCAGCGCTCGCGACGTGCCCGAAGGTTCCAAGTACTTCAAGCCACGCAACGCGACAGCGATGGAAGTCACCTCCAAGGGCGATCTGTGGCTGCTGCTTGTAATGAAGGTGCCGCTTTATCTCGCACTGGGTGCTCTCGCCTGGCGGCTGACGAATGTCGATATTTTCACCGAAAGCACCGCACTGGCCGTCTATGCCGGGCTGGTGGTGCTTTATGCCTATGACGCGATGCTGGCCGTGCGTGCCAATCGCAGCGTCTTCACCAGTGAGGTGCCGGAGTTTCAACGCTACAAATTCAAGCAGGTGGCGATCCTGAACATCCTCTATTTCGCCACGTTCGGATCGGAGCTGGCGGTGGTTTCCATGCTGCCGCTGTTCTTTGCTGACACTTTCGGCCTGTCGGCGGTGGTCGCGGGCATGGTCGCCTCGGCCTATGCCTTCATGAACCTGATGTCGCGCCCCGGCGGCGGTCTGCTGTCCGACCGGTTCGGGCGTAAATCCGTTCTGCTGATCCTGACCGGCGGGCTGGCTGTAGGGTATGCGCTGATGGGGATCGTCGATTCCAGCTGGCCGGTGTGGCTGGCGGTGGTCGCGGCGATGGTCTGCTCCTTCTTCGTCCAGGCGGGCGAAGGCGCGGTGTTCGCCGTGGTTCCGCTGATCAAGCGGTCGCTGACCGGGCAGATTGCCGGGATGACCGGCGCTTATGGCAATGTTGGCGCGGTGATCTACCTGATCGTATATTCGGTGGTCGATGCCTCCACCTTCTTCATGGTGATTGCCGGGACGGCCGTAATCGGCTTCGTTGCCTTGCTGCTGCTTGAAGAGCCGACGGGCGAAATTGCCGAGGTCGGCGAGGACGGTAGCGTCACGATGATTCAGGTCGGGCGCGTAGCGGGCACGCCGCAAACGGCCTGAGCGATGCGTATGCGAGGGGAGTGGGTTTTTGCCAGCAACCGATAAGGTAACCGTGCAGGAACAGCTCCCCTCCAATGTACTAAAGGCCGCGATGGGAGGGCACAGCGCTGCCGGGCGGAAAGCGCGCAACGATGATGCCATCGTCGGCAAGGTGCCTGTTGATACCTATGAGCTGCACCTGCGCGGCGTGGTTGCCTGCATCGCCGATGGTCTGTCGAGCGCGTGCAACGCCGATCGCGCTGCGCAGCTCGCGGTCCTGCAATTCACCCGCGATTTCTATGATGCGCCGGAGAGCTGGACGGTGCAGAACTGCACGTCGCGCCTACTCGGTTCGCTCAACAGCTGGTTTCATTCGCAGAACCGCAGCGGGATCGCTGATAACGAGGGCTTCGCAACCACGTTCACCGCCTTGATCTTGCGCTCCACCACGGCGCATATCGTGCATGTCGGAGACACGCGCTGTTATCGCCTGCGCGGCGGACGGCTGGAGTTGCTGACTCAGGATCATAGTGCGCCCTACCTCGGACAGGCGGAGGTACTGACCCGCGCCTTGGGCATCGATGCAGACATCAAGGTCGATTATCGGCAGGAGCCTGCGCGCGACGGCGATCTGTTCCTGCTGACGAGTGATGGCGTCCACGGCTCGCTGACGGCAGCGCAGATGACAGCGATTGTCGGAGACGCCGCACCTACCAGTCGCGCCGATCTCGAAGAGGCATCGCGCGCGCTTTGCGATGCTGCGCTGGCGGCGGGAAGCACGGACAATGTTTCCTGCCTCATGGTTCTGGCAGAGGCGCTGCCGTCCGAGACTCTTTCGGAAGCGCATGGCCGCCTGACACGCAGGGCAATCCCGCCGGCCATGCAGGTCGGAAACCGGCTGGACGCCTGGCGGGTGGTGGAAGTCCTGCACGCCTCGACGCGCAGCCACGTCTATCTGGTAGAGCGGCCCGACCGGGAAGGTCGCTTCGTCCTCAAGGCGCCATCGGCCAATTTTGCCGGCGACTTACGGTATCTGGAAGGCTTCGCGCTCGAACAATGGGTCGGTCGGCACGTCCGCAACCGGCAGGTCATGCAGATATTGCCGGGCGAGGACAGCCGCTTCCTCTATTTCGTCGCCGAGTATGTCGAAGGCACCACGCTGCGGCAGTGGATAGCCGAGCATCCCAATCCCTCGGTTGAAGAAATACTACCGCTCGTCCGATCCAT
>JBELIU010000080.1:0-11126 GCA_042090735.1 Novosphingopyxis sp. | reverse complement strand
GTCTTATTGACCGCGTCCGTCAGATTTTCCGGATCGTTCAGAACGATCACGCCATGGCTGGCGGCAACCTGTGCGAACAACAGCCCGGCCGGCGGCGCCCAATCGCGTTCGCCCAGTTCTTCTACAGGGTCGGAACGCAGCATGAGGACATCATAGTCCTCCACGCAGATGCGCTGTTTACCGTTCTCCGGATCGTGGAGGTGCTTCAGATAATTGGTGTCGTTCTTAAACTTCTTCTGCTGACCCACCGTCGCCATCGCGCAGATCGATCCCTCTGCATCGTAGATGAAGTCGCCCAGCCCGATCAGCGCCACCTCATGGCCCAGCGCGCTGGCTTTTCGCGCAAGCCGGATGGTGGTGTAATTGTCTTTTTCGGTTTCGACCTTGTTGACGGCAAACGCGATTTTCATGACTCGGAACTCTCTTGATATAGCTGCGTGATATCGAGCGTGCGAACACGATCGAGGCGTTTCATGGCGTCGAGATCGTCTAGATAGCGCGGGAGCAGATCGGGCTTCAGAAGCAGCCCCTCGTCGATCAACCGCTCCAGCGTGTGGAGCTGCTTCAGCGCGAACTTGCCAACAAACAGAATTTCGAAATCCCCGCCACCGGCGAGATAGTCGAGAATTTCCATAATCCCGCGCAGATAAACCGCGTCCTTGGTCAGGCCGCCGCCGCGCTTGGCGCGCAACGCGGTGTGGAAGGCGCTATGCTCGTCGAGCTTGTAATCCTCATAAAGCGTCGCGAAAATTTCGGGCATTTCGCAATCGAGCACAGCCATGTGCGCCGCCTCGACGCGTGCCGCGAGCACACGCAGCCGCGCGGCGGGCAGATATCCGCACAGATACTCGGCAAGGACGGCAAGCCCTTCCTGCATCCGATCATAGTCGGCCAGGCCGCATTCCAGCACGCGGAGAGGTTGCAGGCGGCCATTGTGGCGCGTGACGCTGTGGGTGCCGATCTCATGGGCGAGCAGCGGAATGATCCGCGCGCGCTCGATCTCGTAATCGCAGGCGACGTGCAGATCGCCCTGGATCGTGACGAGCTGCGTGCCGCGGTTGGGGTTTTTCACCACCTTCTGCCGGAACTGCGGACTACGTTCCCGGTAAGCCGCCATCTCCTCTGCGCCGCACGCGAGCACGGCGTCGGCATCGGCATCGCGGGGGCCTGCGTCGATCACAGGTACTTCGTCGCGGATCGTGCGGGCAGCGGCGAGCAGACTTTCGGAGACATTGCCGAACAGATCGAGGCTCGTGAGCACGAAACCCGGCTTGTCGCGAAAGCGCACCAGTTCGAGTTGCCGGTCCAGCTCACGCTGTTTCTCGATCAGCAGCGCCTCGAACATGGGGCTGTCGAAATCATGGAAATGCAACGACAGCAGATCGCGCCGCATCTCGGTAAGATTGTCGGGCAGCGGATCATATTCGAAGGCAGGCGCCTTCTTGAAACCGCTATCCTTGAAGCCGTTCCAGATCTCGTCGATATTGGTTGGGGTCAGACGCCCGAGCCAATCGATCTCGTCTTCCAGCTTCTCGAGATGTTCATCGATCCGCAGCGTCTGCGGATGGAGATCGATGGCGCTCTGCGTATCGCTCATCGGCCGGTCTTTCCCATGTCGTTGAGTGCTTTGCGGGCGCCTTCGACGGCCAACAACAAGCCTTGGCGAAGATGCTGAAGCGCAAAGATGTCCGCCTCCTCGCTCCACTCGTCCATGAAAATCTTTTTATACTCCAGCGTCATGATGCACGCGTCGGGCCCGTAAATGCTGTGCAGCCATTCGGGGAAGTTGCCGCCGTCTTCCCACCGGACGTTGACGCCGACCGAAGGGGCACTGCCGTTCACCGGCACGCTGCGCAGCGTTTCGGCGAACTGGTTCAGCAAGCTGCCATAGACATCCTTGTCCAATGTGGTTGCGCCGATGTCGATGTCCGGGTTCTTGTCGGCCGGGGCGGGCTCGCCGTCCGGTCCGTTGCGCTTGAAGTTGTAGCTGTGGATGTCGAGCAGCAGGATGCGGCCATGTTCCTTGATCCGATCATCGCAGAGCCGCCGCATCGCGCGGTAGAAGCGATCGTGGATCTCGCGGCTCTTCTCCATCAGTTCGTCGGGCAGCGCGTCGTCCCAGATGCGCAGATCCCAGGTCTTGGCTCGATCGCGCGTGATGCAGATGTCGCGCGGGCGATTGAGATCGCATTCGAAGCGCGAGACATTGGCCCGCACGCTGGTGTCCGCCACCGTCAGAAAATAGTCGGTGAGGGGATCTTCCTCGCGAAGGCGGCCCTTGTCCTCGATGGCGAGATAGGGCTTCAGTTCTTCGCGGATGCGATGTCCGGAATGGATCGCGGTGGCGATGATGGGGCCTTCGCCGGTCTGGACCTGCCAGTCGGCCCCGTCGGGCGTGGTTGTATCGGGAGAGTAACGTTTCATACGCCCACCAATGGGCGGGCGCGCGATTGGTTCATACGGCGCTGACGTCCGGCCTTGCCCTCCGCGTGAAAGGGGCGGGATTATTCCCCTGCGAACGCGATCAGGTGCCGCTCGTCGATCCCGGCCCCGCGCAGGCGCGCAGCCCCGCCCAGATCGGGCAGGTCGATCACGAACAGCGCCGTCTCCACCACTGCGCCGGCACCGCGAAGCAGATCGACCGCGGCGAGGGCGGTTCCGCCGGTCGCAATCAGGTCATCCACCAGCAGCACGCGCTGGCCGGACGCTACCGCGTCGGCATGCATCTCGATCCGGTCGGTGCCATATTCCAGCATATAGTCGATCCCCACCCGTTCGCCCGGCAATTTGCCAGGCTTGCGCAGCATGATCTTGCCCAGGCCCAGGACGTAGGAGAGCGCGGAGGCGATGATGAACCCGCGCGCTTCCAGGCCTGCGATCAGATCATATTCTTCCCCGTAGACGAGCGCGGCCAGCCGGTCGATCGTCTGCCTAAAACCGTCGCCATCCAGCAACAGGGTGGAGATATCGCGAAACAGGATGCCGGGCTTGGGATGATCCGGAATAGTGCGCACCAGCGCGGCGAGATCGGCGTTATCGTTCATGAAAGCCCTTGTCCGTAGGAGCGGTGAGATGATGCGCGGGGGCGTACGCTGTCAATCCGGCTTGCCGGTCCTGACGTTCGGTTCGACGCAACATTGCCACTGTTGTACGCTTATGGTACAGACCGCGCACGGAGGAGTGAATGACCAGATTCGCATTGCTTGGATTTGCAGCACTTTCGCTTGCTCTGGGCGGCTGCTCAGAGAAGAGCGAAGTCGCGCAGAAGGAAAAGCCGGCTTATTCCATTCCGGTGCCGCTCGCCTGAGCTGCGCATACATTTAGTTTCAATGGGCGGCCCTGCGGGAGCCGCCTTTTTTACGTCTGTGACTTGCACCTTTTAGTGTCAGGCGCCGCCAACTGCCGGACCAATAAAAAGGGCGGCCTCCACCGGGGAGACCGCCCTCATTATTCTCGATCCGGCTTGAGAGCCGGAGCCGATTACTTCAGCTCGACGGTGCCGCCGGCTGCTTCGATCTTGCTCTTGATCTCTTCGGCTTCCGCCTTGTTCACGCCTTCCTTGACGGCCTTCGGCGCGCCTTCGACGAGAGCCTTGGCATCGGTGAGGCCCAGGCCGGTGATGGCGCGGACTTCCTTGATGACCTGGATCTTCTTGCCACCGTCGCCGGTGAGGATCACGTCGAACTCGGTCTGCTCTTCAGCAGCGGCGGCATCGCCACCACCAGCGGCCGGGCCGGCTACGGCCACGGCGGCGGCTGCGGAAACGCCCCACTTTTCTTCGAGTGCCTTGGAAAGCTCTGCGGCTTCCAGGACGGTGAGTTCGCTCAGCTGTTCGACGAGCTTTTCGATGTCTGCCATGTTCAATACGCTCCGTTTTTCTAATCTATCTACGCCGCTGCCAGGAGGGCAGCCGGCCTTGGTTTGAAGTGAGTCTCAAGCGGCTTCTTTTTCGCCATAGGCGTTAAAGACGCGGGCCAGCTTGGCCGCCGGCTCGGCGACGACGCGGGCGATCTTGGTTGCCGGAGCCTGGATGAGGCCGACGATCGTTCCACGCAGTTCATCGAGCGAGGGCATGGACGCCAGCGCCTTGATGCCGTCCGCATCGAGCAGGGTCTCACCCATCGCACCGCCGACAATTTCAAGCTTGTCGTTGGTCTTGGCGAACTCGATCGCAACCTTGGCGGCGGCAACCGGATCGGTCGATGTGGCGAGCGCCGTAGGGCCGGTCAGCATGTCGCTGAGCTGGCCGTAGGACGTTCCGTCGAGGGCGATACGGGCAAGGCGGTTCTTGGCGACCTTGTAGCTGGCGCCGGCTTCACGCATCTGCGAGCGCAGTTCGGTGGACGCTGCCACCGTAAGGCCCAGATTGCGCGTGACGACGACCACGGCAGCATCGTTGAACGTGGCGTTCAGCGATTCAACCGACTCGGTCTTTTCAGCACGGTTCATGCTTTTCTCCTTGTCCATGAAGAGCCGGTCTGAACCGGTTCTCCACACGCGAAAATCGAACAGGGCAGCAGGCCGCCCGGCTCGTTACGATATGTCCGTGGGGAAAAGGTGAGCCACGCGCCGCTGCGAAGAACGGATGCGATGGCAGGGGCGGCATTGCCGCACCCAAATTTCAACTGTCCCCGTCTAGGCTGGAAATTAAGCCCCCCAAATCGGGAGCACCGGCTGTCTCGGACGGTGAGCGACCGGCACAGCCGATCAGTCGGTGCGGGTAATTAGCGTTCGGCGCGGGAAAGTCAAGCAGCGCGCTTCGGGAGGAGCCAGCCAACCGAACCTTTGTTAAACGGAAAAAGGCGCGGTCTGTTCGAACCGGTCAGGACCGTGGGCGTTGCCGGTGCGACCCCCCAAAGGAATCCCCCAACGAAAGGGCCGCCCCTATGAGCGCTAAGCAGCATTTCATTGATCCCATCGACGAAGAGCCCCGGATGCCCGGCTCCGAAGCGGATATGGACGAAAAGCCGGACTGGCGCCCGCGTTACAACGGGTCGGACCGACTCAAAGGCAAGACCGCGATCGTTACCGGCGCGGACAGCGGCATCGGCCGCGCGGTTGCCGCATTGTTCGCGCGCGAAGGTGCCGATATTGCGATCGTCTATTACGCCGAAGAGGAAAGCGAGGACGCGCGCCGCAGCAAGCAAATCGTCGAAGAAGAAGGACGCAAGGCGCTCCTTCTGCGAGGAGACCTTGGCGACAGCGATTTCGCACGCGACGTGGTCAAGCAGACGATGGACGAGTTCGGCAAGCTCGATCTGCTGATCAACATCGCAGGCGAACAGCATCCCGATTACGATCTGGAGGATATTACGGAAGAGCAGCTGCGTCGCACCTTCCAGTCCAACATCTTTTCCATGTTCTTCCTGACGCAGGCCGCGCTGCCGCATATGAAGAACGGCGCGGCGATCGTGAACTGCACCAGCGTCACCATGTATCAGGGCCAGCCCATCCTGCTCGATTACAGCTCCACTAAGGGGGCCATCACCGCTTTCACGCGCTCGCTGAGCCAGAATGTGATGGACCGCGGTATTCGTGTGAACGCCGTTGCGCCCGGTCCGATCTGGACGCCGCTCAACCCTTATGGCGGTCAGCCGCCGGAAGAGATGGACGATTTCGGTGAGGACACGCCGATGGGGCGTCCCGGCCAACCCAATGAGGTGGCGCCGAGCTTCCTGTTCCTGGCTTGCGAGGATGCCAGCTATATGAGCGGCCAGGTGCTCCACCCGAACGGCGGCATGATCGTCCAAAGCTGAAGGAAACCCAGCGAATCCGCGATCGCGTCGTCACCCGGCGACACGGTCGATCACTTCGTTGATTGCAATGTAGACAGCATCGAGCTGCTCCTCGCTAATGCAATATGGCGGCATTACATAGACGGTGTTGCCCAGCGGGCGCAGCAGCACGCCGCGCTCGCGGAACATTGCCAGCATCCTGGGCGCAAGGTCTGACAGATAACCCTCTGCCGCGCCGACATCGACTGCGGTGATCGTGCCAAGTTGGCGGGGATTGCGCACCGCGGGATGCCGGGCGAGCGTGGCCAGCCGCTCCGTCTGCCGCTGGGACAAGGTAGCGATCCGTTCGCGCACCGGCTCTTCGCGCCAGATCGCGAGATTGGCATTGGCCGCGGCGCAGGCGATCGGATTGGCGGTGTAGCTCGACGAGTGAAAAAACATGCGCCCGCGATCCTGGCTGAAATGCGCCTCGTAGATCGGCTCGCTCGCCATCGTCACCGCCAGCGGGATCGCGCCGCCGGTCAGCCCCTTGGAAATGCAGAGGATGTCGGGAACAACCCCGGCTTGTTCGCACGCGAGCAGGGTGCCGGTGCGGCCCCAGCCGGTCATCACTTCATCGGCGATGAACAGCGTGCCGTGCCGTGCACAGATGCGTGCCATCTCGGCCAGGGTATCCGCACCGTATGTCAGCATGCCGCCCGCGCCCAGCAGCAGCGGCTCGGCGATGAAAGCGGCAGCCCCTTCACGGCAGGCGGCATCGAGCGCGTCCAGCGCCGCCTGCTCCGCGCCCGTGGCGGGAAAGGGGATGGAGGTGACGTCGAACAGCAGCGGCTGATAGGCGCGGTTGAATGCCCCGCGCGCGCCGACCGACATCGTCCCGATCGTATCGCCATGATAGCCATGGTCCATCACGACGATGCGGTGCCGCTCCTCACCGCGATGCAGCCAGTAGCCGAGCGCCATTTTCAGCGCGACTTCGACGCTGGTGGAGCCCGAGTCGGAGAAGAACACGCGCGTCAGGATGTCCGGCATGATGGCGCGCAAACCCGCTGCCAGCGTCTCGGCAGGCTCGTGCGTCCAGCCTGCGAAAATGATCTGGTCCAGCCGCGCGGCCTGATCGGCGATGGCGGCGGCGATGCGCGGGTTGGCATGGCCGTGTGTCGTCACCCACCATGAGGAGATCGCGTCGATCACCTCAGCGCCGTCCTCCAGATGCAACACCGCGCCTTTTGCAGAGGCAACGTGCGGGATCGGCTCGCCCAGCCCATGCTGCGTGAACGGGTGCCAGATGGAGGAGCTGGTCACGCGAACTGTTCCAGATCGAACGCATTCGCAAAGGCGGCGGCAAGGGTCTCATGCGTGAGCGGATCGAGCATCGGCAGGCGCCCCAGCCGCGGCACATCGCCGATCGCGCAGATGGTATCCTCGCTGTCCGGTTCCGGTTCGCCGATGAAGGCGATGCCGAGGATTGGCACCTTTCGGGCGCGTAGGGCCTCGATGGTCAGCAGGCTATGATTGATCGTGCCGAGCGCTGTGCGCGCGACGATGATGGTGGGGGCTCCCCAACGTGCGAAGAGATCGGCGTAGAGCAGATCGCGCGTCACCGGCACCAGCGCGCCGCCTGCGCCCTCGACCACCAGCGGCCAGGCGATATCCGGCAATTCGAGCTGTGCCGGATCGATCGTCACGCCGTCGATCTCGGCCGCGCGGTGCGGCGAGCAGGGCGTGGTGAGGCGGTAAGCCTCGGGCAGGATCTTGTCTTCCGACACGCCGAGGGCGGCAACATGGCCGCTGTCGCTGCCGTCGTCGAGGCCCGCCTGCACCGGCTTCCAGTAATGCGCCCCCAGCGCAGCGGCGAGGGCCGCGGCGAAGACGGTCTTGCCGATGTCGGTATCGGTGCCGGTGACGACGATCGTGCGGTTCATAGAAGCTCCTTCAAAGCATCGGCGAGCGCGCGGATCGCCGCTTCGTCGCTATTGAGCGTGACCGAGACACGCAGTCGCGCCGTTCCGGCGGGCACGGTGGGCGGGCGAATGCCGCGAATATCGAAGCCGCGCGCCTGCAAGGCGGCGGCGATCCCCATCGCGCGCGCATCCTCGCCTAGTATGATCGGCTGAATGTGCGATCCGCTGGCAGTGATGCCGAGCGGTGCAAAGGCTTCGGCGGCGCAGCGGATCAGGCCTTGAAGCGTTGCGCGTCGGCCATCCTCATTGCCGATCACGCCAAGCGCTGCACGCACGACGGCTGCCATCAGCGGGGAGGGCGCGGTGGAGAAGATAAAGCTGCGGCCGCGGTTGATGAGAAATTCGCGAACGACGGCGGGTCCCAGGATCAGCGCGCCCTCGCATCCCAGGGCCTTTCCGCACGTCGCCAGCGTGATCGTGTTCTCGCGCCCTTGCAGCTCCACCGCCAGTCCGCGTCCGCGCGGACCGCAGACGCCGATGGCATGGGCCTCGTCGATCAGCAGCATCACACCTTCGCGCTCTGCAAGCGCAGCGAAGTCGGCTACCGGCGCGACATCGCCATCCATGCTGTAGAGCGTTTCGAACGCAATCCAGACGGTGCCGCGCCCGCCTTCCTTCCGCCACTGCGCAATCGCGTCGGCGGCGGCGGTCACGTCATTATGCGCGAAGGGACGGGTAGGGGCGCGAGACAGGCGTATGCCTTCATGCGCGCTCGCATGGACAAGCGCATCGTAGAGGATAAGATCCTGGCTTTGCGGCAAGGTGGCGAAGAGCAGGCTATTGGCCGTGAAGCCGGAGGAAACGTAGAGCGCCGATCCCGCACCGAACAACCGGGCAGCTTCGCTTTCCAGTGCCTCATGCTCCGTCCCGTTGCCGCGCAAGAGCCGCGATCCGCCCGAACCCAGCGGCACGCCCCGCTCCAGCGCGGCGATCGCGGCGCCGCGCAGCGCTTCCGATCCGGCAAGCGCGAGATAATCGTTCGACGCGAAGTCGTGCCCCGATGGCAGCGCCAGCGTGCGAAGGCGATCGGCCTTCGTCAGGCGATCGAGATCCTGCTGATAGAAATCGGGCAATGTCACGGTGGGGACGTCCTTAGGCAGGCGGCGCGAGGGTGCAAGGCCCCATTACCCGGTTCCGCTGATCAGGCGCTCGCAGCGGAAGAGGGAACAGAGCAGCCTTCCACGCGTCCTCAGTGACATTCCCCCACATGACAGGATTACCGCCCATGAAAATTCTTATCGCCGGCGCCACCGGCCTCACCGGCCGGCGCCTCGTCCGCCAGCTTCTCGATGCCGGACATCAGCCGGTTGCGCTGGTGCGCGACAGCTCCGACACCTCCGTCCTTGCCGATGGCTGCGAGACGCGCAGCGGCGACCTCACCAATCTGGCCGACGATGTGTGCAATGGCATGGACGCCGTGATCTTCGCGGCGGGATCGGGCGGCAGCACCGGGCCGGACATGACCGACAAGGTGGACCGCGACGGTGCGATCGCTTTGATCGACCGCGCGAAGGAGGCGGACGTGAAACGCTTCGTGATGCTAAGTTCGCGCGGTGCGGAGAACCCCGATCCGGACTCCAAGCTGTACCATTATCTGCAGGCCAAGCACGCGGCGGACGAGCATCTGAAGGCATCGGGGCTTGTCTATTCGATCGTCCGCCCGGTGACGCTGACGGAGGAAGACGGCAGCCGGGACATCCGCATGGGTGAAGACGTCGATATCGAGGGCAAGGCGGCGCGGGGCGACGTGGCGGCGGTTCTGGTGCGCGCGCTCGACGACGAGGCGCTGAAGAACAAGGCCTATCTGATGGATTCCGCAGACGCCTGATATGAGAAGGGCCGGGCGTCGCCGCCCGGCCCTTCCACGAATTCAAACCGGTTCAGCGCTTATGCGCCGGGAACGTCGGCCAGATCGATCTTCACGCCGGGGCCCATGCTGCTGCTGAGCGAGACCTTGCGGACATATTTGCCCTTGGAACCCGAGGGCTTCGCCTTGGCGATTGCATCGGTGAACGCGTCGAAGTTCTTGCGCAGCTCGGCATCGGGGAAGCTGGTCTTGCCCAGCGAACCGTGGATGATGCCCGCCTTTTCGACGCGGAACTGCACCTGACCGGCCTTGGCCGCCTTCACGGCGCCCTCGACATCGGGGGTGACGGTGCCAAGCTTCGGGTTCGGCATCAGGCCCTTGGGGCCGAGCACCTTACCGAGACGGCCGACGACGCCCATCATGTCCGGCGTCGCAATGACGCGATCATAATCCAGATTGCCGGCCTGCATGTCTTCCATCAGGTCTTCGGCGCCAACCTTGTCGGCGCCAGCAGCGGTTGCTGCTTCGGCCTTGTCGCCGCGCGCGAACACCGCAACCTTCATCTCCTTGCCGGTGCCGGCGGGGAGCGAAACCATGCCGCGAACCATCTGGTCTGCGTGACGCGGATCGACACCGAGGTTCATCGCGACCTCGACCGATTCGTCGAACTTGGCGGTGGCGAGTTCCTTCACCAGCGCGATCGCTTCATCGACGCCGTAGAGCTTCTCGGCATCGACCTTGCCCTCGAGGGCCTTCTGCTTCTTGGTCAGCTTTGCCATTATCTCAGCCCTCCACCACTTCGAGGCCCATCGACGTGGCAGAGCCCTCGATGATCTTGGTTGCCGCCTCGATGTCGTTTGCGTTCAGATCCTTGAACTTCGTCTCGGCGATTTCCTGCAGCTGGCTGCGCTTGATCTTGCCGATGAAGCCCTTGCCGGTGGTGCCGGAGCCCTTCTTCAGATTGGCGGCCTTCTTGATCAGGAAGCTCGCCGGGGGCGTCTTCGTGATGAAGGTGAAGCTGCGATCCGCGTAGACCGTGATCTTGGTCGGGATCGGCATGCCCTTCTCAAGTTCCTGCGTGGCGGCGTTGAACGCCTTGCAGAATTCCATGATGTTGACGCCGCGCTGACCGAGCGCAGGGCCGATCGGCGGGGAGGGATTGGCGGCGCCCGCGGGCACCTGCAGGTTGATGAAACCCGTTACTTTCTTGGCCATGATGGCCTCCTTTCATTCTACCGGGTGCGCCAGCGACGAGCCCGATCAACTAAGCGGTACCAGCGGCAGATCATCACCTGCCTCCCGCGCGGTAAACCCGCTCCGCAAAGGAGTGGGAATTCTTGGAAGCGCGCGCCCTTAGCGCATGCGCTCGTCCGGCGATAGCCGGAAAGCTTATTTCGCCAGTTCGACCTGTTCGAAGTCGAGCTCCACCGGCGTCGCACGGCCGAAGATCGAAACCGACACTTTCACGCGGTTCTTTTCGAAATCCAGCTCTTCCACCACGCCGTTGAAGCTGGCGAACGGACCGTCGAGAACCTTGACCTGATCGCCGATCTCGTAATCGACGGAGACCTTCTTCTTCGGCGCGTTGGCGGCTTCCTCCTTGGTGTTGAGGATGCGCGC
>JBELIU010000079.1:0-11165 GCA_042090735.1 Novosphingopyxis sp. | reverse complement strand
ATTCGGGTACGCGCTTGGCAATCGCGTTCCAGCTGGCACCGATGCAGATCGGCATCAGGAACACGGTGAGCACGATCAGCATCAGCGCGATGCCGTCGATACCCAGCGCCCATGAGAAGGGCCCGAATAGGTCCGCGCGTTCGACGAATTGCCACTGCGCGCCTGCCGGGTCGTACAGCGCCCAGAGAACGATGCCGATCACGAAATTCAGCAGCGTTGCGCCCAGCGCGATCGCACGCGCACCGCTCGCGCCGACGAACAGACAGACGATCGCCGCGACGAACGGAATCGCGAGCAGCAGCGAGAGAATGGGAAAACCGATATCGCTCATGTCAGCGCACCATCACCCAGGTGACGAGGCCGACGAGGCCAAGCAGCATCACCAGCGCATAGGAATAGAGATAGCCCGACTGGAAGCGGACTGCGAAACCTGAGCCGGACCGCACGACGGTTGCGATGCCATCCGGGCCGAACCGGTCGATGATGCCCTTGTCGCCGCCCTTCCAGAAAATCCGGCCCAGCCAGAAAGCAGGACGCACGAAAATCAGGTTGTAGAGCTCATCGAAATACCACTTGTTCAGGAGGAAGCGGTAGAGCGGGCGGAGATTGTCGGCAAACGCCTTGGGAGCATCGCTTTCGCGCAGATACATCAGCGCGGCGACGATCAGACCGATCAGCATGGCGACGGTGGACCCCAGCTTCACCCAGAACGGCACCTCATGCATGGCGTGCATCAAATGTTCGTTGAAGGCGAGGCTGCCCTTCCAGAATTCGCCCGCCATCTCCGGCTCGACGAAGAAATTGTGGAACAGATAACCGGCAAAGACCGCGCCGAAGGACAGCACGACGAGCGGCAGCAGCATGACCCACGGGCTTTCGTGCGGATGGTAGCCCGCGGTGCCCGCCGGCAGATCTTCCGCATCCGCTGCGTGCGGATCTGGGGCGTGCCCGGAGTCTTCCTGCGCCGGGGGATTGTCGGCGTCGGCCTCTTCATGCGCGTGGGTTGTGTGCGCCGCATCGTCATGATGCCCGTGCATCGCGTGGCGAATATGCTCGCTATCGGCCCAGCGCGGCTTCCCCCAGAAGGTGAGGAACATCAGCCGCCAGCTGTAAAAGCTCGTCAGAAGGGCAGCGGCGACCCCCATGAACCAGGCATAGCCGGAATAGGGACCGGTTGCGGCGTAAGCGACTTCGATGATCGCATCCTTCGAATAGAAGCCCGCAAATCCGCCAAGGCCGACGATGCCGACACCCGTGATGGCGAGCGTGCCGGCCATCATGCCCCAGAAGGTAATCGGGATCTGCTTACGAAGGCCGCCGTAGAACCGCATGTCCTGCTCATGATGCATCGCATGGATCACACTGCCGGCACCGAGGAACAACAGCGCCTTGAAGAAGGCGTGCGTGAACAGGTGGAACATCGCGGCGCCATATGCGCCGACACCCACCGCGAAGAACATGTAACCGAGCTGCGAGCAGGTGGAATAGGCGATCACGCGCTTGATGTCGGTCTGCACCAACGCAACAGTCGCGGCGAAAATCGCTGTGGTCGCGCCGATGATGGTGATGAAGTTCAGCGCGAACTGGCTGGTCTCGAACAAGGGCGACAGGCGGCAGACCATGAAGACGCCCGCCGTGACCATCGTCGCGGCATGGATCAGCGCGGACACCGGCGTCGGGCCTTCCATCGCGTCCGGCAGCCAGGTGTGGAGGCCGAGCTGCGCCGATTTGCCCATCGCACCGATGAACAGCAGGATGCAAAGCAAGCTCATCGTATCGACGCGCAATCCGGCAAAACCGATGCTGGACCCGGCCTGCGCAGGTGCGGCTGCCAGAATTTCGGGGATCGAAACGGTGCCGAACACCAGAAAAATCCCGAAGATGCCCATCATGAATCCGAGATCGCCGACGCGGTTGACGACGAACGCCTTGATGGCAGCCGCGTTTGCGCTGGGCTTGCGGAACCAGAAGCCGATCAGCAGATAGGATGCAAGGCCCACCCCTTCCCACCCAAAGAACATCTGGACGAGGTTGTCGGCGGTAACCAGCATCAGCATGGCGAAGGTAAAGAGCGACAGATAGGCGAAGAAGCGCGGCTGATCCGGATCCTCTTCCATATAGCCCCAGCTATACAGATGGACGAGCGCCGAGACGCTGGTGATGACGACGAGCATGACCGCCGTCAGCGTGTCGACGCGCAGAGCCCAATCGAAATCGAACCCGCCCGAGCGCACCCAGGTCATCACCGGGGTTACATCGGCTTCGGTCGCACCCGAAAGAAACCCGGTGAAAATTACCCAGCTGAGCGCACAGGATACGAACAGCGCACCCGTGGTGAGCAACTTGGCCGGCACATTGCCGATCGCGCGGTTCGAAAGGCCCGCAACGATCGCCGCGAGCAGCGGCAGGAGAACGATGATCTGGATCACGGCGCGCGTCAGCCCTTCATCCGGTTGACGTCATCGACCGCGGTGGTGCCGCGGCCACGGAAATAGATAACCAGAATGGCCAGCCCGATCGCCGCCTCGCCCGCGGCGACAGTCAGCACGAACATGGCGAAAATCTGCCCGGTGAGGTCCTGCAATGCGCTGGAGAAGGCGACCAGGTTGATGTTCACCGCGAGCAGGATCAGCTCGATCGCCATAAGGATGATGATCACATTCTTCCGGTTCAGGAAAATGCCGAGCACGCCCATAACGAACAGGATCGAGCTAACGACGAGATAATGTTCGATGCCGATCACAGCTCGACCCCCTGCCCCACTTCGGGGTTCAGATTGCGGACCGCTTCACCCGGACGGCGACGGACCTGCTTCTTGATGTTCTGCGGACGGGTGCCCCGGCGCTGGCGATGCGTCAGTACGATCGCACCGATCATCGCGATCAGCAGGATCAGGCCCGCCGCTTCGAAGAGGAAGATATACTTGGTATAGAGCAGCGTACCGATCGCCTCGATATTGGAAACGCCCAGATCGATAGGCGCGCTGGTTTCCGTGCCGAGCTTGATCGCGCCCGCGCGAAACGCCTCTAGTCCCAGGATCAGTTCGATCGCCAGGAAAACGGCCAAGACGATGCCGAAAAACAAATATCGCACAAATCCGGCGCGAAGCTCCGCAAAATCGATGTCCAGCATCATCACCACGAACAGGAACAACACCGCGACCGCGCCGACATATACGATGACGAGGAGCATCGCGATGAACTCCGCGCCCGCCAGCACCATCAGGCCCGCCGCATTGAAGAAGGCGAGGATGAGCCACAGCACGCTGTGCACCGGATTCTTCGCGAAGATCGTGAACGCTCCGGACAGAAGCACGATGGTCGCGAACAGATAAAAGGCGAGTGTCTGGATCAAGAGCTTCAGTTGTCCCCTGTGCCGTCAGCCCTCGCGCCCACCTCGGAGCGCCTGTCGGGCGAGAGGGCGTCGCCATGCTCGGCCCTGACGAATTTGCATCGGTTGTTCTGTTATTGAATCGTTATGGCGGCGGCTTAGCGATAGGGCGCATCGGCGGCAAGGTTCGCGGCAATCGCGCGCTCCCATTTATCGCCATTTTCGAGAAGCTTCGATTTGTCGTAAATCAGCTCCTCGCGCGTTTCCGTCGAATATTCGAAGTTCGGCCCCTCGACGATGGCATCCACCGGACACGCTTCCTGGCAGAAGCCGCAATAAATGCACTTCGTCATGTCGATATCGTAGCGCGTTGTGCGGCGGCTGCCGTCGTCGCGCGGTTCGGCCTCGATGGTGATCGCCTGGGCCGGACATACCGCCTCGCACAGCTTACACGCTATGCAGCGCTCTTCGCCATTGGGATAACGGCGCAGTGCATGCTCACCGCGGAAGCGCGGGGACAGCGGGTTCTTCTCATACGGATAGTTGATCGTCGCCTTGGACTTGAAGAAATATTTCAAGGTCAGCCAATGCGCCTTCACGAACTCCGAAAGAGTGTAGGCTTTGACGGTATCAGCGAAGCTCATGAGAGCACTCCGTAACGGGTAATCATCAGATAGCCGGAGACCAGGAACACCCAGAACAGGCTGATCGGCAGGAACACCTTCCAGCCCAGGCGCATCAGCTGATCGTAGCGATAGCGCGGGACGGTGGCCTTCACCCAGCTGAACATGAAGAAGAAGACGCCGATCTTCAGGAAGAACCAGATGATGCCGGGCACATCGAACCACGGAATCAGATCGATATTCAGTGGCGGCAGCCATCCGCCCCAGAACAGCAGCGCGTTGAGCGCGCACATCAGGATGACGTTGGCATATTCGCCGAGCCAAAACAGCGCGAACGCCATCGAGCTGTATTCGGTCTGGTAACCCGCAACGAGCTCCGATTCCGCCTCGGTCAGGTCGAACGGCGCGCGCGCGGTTTCGGCGAGCGAGGAGATGAAGAACATCACCGCGATCGGCAAGAGCAGCGGGTTGAGACCGTTGAAGCTGATGATCCCGAGGATCGTCCCGCGCTGCGCCTCGATGATGCCGCCGAGATTGGACGTTCCGGCCCAAAGAATGACGCTGATCAGGATAAAGCCGATCGAAACTTCGTAGCTGATCATCTGCGCCGCTGCGCGCATCGCCGAGAAGAACGGATATTTGGAGTTCGACGCCCAACCTGAAATGACGACGCCATAAACGCCGAGCGAACTGATCGCGAGCACGTAGAGCAGGCCGACATTGATGTCCGCCAGCACCATGCCCGGCCCGAACGGGATCACCGCCCAGGCGAGCAGCGCCACGGTGAAGGTGATGATCGGCGCGATCAGGAACAGGCCGCGATTGGCCGCGGACGGGATGATGGTTTCCTGCAGGAACACCTTCAGGCCATCGGCGAAGCTCTGCAACAGCCCGAAAGGCCCAACCACGTTCGGCCCCTTGCGCAGCGCCATGGCCGCCCAGATCTTGCGATCGGCGTAAATGATCATCGCCACCGCCAGCATCAGCGGCAACGCGATGAGCAGGATCAGGATCAGATTCGCGACAAACCAACCGAAGCCGGTGCCGAGATGAGTCTGGAAGAACTCGGTCATTCCGCGGCCTCCAGCATGTCGACGCCGTGAACCAGTTCCGCCGAACAGCGGTTCATCGTCTCGCTTGCGCGGCAGATGGCGTTGGTGAGATAATAATCGCGGATCGGGTAGGACACCGTTCCCCCCGCCTTGTCGGCGAGCTTCGGCGGCGACCAATCATTAGCCACCAGCCCTTCTTCGGCCAGCGCGGGAACATCAGCGTACATCGCGGCGCGCAGGCCGTCGAAATCGTCGAACGGCAGGGTGTGGCCCAGTACGTCCGACAGCGCGCGGAAAATCGCCCAGTCCTCGCGCGCGTCGCCCGGGGCGAACACGGCTTTCGCGCTGCGCTGCACGCGGCCTTCGATATTCACATAGGTACCGGCTTTTTCCGGATAAGCCGCGGCCGGCAGGATCACGTCCGCCGCATGGGCACCGGCATCGCCATGATGGCCGACATACACCTTGAACGTGCCGTCGAACCTGGAAAAATCGACCTCGTCCGCGCCGAGGAAGAAAGCAAGTTTCGGTTTTGCGTCGACGATATCGCCGATACCGCCAGCCTGCGCGTAACCGAGCAGAAGACCGCCCATCCGCGCGGCGGCGGTGTGCAGAACGTTGAAGCCGTTCCAACTATCGCGAACGATATTATGCTCGGCTGCCAGCTTGAGTGCGGCGCCATGCGCACCTTCGCTCGCCAAAGCCGCAGGACCAACGATCACAACCGGCTTCTCGGCATTCTTGAGGGCTTCGACCAGCGCTTCCGGCAAATTGCCTAGACCGCCCAAATCCTCACCGAGCCATTCGGCCTTGTAGGTAAGGTTGGTCTCGGGTCCGAAGGCGTAAACCTTTGCGCCGCGCTTGATCGCCTTGCGGATGCGGGTGTTGACCAGCGGCGCTTCGTGCCTGGGATTGCTCCCAACGAGTAATACCAGATCGGCATATTCCAGATCAGCTAGCGGCGTATTGAACCGCACCGCGTCATAGCTGGTCACGTCATAATCAAGACCGGTCTGGCGCCCTTCGAGATGGTCCGAACCCATCGCAGACAGAAGCGCCTTAGCGGCGTACATCGTCTCGCAATCGATCAGGTCGCCTGCAACAGCCGCAACCGAAGAACCGGCGTTGACATCGGCGATCGCCTGGAACGCTTCCTTCCAGCTCGCCACCTGCAATTTGCCGTCGCGGCGCACATAGGGCTTGTCGAGCCGGCGATGCATCAAGCCGTCGATGGCGTAGCGCGCCTTATCGGTCGCCCATTCCTCGTTTACATCGTCGTTCACGCGCGGCAGCACGCGCAACACTTCGCGACCGCGCGCATCGAAGCGGATATTGGTGCCAACCGCGTCCATCACATCGATGCCAAGCGTCTTCTTCAGCTCCCACGGCCGCGCTTCGAACGCATAAGGCTTGGAGGTCAGCGCGCCGACCGGACACAGATCGACCACATTGCCCGAAAGTTCGCTGTTCACGGCCTCTTCGAGATAGGACGTGATCTGCATATTCTCGCCGCGACCGATCGCGCCGATTTCCTCGACCCCGGCCACTTCCTCGGCAAAGCGCACGCAGCGGGTGCAATGGATGCAACGGGTCATGATCGTCTTGACGATCGGGCCCATATATTTCTCGGTTACCGCGCGCTTGTTCAGCTCGTAGCGGCTCTTGCCCTTGCCGTAGGCCATGGCCTGATCCTGCAGATCGCACTCGCCGCCCTGATCGCAGATCGGGCAATCGAGCGGATGATTGATCAGCAAGAATTCCATCACGCCTTCGCGGGCATGCTTGACCATCTCGCTATCGGTGCGGATTTCCTGGCCTTCCGTCGCAGGCAGCGCGCAGCTTGCCTGAGGCTTCGGCGGTCCAGGCTTCACTTCCACCAGACACATCCGGCAATTGCCGGCGATCGACAGCCGTTCATGATAGCAGAAGCGAGGGATCTCCTTGCCGGCCAACTCACAGGCCTGCAACACGGTCGCGCCGTCCGGAACCTCGAGTTCCTGTCCGTCTACGGTGACCTTTGGCATTATTCCGCTGCCTCCATCATCGGCGCGCGGCCGTTCTTCTCTTCGATCCGCCGCTCGATTTCCGGGCGGAAGTGGCGGATCAGGCCCTGGATCGGCCAGGCAGCCGCATCGCCAAGGGCGCAGATTGTGTGCCCCTCGATCTGCTTCGTCACCTGCTGCAGCATGTCGATGTCCGCGATCTCGGCATCGCCGGTCCGCAGCTTCTCCATCACGCGCCACATCCAGCCCGTGCCTTCGCGGCACGGCGTGCACTGGCCGCAACTCTCATGCTTGTAGAAATAGCTGATGCGGCTGATCGCCTGAACAATGTCGGTCGAGCGGTCCATCACGATGACGGCCGCCGTGCCGAGGCCGGAGCCCACTTCCTTCAGGCCGTCGAAATCCATCGGCGCGTCCATGATCTGCTCGGCCGGAACCAGCGGGACAGACGAACCGCCCGGGATTACCGCGAGCAGATTTTCCCATCCACCGCGCACGCCGCCGCAATGCTTCTCGATCAGGTCGCGAAACGGAATGCTCATCGCCTCTTCGACCACGCAAGGGCGTTCGACATGGCCGCTGATCTGATAAAGCTTCGTGCCGTGGTTGTTCTCGCGGCCGAAGGAGCTGAACCAGCTCGCCCCGCGCCGCAGGATGGTCGGCACCACGGCAATGCTCTCGACATTGTTCACCGTCGTCGGGCACCCGTAAAGGCCCGCACCTGCCGGGAACGGCGGCTTCAGGCGCGGTTGGCCCTTCTTGCCCTCCAGGCTTTCGATCATCGCGGTTTCTTCGCCGCAGATATAGGCGCCCGCACCGCGATGCAGGTAAACGTCGAAGTCGTAGCCGGATTTCGCAGCGTTCTTGCCAAGCAGGCCGGCGTCATAGGCCTGCTGGATCGCGGCCTCCATCACCTCGGCCTCACGAATATATTCGCCGCGAATGTATATATAGGCAGCGCGCGCCCGCATCGCGAAACCGGCAATCAGCGCGCCTTCGATCAGCTTGTGGGGATCGTGGCGCAGAATCTCGCGATCCTTGCAGCTGCCGGGTTCGGATTCGTCGGCATTGATGACGAGGAAGCTCGGACGGCCATCCTTGGATTCCTTCGGCATGAAGGACCATTTGAGACCCGTGGGGAAACCGGCGCCGCCACGGCCGCGAAGCCCGGACGCCTTCATCTCCTCGATGATCTTGTCTTGACCGCGTGCGATCAGCGCCTTGGTATCATCCCAGTCACCGCGCGCTTCGGCCGCCTTCAGGCCCCAGTCCTGATAGCCGTATACATTGGTGAAGATCCGATCCTTGTCGGCGAGAAAATCGAAACTCATGCCCCGCCTCCCATGGCGAAATACAGGCCCGCGGCGATCGCGATGGCGATGACGATACCGAAGGTCTTCACGACGCCCTTCAGCAGTTTAAGCGCGATGAACAGGACGATCAGTCCGATGATGATTGGAAGGACAAGCTCCATCACCATTCGCCCCGATAATCGCGATTGGCGTCGACCATCGCGGTCAGCGTGGTTGGTCCGCCAACAGGCTCGGACGTGTGGCGCCCCTCGATCTGCGTGCCGGTTTTGGGGCTTTTCCCATTGGCCAGCGCATCGAGGATCTGCATGGTCTTGTCGTAATCGAGATCTTCGTAATTGTCGTCGTTGATCTGGACCATCGGCGCGGTGGCGCAATTGCCCATGCATTCGACCTCGGTCAGCGTGAACATGCCGTCCGGCGTGGTCTTGCCCTTCACCATGCCCTTGTTTTTGCAGGCGGCCATGACATCGTCCGATCCGCGCAGCATGCACGGCGTGGTGCCGCAGACCTGCACGTGGAAACGGCCGACCGGCTCCAGGTTGTACATGGTATAAAAGGTCGCGACTTCGTAGGCGCGGATATAGGGCATATCGAGCTGCGCGGCGACATATTCGATCACCGGAACTGGCAACCAACCTTGCGTCTGCGTTTCCGCGCCTATCTGCCGCTGTGCGAGATCGAGCAAAGGCATGACCGCGCTGCGCTGGCGCCCTTCGGGATAGCGCGCGATATACATCTTCGCCTTTTCCGCGTTCTCCGCGGTCCAGGCAAAATTTGCGAACGGCCGATCATCGGCCGACTTTGGCTCCGCGATCTGCTTTTCATTGGCGTAAGTCGGGCCGGTCACCGGTCGCTCTCCCCGAAGACGACGTCGATCGCGCCGAGAATGGCGGTCGCGTCGGGCAGCATGTGGCCCTTGGTCATGTAATCCATCGCCTGAAGGTGGCTGAACGCCGTCGGACGGATCTTGCAGCGATAGGGTTTGTTCGAGCCATCGCTGACCAGATAGACGCCGAATTCGCCCTTGGGGCTTTCGGTCGCGACGTAAACTTCGCCCTCCGGCACGTGGAAGCCTTCGGTGTAGAGTTTGAAGTGATGGATCAGCGCTTCCATCGTCTGTTTCATCTCGGCGCGCTTGGGCGGCACCACCTTGCGGTCGTCGCTCGCGATCGGCCCCTCGGGCATTTCGGCAAGACACTGCTTCATGATGCGCGCCGATTGGCGGCACTCCTCGACGCGCACCATCATGCGGTCATAGCAATCGCCGTTGGTGCCGACGGGAATATCGAACTCCATCCGGTCATACACGTCGTAGGGCTGCGATTTGCGCAAATCCCACGGAATGCCGGAGCCGCGGATCATCGGCCCGGAGAAGCCGCGGGCGATCGCTTCATCGCGCGGAACTACGGCAATGTCGACATTGCGCTGCTTGAAGATGCGGTTGTCCGCCACCAGGCTGATCGCATCCTCGAACAATCGGGGAAAGCGCGTATCAAGCCAGTCACCGATATCCGTCAGCAGCTTCAGCGGAACGTCCTGATGGACGCCGCCGGGCCGGAAATAAGCGCTGTGCATGCGCGCGCCCGATGCCCGCTCGAAGAACTGCAGGCAGTCCTCGCGGATTTCGAACAACCACAGGTTCGGCGTCATTGCGCCGACATCCATGACATGGCTGCCAAGGTTCAGCAAATGGTTGGAAATACGCGTCAGTTCGGCAAAGAACACCCGCAGATACTGCGCGCGCAAAGGCACTTCGAGGTTCAGCAACTTCTCGACGGCGATCACATAGCTATGCTCCATGCACAGCGGCGAACAGTAATCAAGCCGGTCGAAATAAGGCAGCGCCTGCAGATAGGTCTTGTACTCGATCAGCTTCTCGGTGCCGCGATGAAGCAGACCCACATGCGGATCCACGCGCTCCACGATCTCGCCGTCAAGCTCCATCACCATGCGCAAAACTCCGTGCGCCGCGGGATGCTGGGGACCGAAGTTGATCGTATAGTTCTGGATGTCGAGATCGCCGGTCGTCGGATCGGCGGCGTCCGCGTCGTGACGCATCTCTTCAAGGAAATCAGCCATCAGTCCTTATCCCCGGTCTTGTCCTGGCCATCCTCGTTCACCGCCTGCTCGGCCTCATGATCCTTGGCGTTTCCGCCCTTGGTCTGATCCGGCGCGTCGGGGCCTTCCTTGCCGCTGTCCTTGACCGCGGGGGACCCCCCCGACTTGACCTCGGCAGCCTTCTCGTCGGCCTTTGCGCCGGCACCGGTATCGCCCTTCTTCTCCGTCACTTGCGGATCGTCGATATCCGCGCCGGTCGTGCGCTTTTCATCTCCGGGCAGCACATAGTCGGCGCCTTCCCAAGGGCTCATGAAATCGAAGCTGCGGAAATCCTGGGCCAACTCGACGGGTTCGTACACCACGCGCTGCTGTTCTTCCGAGTAGCGCATTTCGACATAGCCGGTGAGCGGGAAATCCTTGCGGAAAGGATGGCCGCGAAAACCGTAGTCCGTGAGAATCCGGCGCAGGTCGGGGTGGCCGGAGAACAGCACGCCGTACATGTCGAACACTTCGCGCTCCAGCCAGTCGGCGTTCGGCCAGACGGTGGTCGCGGTGGGCACGGGATGATCCTCATCCGTCGTAACCTTTACGCGGATGCGGTGGTTCTTCGTCAGGCTGAGCAGGTGATAACAGACCTCGAACCGCTCGGGGCGATCGGGATAGTCGACACCGGCGATCTCCGCGAGCATCTGATAGCTATGTTCGTCGCGCAGCATCCGGAGCGCATCCTCGATGCTGTCGCGCGCGACGGTGATGCTGATCTCGCCATGACTTTCCTTGCCCTCG
>JBELIU010000078.1:0-11172 GCA_042090735.1 Novosphingopyxis sp. | reverse complement strand
AGCGTTGCCACACTGTAGCTGACGCCCATGAATGTCTGCTCGGTCGTTTGGCGTCCGGTCAGCACCAATCCACCCAGCATGCGCATCGAAGTGAAGCTCGCGATGGTCCGTACATCCGTCCACCGCGTCGTCCAGCGCGGGCGTGGAAAACGGCCCATAAAGGCATAAAGTGTTGCGGGAACGGGCGACAGGACGGCGGCAATCGCCAAAGCGCGCCCCCCGCCGCCCAGCCACGCGATTACGATCGCCGAAGCCAGGCTCAGCGCTGCGCCGGCCAGGGTCAACGTGCGAAAGAGACCCCATTTATGTTCGTAGCGAGCGCGCGTCAGTGCTATCTCCGCAGGGACGTCGACCAGAAACTGCACGCAGAGGATCGCCAGCAGGGGAGCGACGGGTCCGAACTTCGGGATTTGGTAGAGTACAAATACCGCGATCAGCCCGATTGCGATCACCGCGGCGTTCATGATCCATCCGATACTGTAATAGACGTCCCAGTCGATATCCTCTTCGCTGCGAGCCTGCAGCGTATGCGTAATCATCAGTTTCTGAGAAAACACGGCGAGCAGGAGGAAGATTCCCTGCGCTATTGCGAAGCTGCCATAATCGGATGGCGAAAGCAGCCGCACGAGGACGAGCATTGCGGCGAATTGCAGCGCATCGGCCACGAAAGTCGCCCCGGCGCCCCAAATGACCGCCCCGCGCGCTGCCTTCATCAACGCCATGAGCTAAACCGTTCCTGACCGTGAGCGACCGGCAGGTGACTGCATCAACTGGTTGAAGAACGTTCCGACTTGCCGTTCGAAGGTCTCCCGCCCGAACCGTTCGCGCACGGCCTGGGCCAGCGCCTCCCCTTCGAGAGGTGGATCATCGAGCGCGGACAAAATTGTCGCGGATAGGTCGTCGGGCCGTGTCGCGATACCCAGAACGCCATCGACCAGAGCATCGCGGGCGCCCTTCTCGGACAAGCCAACCGCTGGCGTCCCGCACGCCATCGCTTCCAGAAATACGATGCCGAAGCCCTCGTCCGTTGAAGGCATTACGAAGACGTCCGCCGCGCGGTAAACATCCCGCATGGTCGCGCGATCAAGTTCGCCTACGAACCGTACGGATGCGTCGACGCCGTGCCGGCGCGCCAAAACTTCCAAACGGTTCCTATCGTCGCCATCCCCAAGCACGACATAGACCAAGTCAGGATGCTTCGCGAGCAATGCGGGCATCACTTCGATCACGCGGTCATGTCCCTTATATGCTTCGCTTGCGCTCATCCGGCCCACCGTCAGGATCAGCTTGCGACCGACAAGCTGCAATTCGGAGCGAACGTTCCGTCCGGCGGCGGCATCGGGAGTGAAAAATTGCGCATCGAACGTGTTCGGAAGCACGCTGACGGCGCCGGGATCCAGTGCGAGGTGCTCCAACAAAGCATCGCGCGTATGGCGCGACACGGCCAAGAAATGGTCGGCTTTTTCGAGAGCACGGATCCGAGGACCGGAGAATCCGTTCCACGCATCGATGCCGTGCGCCTGCACGAGCAGTCTCGAGTGCCGAAGACGCGCAGCCATCCAGGCAAGCGGCGCCAGAAACGGATGCGCGCAGAAGCATATATCGTACCGGCGGCGTGAAGCGAACCGCATCGCTCGCGCGGAATAGGTCAGCCGGTTGCCGATCGGCCGGTGTTGAACCAGACCTGTCGGCAAGCTCTCTTGCTCGAACACCTCACCCAGCGGCAAGATGTCGACGCGATCGAACACTGACGATGCAGCGGTGAGGAAGTCTCGGTTGTATTGGGCGATGCCGCCCTTGCCGCCGAACGCGTCGGTCACCAGCGCCAGCATTTTCATGCAGCAAACTCAGCCTCGAGTAGGTGGCGAGCCCATCCGCGCGAAGCCAATCCCTTGGTCTCGGCCGCCGTGGCGTTCTGGCCGCCCTCCACGGCGGCCGTCCACTGGCCGGTCGGAACGCCGAAGCCCGTTTTGGGACGATTGCTGATTTCCGGCGGCAACGGCTTGTTCGGTGATCGTGCCAATGCCGCCTTTCCTTCGCCGCGTGACAGATTACCGACATCACCAGCAACGCTCTGGAAGAATTCGCTGTCCACGAAAGGCGTGCGAATTTCCAGGCTGTGAGCCATTCCGGTCCAATCGGCATCGCGCAGAAGCTGATTGCGCATGTAGAAATTCAGCTCCAGCGTCGAAACGTGATTGTGGGACGATCCAGGGTCGGGCGTAAGCGCATTGTCAAATAGGCCTGCCAGGTTCAATCGATGCAATCCGTCCCGCACAACATCCCGGCCGAGCAACTCGGTCAGTTCGAACGGCATGAATAAACCGCGCCGCAGCAGATAGGCACCCCCCCAGCTGGACGCATGGTCGAGCATCGCTAGGGCCTTCGGACGTGAACTGCTAATCGATGAGGGCGCCAAGCGCCGCAGCAACGGGCCGGCGCCCGGTATGCGCGCCGGCAAGCCGAATCGCGAACGCCATCGCGGTACATCCCCAAAACTGGGATAACCGCCCAGAATCTCGTCGCTTCCCAACCCGGAGATGGCCACTTTCAGGCCCGTTTCGGCCGCCGCCTTGGACACGAACCAGCTGTTGACGCCGTCGATGGACGGCTGATCCATCGCGTCGAGAATCGCCGGCAGGTCGCGTTTGAATTCCGCTTGGTCGACGCGGCGCACCACGTGTTCTGCACCGTAATATTGCGCCACGCGCGCCGCGA
Source organism: Novosphingopyxis sp. (assembly GCA_042090735.1). Classification (GTDB taxonomy): domain Bacteria; phylum Pseudomonadota; class Alphaproteobacteria; order Sphingomonadales; family Sphingomonadaceae; genus Novosphingopyxis. The sequence goes on along the minus strand of JBELIU010000078.1, from coordinate 8,454 downwards.
GCGGCACCTCGTCCTCCACGCTCCCCGCGAACTCGGAAAAACCGAGCGTGATTGTGCGTGGCGTATACCCGGATTCGCGGATCAGCGCGAGCAAGACGGACGAATCGATACCCGCTGACAGAAACAGGCCCACCTTGACGTCCGCGCACAGGTGCGCCCTGACCGAATCGCAAAGTCGATCATATAACTGGCTGGACAGGGCAGTCGCGGGCTTTTTCGGAAGAGCCTCGTGATAGACGCTGGCGACACCAAAATAACGCCGCGCCGGCCGGGCACCGGCGCGGTCGATCCACTGCGAGTGGCCCGCCGGAAAGCTTCTGATCTGGCGATAAAGCGTGAAAGGTTCGGGGACGGAACCGAGCAAATGAAAACCGACGATACCTGCTGGTTCGCGATCGCGAGATACTTTTCCGCCGGCAAGCAGTGCTTTGACCTGCGAGGCGAAGCGAAGCGTCCAACCGTCGTTCGCCACATAGAGCGGTTTGATGCCGAAGGGATCACGTGCGATGAACAATCCGTCCCTGCGCGCATCGTGGATCGCGAAAGCGAACATGCCGCGCAGACGCGACACCATCGCTTCGCCGTCACGGTCGTAAAGCCGCAGCAGAACCTCGGTGTCGGACGTCGTCGAAAACGCAACGCCCTCGCTTTCGAGCTCGCTGCGGAGCTCGGCAAAGTTGTAAATTTCGCCGTTGAATACGATGGAAAGCCCCGTTCCGCTCACCATAGGCTGATCGGCCCGCTCGTGAAGATCGATGATCGACAACCGGCGGTGACCGAGCAAACAGCGGCCGTCCTCGCTGGCCCAACCGCCGCAACCGTCGGGTCCGCGCAGCGCCATCCGGTCGCGCGTCCGCTCGAGTTCGCGCATGCACGGGTCCGGGGCAGCCGGGTGATAGGCGAATATTCCGTTCAGGCCGCACATAGCTTATAGATGGTCTCTTCAGTTCGACGGTACGCGGCGGGAGCGGCGTAGGTCAGGAAACGAGCTCGGCCTCCAGCTCGCGGAAATACGCGATGGTACGCGTCAGTCCCTCGCGCAGCGGGACACTCGGTTCCCAGCCCAGATGCTGTTTCGCGAGAGAAATGTCCGGCAGGCGCTGCTTGGGATCGTCAGTCGGCAGCTCGCGCTGCTCCAGATCGGACGACGATTCCGCCAATTCGATCACCAGCTCGGCCAGCTGGCGCATGCTGAACTCCTCCGGACGGCCGAGATTGACCGGCCCGGTAAACTCGGATGGGCTGTCCATCAGCTTCAAGAAGCCATCGACCAGATCGTCGACATAGCAGAAGGAGCGCGTCTGCTCGCCGTCCCCGTAGATTGTCAGAGGTTCGCCGCGCAGCGCCTGCAAAATGAAGTTGGATACCACCCGCCCGTCGGCGGGGTGCATGCGCGGCCCGTAGGTGTTGAAGATGCGCGCGACCTTGATTTCCAGACCATGCTGGCGGTGGTAATCGAAGAACATCGTCTCAGCGCAGCGTTTGCCTTCGTCGTAACAGGACCGGGGACCGATCGGATTGACATTGCCCCAATACCCCTCTGGTTGCGGATGCACGTCGGGGTCGCCGTAAACTTCGCTGGTCGACGCCTGGAATATCGGACAGCGCAGCCGCTTCGCGAGGCCAAGCATGTTGATCGCGCCATGAACCGATGTCTTGGTCGTCTGCACAGGATCATGTTGATAATGGATCGGCGACGCCGGACAAGCGAGATTGAAAATCTGATCGACCTCGACATAAAGCGGAAAGCATACGTCGTGCCGCATGAATTCGAACCGCGGGTGATTGTGCAGATGATCGATATTGCGCTTGGTGCCGGTGAACAGGTTATCCACGCAGAGCACTTCGTGACCCCGCTCTAGCAACCGATCGATAAGATGCGATCCGAGAAATCCGGCGCCGCCGGTGACGAGGATACGCTGGCGGCTGTCATAAATTCTCGTCATGCCTTCGTAACTCACTCTGTTGCACGGGAAGATAATATCCGGACCTTATCGCGGACCTGAAACTTGGCGCGCTCTATAGGGACGCGCTATCGACACGTCCACCGGCAACGCAGAGGATTGCCGGTAGGCGGCGGCGCCGCTACAAGCCGTCCGGTTCCTGTGCGGCGAGGCTCGTCCCGCTAAGACCCAACTCCCGCATTACGGTTAAACGGAATTCGAGTTATGTCGCGTCAACAGTCCGCCGTCCTCTATCTGATTGTCGCGCTTGCCCTTCTCGGAGCGGTCTTGGCCGAAAATACACTGCTGGTACTCGCCAGCACTGCTTCGATCGTGGTCGTCTGGCTCGCCAGCCTGGCATCGGTCGAGAGAGTAGCGGTCGCGGGCGTTCTCACGTTGCAGTGGCTGCAGATCTCGACGAAGGTTGTAATTGCCGAGTGGTTCGGGATCGATCTAGGCGTGGACTCGGCAAATATATTGGCCCCCGGTGCTCCGGTCTTCTTCGTGTACGGACAAAGCGCAGAGGCTATCTACCTCTCACTAGCAGCGCTCGTCGCGGTCTCGATCGCAACCAAGTTCATTCTACCACGCGAGACGTTCGCAAACCCGCTTTGGAGCTATCCCCCGATCGGCAGCCTTCTACTCGTCTATGTGATACTCCTGGCCCTTAGCGTCGTCGCGGGACCCGTGTTTGGCGGTTCCCTCGCACAGCTCTTCATCAGTCTCGGCGAATTCCGTTTCGCTGCGCTGCTCGCCATTCTGTTCCTGTCAATGAACGGCGTGACCTCGGCGCGCGTCGCCGTTTTTGCCATACTTTTCGTCGAGATTGTGATCGGATTTGCTGGGTTTTTCTCTGGCTTCAAGACCGTGTTCATCGTCGCCGGTATCGGTTACATTTCTTACAAGAGGAACTGGTTCTCTCTGCTGAAGATCCGTTTCATACTGTTGGGTGGACTGGCCGCCGCACTTCTACTTGTCTGGACCGCCATCAAGATCGACTATCGCAGAGACCTAAACCAAGGCAGCAATTTGCAGTCCGTTACGATCAATGTAAGCGAGCGAGCCGCCAGCTTGGCGAGAAACATAAGCAATCTTGACAACGACGCCATCGACAGCGCGGTCGTCAGTTTGGGCGGGCGCATCGCCTATACAGACTTCTTCGCCCTCAGCATGGATTTTGTTCCGGCGTTCGAGGGTCATACAAACGGCGGTCTTTGGTCGGACGCTGCCCTTCGATCGATCCAGCCAAGATTTCTGTTCCCGGGTAAAGCGATTGCCTCTTCAGACAGCTCCCGGACTAGCCAATACACCGGTGTGTCCGTCGCCGGCGAGGATCAGGGCACGTCCATTTCCATGGGTTGGGTCGCGGAGACGTTCGTCGATTTCGGGCGTGGCGGGGTCGTGATTTTCTCGTTGATATTAGGGGCGTTGATCGGACTTCTAGTTCGGTTAATCCGCATGTCGCTGAATTACCGCAATCTTTGGGCCTACTCGGGCGTGATCGTAGCGAGCTTGTTGCCCTTGGCGCAGTTCGAGATCAGTATCACGAAGTTGCTGCCCGGATTGATGATCAAGCTTGTCGTTGCCATCCTGTTTTTGCGCTTCATCGCGCCTATCATCAAGCAGCCCACGCCAGCCCCTCCCCTTTTGCAAGGGCGAGAAAGTTTACCGCGCCCGGCAAACATCCCTCGGGCATGAAAATTTCTCATGTTGTTTCCTCCCTCGATCCGATGATCGGAGGGCCGGCGTACAGCGTGCCGTCGTTGGTGCGGGGCCTTCGACAGATTGGTGACGAAGTTTGCCTTCGGTCGCTTGAGGACGGGGCGGGGATCGAAGAAAGCGACGATGTGTCGCTTCATCCCCTGTCAAAGTTACCATTCGCGCGCTCATTCTCGTTTTCGCGATCGTTGCAAGCCGCGGTCGAGCGTGATCTGCAAAATTTTGACATCGTGCATAGTCACGGAATGTGGCTCGCCGCCAATGTGCTACCGGGCTTGGCTCATAAATCCAAAAAACACCGGTCCCGCCTCGTAGTATCCCCCCGCGGCATGCTTGCGCCAGCGGCGCTGAACTATTCGCGGTGGAAGAAAACCGCGCTCTGGCATCTTGCGCAGCGGCGCGCGTTGCTAGCGGCGGACATGATCCACGCTACCTCCGCCGAAGAATGTCGGGACGTACGAGCCTTGGGCGTGACCGCCCCGATCGTCATCATTCCAAATGGGGTCGATGTACCGGAACGATATGAGCACGACGCCGAACGCTTTCGGTTCACTTTGCTCTACATCGGACGGGTGCATCCCAAGAAGGGCCTTGATCGATTAATCGACGCATGGACCATGATCTGTGCCGATTTTCCTGATTGGCAGCTTGAGATCGTGGGGCCGTCAGAGGACCGCCATGCGGAGTGGCTGAACGAGCGCGCGATGAAAGCCGGCGCCGTCAGGTATTCCATCGCCCCGGCCGCATTCGGCACCGACAAGGATCGGATCTATCGAGAAGCTGATCTGTTCGTACTGCCAACCCGGTCGGAGAATTTCGGGCTGGTGGTGGCCGAAGCCCTCTCTCACGAACTTCCGGTGGTTTGCACCGATGGCGCGCCTTGGGAACGGCTTCCGGTCGAAGGCTGCGGCTGGTGGATACCGCAGGATGTCGAGACGCTCGCCGCCACGTTGAGGGAAGCGATGAAATTGCCTTATAGCGTGCGTCGGGAAATGGGAGAACGCGGACGGCGCTGGATGATCCGCGATTTCTCGTGGGGTTCGATCGCGGAAGACATGCAGCAGGCGTATAGGTGGTTGAAGAGCGAGGTCGATCGACCAGCCCAGATCGATCTTATGAGGTCATCTCCCGGCTAGGTACCGGCTCTCCGCTTGCTCCACAGTTCGGCAGTCTCAGCGAAATGCCGTTCATGTTCGACAATCATCCGCTCCGCCGAAAAATTCTCGGAGACCCGCGCTTTTGCGGCGCGTCCCATCTGGTCCCGCAGACCTGGGTCATTGACCAGCACGGACAAGGCCGAAGCCAAACGATCCGGATCGAACGCTGGTACCACGAAGCCCGTTTCGCCATCCGCTACGATTTCGGGCAATCCCCCGCGGTCACTGCAGACGACCGGTATGCCATGAGCACCCGCCTCCGCCGCGACCAGCCCAAAGGCTTCCACACAGCGGCTCGGTGCGGCTAGGATGTCAATCTGTGGGTAGATCTCGCCAGGATTCTCTACAAAACCCTTCCAAACAACACGGCTTTGCAGGCTATGTTTCTCGATAAGCTGTTCCATCTCTACGGTGTACTCTTCGGTGCCCCGGCCGAAGATCAGACAACGGAAATTTAGCCCGAGGCCATCGAGTTTCGCGAGTGCCAAGACGAGGTCTTCATGCCCTTTCCACTCACCGACTTGCCCGCAGATACCGATCTGGACCGTATCTCTTTCGCCTCCCGCAGAACTCGATTGATCGGTCTCTACACCATTGTAGATCACATCGATTTTGTCTTGCGAGAATCCCAGCAATCCCAACTCCGATTTAACGGAGCGCGAAACTGCAATGCAACTCGTTACCGCCTTGGAAATCGATCGGTAAACCATCCTTACCTTGAACGAGGTCGTCGACAGTTCGTCGCAATGGAAAATTGATGGAACTCGCCGCAAGGCACGGCTTGCGAGAAATGCGACGTCGCGATTGAATACAACGGTCACGTCGGGTTTGTGATGCGCCAAATGCGAGTTCAATTGCTTGTGCGCATCAAAATAATTGATAAGCGTATCTTTCAACCAGCCAAGCTGGACCACTTTCTTCAAGCCGCCGATCTTGCCGAACGCGATAAGTTCATAGTCCAGCTGGCGCTCGTCAAGTCGCTGGATCAATTCACCGTCGTTCCACTTACTGACGATCACGCGCACCTGATGGCCCTTCGCCCTCAATCCGTCGATCAGATTGAGCGTATTGATTTCCAGCCCGGCGTAATGGCTTCCCATGCAGATGAACGTGATTTTCATAATCGTCGTTCAATCCTCAGTCCATTGAATCGAAACACGGATACCGCGGCCCACCCTCAAAAGTTCCGTCAGTCAGCCGGATTGCGCTTCCGCAGTAACACTCGGCCCATGCACAGCGCGTCCATGTCCGTTCTCAGGAAGCAGTCCAGGGCCTGAGCGGGAGTATCCACCACAGGCTCGTTCTCATTGAAGGACGTGTTCAAGACTACACCAATGCCGGTGTGCCTTTTCACGGCGGAAATCAGATCATAATAAAGGCGGTTCGACGCCGGATCGACGCTTTGAAGGCGGCCGGTGCCGTCGACATGGGTAATCGCGGGCATACGCTCGCGCCATTCCGAACGAAGTTTCACGACATGCATCATGAACGGGCTGTAGACATCCTGTTCGAAATATGTCGCCACATCCTCCTGAAGCACGCTGGGCGCGAACGGGCGAAAGCCTTCGCGGCGTTTGATCTTGGAATTGATCGTTTCCTTCATCGTCGCGATCGCAGGATTGGCTAGGATTGAACGGTTGCCGAGCGCACGCGGCCCCCACTCGCTACGACCCTGATACCAACCGGTGACGAGCCCGTCGGCGATCAGCTTCGCCACCGCGGGGATCATGTCCTCGTCGCTGTCGAATGAGGTCAATTCGACCCGATCCCCTGCGGTCTTCGCAACGCGCAGGATCTCGTCCTGATCGTAGCGCGGCCCCCAGAATGCGTGCTCCATATGGAACCGCTCGGTCCCGCCCGCGACGTTGTGCCAAGCCCACAGCGCAGCGCCGAGACTCGTGCCGTCGTCCGAAGCGGCCGCTTGCAGATAGGGCGTCTTGAAGCCGGTCTCGCGCAGGATGTGGGCGTTCGCGACACCGTTCAGTGCGCAACCGCCGGCCATCGCGAACTGCTCGCTCGGCACCAACCGATGCATTCGCGAAAGGCAGTGGAGCGCCGCTTCCTCGAACCGGATCTGGACCGATTTGGCGATGTCCTTCTCGCGCTGGGTAACCACGCCCCTCGGAGTCGGCGGCCCCAATAACTTGACCAGCTTGTCGGTATACAGCCGGCTCATAACGATGTGGTCCCTGTCATCCATCAAGCCGCTCTCGCCGCCTTGATGCATGCCGAAATAGCCTTTGCCGAGCCGGAACCAACCGTCATCGGGCAGGATCACGAGTTCGCGCATTTCCTTGGCGAAGCGATCTTCCCCATAAGGGGCGAGGCCCATCACCTTATATTCCTCGCCGAACGCATCGAAGCCGATAAATTGACACAATGCGGTGTAGAAGAAGCCGAGACTGTCCGGCAGCGTGACCTTGTCTAACGGGACGATCTTCGTGCCTTCGCATCGAGCGGCCATCGAGGACGCGAAATCTCCAGAAGCGTCGTAGGAAAAACCCGCAGTCAGACTATCGAACGGAGAACAATAATAGGCCGACGCAATGTGGGCAAGATGATGCTCAACCGGAACCGTCTGGAAACGCACCGAAGCAGGGTCCTCGTCGCAAATCCCGGAAAGCTGCTCGATCATGCTGGCAGTCTTGCCGGAACGGCGCCGGTGCTCCAGCGCAGCGGCTACACCGCCGCGCAAATTGCCAGCTACGTAGCGCGCCTTCGCGGAACGGTTGGCGCGCGTATCGCGCGGCAGCGCGAGCAGGTCCACGTCCTTCAGCCGTAGACCGTTGTCCGCGAGCAGCCAGCGAACCGCGTTCTCCGGGAATTCCGCGCTATGCTTCACGCGGTTTCCAAGTCGTTCTTCCGCAACCGCGCCGACCAACTTACCATCGATCAAGAGGCAAGCTGCAGAATCGGCGTGGAAGGCGTTTAGTCCAAGAATTACGCTCATGGAGGTTCTCGATCGTGGAAGATAGTCAAATGAGGTCGGGCGGTCAGACCCCTATGCGGTCCTATGACACGACACAACCGCCCATGTCGAAAGCAATGGCCGTTCAGTTCGCCGGAGCGATAGATATGGACGATATACCGACATCATAGTTGCTCAGCCCGCTTTCAGCCTCAACGTAAACGCTGAGCTTGGCGAACCTGCAATCAGCACCCGTATCAAAGAGCCTGGAGACGGTGCCGCTCCCAAGCACAATCGGGAAGCTCGGCCCCGTGCCATCGGCCGAACATGCCAGCCGAATAGTCGTGCTGCCCTCCCCGCCACCGTAGTTCGCGGCGCGCGAAGCGGAGAGTTGATACCGGCCGGGCGGAATTTGAACGATCTCGCTAGCGACCTCACCGGTCGCGCCGGAGATCGCGCTGGCGATCAGCGCTTTCTTCTCGGTATCGATGAACGCTCCAAAACTGCCTGTCGAGACCAGACTCCAATCGAATGGGGGCAAGGTCGGCTGTTGCGTGAAATCGCCGTTTTTAACGATCGCTTTGGACCCACCTAACCGCGCATCGACAAGTTCCGCGGCACTGGCCAACTTGTTCGCTCCGACGAGCCTTTGCAACAAATTCGCATCAATCGCCTGCTCGTCTTCGCTGTAGATTCTCGACCGAAGAAGCTTTCGACGGAAGTTCTC
>JBELIU010000077.1:0-11231 GCA_042090735.1 Novosphingopyxis sp. | reverse complement strand
CGATCAGCGCGGTGGCGATGATGGAGAGCGAGCCGCCCTCCTCGATATTGCGCGCGGCACCGAAGAAGCGCTTGGGACGCTGCAGGGCGTTGGCATCGACACCGCCCGTCAGCACCTTGCCTGAGCTGGGCACCACCGTGTTGTAGGCACGGCCAAGGCGCGTGATGGAATCGAGCAGGATCACGACGTCCTTCTTGTGCTCGACCAGACGCTTGGCTTTTTCGATCACCATCTCGGCAACCTGGACGTGGCGGTTGGCGGGCTCGTCGAAGGTGGAGCTGATCACCTCACCATTTACCGAGCGCTGCATGTCGGTGACTTCCTCGGGCCGCTCGTCGATGAGCAAGACCAGCAGGTACACCTCCGGATGATTGTCCGTGATCGCCTTGGCAATGTTCTGGAGCAGAACGGTCTTACCCGTCCGCGGCGGCGCGACGATCAACGCGCGCTGGCCCTTGCCCTGCGGTGAGATGATGTCGATGACCCGCGCGCTCTTGTCCTTCACCGTCGGATCGACATTGTCGAGCGTCAGCTTGCTGTCGGGATAAAGCGGCGTGAGGTTGTCGAAGTTGACGCGGTGGCGGACCGCATCCGGATCGTCGAAATTGACCTTCATCACCTTGGTCAGCGCGAAATAGCGCTCGCCATCGCGCGGGGCGCGGATTTCGCCTTCCACGGTGTCGCCGGTGCGCAGGCCGAACTGCCGGACCATATTGGGCGAGACGTAGATATCGTCCGGCCCGGCAAGATAGTTCGCCTCCGGGCTGCGCAGGAAGCCGAAACCATCGGCCAGCACCTCGATGGTGCCGAGGCCCAGGATCTCCTCACCATCGTCCGCGCATTCCTTGAGGATGGCGAACATGAGGTCCTGCTTGCGCAGCGTGCTGGCGCCTTCGACGCCCATTTCCTCGGCCATCGAAACCAGTTCGGCGGGCGCGGTGTCCTTGAGTTCCTGAAGATGCATATAAAAATCCATTCCCGTCGCGATGCGGGGCGTTGTTGATGCTGGAAAATTGCGGGCGCGGAGATCGGCAAGAAAGCCATGCGCACGAATGAGGAGGCCCGGACGGACCGTTCGCTTCCGATTTACGGTGTGCTGCGGGGGCTGTCAATCGGCGCTGTCGCGATGGGCACCACCGGAAAGTCGCAAGGGTCCGCATACGCGCCCCCTATTTCATCCCGTAGAAAGCGGGCTATGCGAGCGCGGCGCGAAGCGCCTGGAATTCTTGTCGGACGATGGGAAAGAGCTCCGCCATCCTAGGCTAAGAACCTCGGTGTAGGACAGACGACAGTCCTTGAGCGGACCTGCCCGCCCTGCCGTGGACGTCAGCGATCAGAACGGTTTGACGATCACCAGCACCACGACGATCGCAATGACGATTGCGGGCACTTCGTTCAATAATCTCAGCGCCTTGCCGGTCAGCGGCCGCTCTCCGCGCGCCAGCTTCTTGCCATAGGCGATCAGATAGCCGTGATAACCGGACAGGCCAAGCACCAGGAGGACTTTCGCGCTGAACCAGCCCATCGACCAGGCCTGGATCGTCACCGCCAGAGTGATGCCCAGAATCCAGACCAGGATCATCGATGGGTTGAGGATGATCTTGATGAGCTTGCGCTCCCGATCTGCAAACTTTTCGGCCTCTTCGGAGCCCGGTGCCGCTTCCTGATGATAGACGTACAGCCGGGGCAGCATGAACAGCCCGGCCATCCAGAAAATCACGAAAATTATGTGCGCGGCCTTCAGCCAGAGATAGAGCACCGAGAGCGTTTCCATTCCGTCCGTTTAGGCGTTTCGGCCGAGCATCCCAAGCAATTTCCCGACATGATCGATCGGGGTGTCGGGCAGGATGCCGTGGCCCAGATTGAAGATATGCGGACGATCGGGAAAGGCGTCGCGGATCACCGTGACCGCGTGCTCCAGCTCGGTCCCGCCGGCAATCAGGGCCAGCGGATCGAGATTGCCCTGCACCGGCAGGCCTTCGGGCAGCACCGCATTGGCCCAGACCGGATCGACCGTCTCGTCCAGCCCCAAGGCATCCACAGCCGTCCCTTCGGCATAGGCCGCCAGTTTGCCGCCTGCGCCCTTGGGGAAACCGATGATCGGCGTATCCGGATGGCGGGCACGCACGCCCTCCACGATGGCGCGGTTGGGTGCGATCACCCAGCGATCGAACTGTGCGGGGCTGAGCGAGCCGGCCCAGCTGTCGAACAGCTGCACCGCATCCGCGCCCGCCTCGATCTGGCCGCTCAGATATTCGATGCTGACGTCGACCAGCCGATCGATGAGGGCACCGAAGCGCTCCGGTTCGCCATAGGCCATGCGGCGGGCGGTCGCCTGATCCCGGCTCCCCTCGCCCGCCACCATGTAGGTTGCGACCGTCCAGGGACTGCCTGCGAAGCCCAGCATGGTAACGTCGGCGGGCAGCTCCGCCTTCACCCGGCGCACAGTCTCGTAAATCGGGTCGAAGCGCGTGAAATCGGGCGTCAGTTCGGCCAGGTCATGGTCGGCGAGGATGGGCGAGAGGCGCGGCCCCTCACCCTTCACGAACTGCAGATCCTGCCCCAGCGCATGCGGGATAATCAGAATATCGGAAAACAGGATGGCCCCGTTGAAACCGAAGCGACGGATCGGCTGCAAGGTCACCTCGGCCGCCGCCGCGCTATCGTAGACCAGATCGAGGAAGCCGCCCTTTTCCGCCCGTAGCGCGCGATATTCGGCCAGATAGCGGCCGGCCTGACGCATGAGCCAGACGGGCGGCGGATCCCGGCGTTCGCCGCGCAATACGGCGAGCAGGGGCTTGTCGATCGCAGGCTGTTCGGGACCGCCGGTCATGGGCTTCCTAAATCCTTATATATTTAAAAGAGAGATTGTTGATGGGAGTTGGGCCGTGGACAAGCGCCGTACTAGGTCTATCCACCGCCTTTGCCAACAGATTGACTCCCATCGCTGCGCGACTCCGCCATGGATTCGCGCAAGGAGTTGCCCGTTATCAACAGGCTGCGGAAACAATAGCCAGGCTGTGGATGATTGCTGGGCGAATCGACTCTGGTTTCGGTCTTTGTCCGCAGGCAAAAGGATCCCCGGCGCTATCCCTTGATTTATCCACCGGCTCCCAACAAAGCTGTACGGCATGGACCGCTTCCACCTGCACCTGCTTTCCGACTCCACCGGCGAGACGCTCGACAATATCGTAAAGGCCGCTCTGGCCCAGTTCGATGAAGTCGACGTGGTGAAGCATTTCTGGCCGATGGTGCGATCCGACGTGCATCTGGAACGCATCCTGGACGATGTCGCCGAAAATCCCGGCATGGTGCTGTTCACGCTCGTGAATTCGGAGACGCGGCGCAAGCTGGAAAACCGCTGCCGCGCGCTGGGCCTGCCCGCCGTGCCCGCGCTCGATGCGGTCACCGACGCGCTGTCCGACATGTTCGGGCAGGAAGCCAAGGCGCGGCCGGGCCGCCAGCACAGCCTGGATGCCGCCTATTTCGCGCGGGTCGAGGCGATCCAGTTCACCATCGCGCATGATGACGGGCTTCTGCAGGAAGGTTGGGAAGAGGCGGATATCCTCCTCGCCGGCGTTTCGCGCACGTCCAAGACGCCGACCAGCATCTATCTCGCCAATCGCGGGTACAAGACCGCGAACATTCCGATCGTGGTGGAATCGCCCCCGCCCGAGACGCTGTACCAGCTGCGCAATCCGCTGATCGTCGGCCTCACCACCAGCGCGGACCGGCTGGTGCAGATCCGGCGCAACCGGCTCCTGTCGCTCAACCAGTCGCCCGAGACCGATTATGTGGAGGGGGACAAGGTGCAGGCAGAGGTGAAGTTCGCGCGGCGGATATTCGCCGATCGCGGCTGGCCGGTGATCGACGTGACCCGCCGCTCGATCGAGGAGACCGCGGCGGCGATCATCAATCTGGCTAACGATCGCGAGCTGTCCGGCCGCAAGCGCCAGGGAAACATCATATGACGCGGAATATCATATGAGCGCGCTCGTCCTTGCCTCGGGCAGTGCGATCCGGCGGCAAATGCTGGAATCCGCCGGCGCTCCGTTCGAGGTGAAGCCCGCACGCGTCGACGAGGACGCGCTGAAGGAAGCCTTGTCGCACCTGAAACCGCGCGATCAGGCCGACGCTCTGGCCGAGGCCAAGGCGCTGCGGGGCTCGCAGGCTTCGCCCGATAGGCTGGTGCTGGGCGCGGACTCGATGCTGGAGCTGGCAAGCGGCGAGCGGCTGGACAAGCCGGAGAGCCCGCAGGCCGCGCGCGAGCAGCTTGCCGCCATGTCCGCCGGCACCCACCGCCTCCACAGCGCCGCTGTGGTCGTGGAAGGCGGCGCGCCCGTCTGGCGCCATGTGGAAACCGCCACGCTGCATGTGCGGACGCTCTCGCCCGATTTCATCGCGTCCTATGTGGATGCGGAATGGGAATCGATCCGCCACACCAGCGGCTGTTTCGAATATGAAGGCAGGGGCGCGCAACTGTTCACCCGGGTCGAGGGCAGCCATTTCGCGATTCTGGGCCTGCCGCTGCTGCCGCTCCTTCAATTTCTTCGCGACCGGAAAGTCATGCCGTCATGAAAACCATTACCGGCCAGCCCTATGCCGAGGTGATCGGCGATCCGGTCGCCCATAGCAAATCGCCCATGATCCACCGATTCTGGCTGAAGAAGCTCGGCATCGATGCAGATTATCGGACGGCGCATGTGACGGCGGACGAGTTGGCGGATTATTTCGCCGATCGGGCCGACGATCCCGACTGGATGGGTTGCAACGTCACCATTCCGCACAAGATCGCCGCGCTCGATCATGTTGCCGATCCGGGCGACGTGCGGGACAGCATCGGTGCGATCAACACCGTGTTTCGCGGCGAAAATGGCAAGCTTACCGGCACGAACACCGATGCCGCGGGCTTCTGGGCGCCCATCGATACGCGCAACTGGAGCGGCCGTCATGCCGTTGTCGTGGGTTCGGGCGGCGCCGCGCGCGCGGTGCTGTTCGCGCTCGCCAGGGGCGGCATCGGCGAGGTGACGATGGTCGCGCGCAGCGGCCTCAAGGCCATGGGACTCCTGGCGCATTTCGGCCTGAAGGGCGGGGTGCAGGGTTTCGATGCGAAGCTTCCGCCCGCGCATCTTCTGGTCAATGCCAGCCCGCTCGGCATGGCGGGGCAGGAAGCGCTCGAGCTGGATCTCGATCCGCTGAAGCGCGGCGCGCTTGTCTACGATCTCGTTTACAAGCCGGTCGAGACCGCATTGCTGCGTCAGGCGGCGGACCGCGATCTGGAGACGGTGGACGGCCTTTCCATGCTGGTGGCGCAGGCCGCCTTCGCCTTCGAACTGTTTTTCGGCCAGCCCGCACCGGAAGAAGGCCAGGACGCGCTGTTCGAAAAGCTGGGCGCGTGAGCGCGCAGCGCGACGGGCAGCCGCTGGTCGTAGGCCTCACGGGCTCGATCGGCATGGGCAAATCGACCGTCGCCGCGATGTTCGCCGAGGCAAAGGTGCCGGTGTTCGATGCCGACGCCGTGGTGCGCGAGCTGCAGGGGCCGGGCGGCGCGCTCGTCCCGCTGATCGAGGCGGCCTTTCCCGACAGTACGGGCGAAGGCGGTGTGAAACGGGACGATCTGGGCGCGATGGTGTTCGGCAAGCCCGATGAACTGGCGCGGCTGGAAGCCATCGTCCATCCCGTGGTCGCCACCCGCCGCCTCGCCTTTCTGGAAAAGCATCGCGATGCGCCGATGATCCTGTTCGATATTCCGCTACTGTTCGAAAAGGGCGGGCATGAGGGCGTCGACGCGATCGTGGTGGTCAGCGCGCCCGCCGATGTGCAACGCGAACGCGTTCTCGCCCGGCCGGGCATGACGCCGGAAAAGTTCGACCACATCCTCGCCGTTCAGCTGGACGATGCCGCCAAGCGCGCGCGCGCGGACCATGTTATCGATACCGGGACGACGCTGGAGGAGACCCGCGCACAGGTGCGGGCGCTGGTGGAGAAACTTGCCCCCTCCCTTGCCTGAATCGGCGAAAACGTCGATATGATAGCCATGCGTGAAATCGTCTTCGACACCGAAACCACCGGCACCGATCATGAAAATGGCGACCGGATGGTTGAGATCGGCTGCATCGAGATGATCGACCGGGTGATGACCGGCCGCACTTTCCATTGCTATTTCAATCCCGAACGGGCGATGGACCCGGGCGCCGAGCGCGTCCACGGCCTTGGCGATGCGTTCTTGAAGGACAAGCCGCGCTTCACCGAAAAGGCGCTCGAACTGATCGAGTTCATCGGCGACGACAATCTGGTCGCGCACAATGCCATGTTCGATTTCGGCTTCCTCAATATGGAGCTCGATCGCTGCGGGCAGCCCGCCGTGGATTATGCGCGCATGGTCGATACGCTGGCGATCGCGCGCAAGAAGCATCCCGGTGCGAAGGCTTCGCTGGATGCGCTATGCAGCCGCTACGGGATCGACCGGTCCCACCGCGTGAAGCACGGCGCGCTGCTTGACGCCGAACTGCTGGCGCAGCTCTATATCGAACTGACCGGCGGGCGGCAGATCGGCCTGGGCCTTGCCGCCGATGTTGACGAAACCGCGGCCAAATCGCGCACCGCGCCCAGCCTGCTGCCCACCGGGCCGATGCGCCCGCCGCGCCATCACGCGCCGACCGAGGCCGAGCTCGCGCGCCACCAGGCGTTCGTCGCGGGCATCGAAGGCTCCCTGTGGAGCAGCGGCCGCGCGCGCGTCTGAACCCTTCGGCCTTCGGGCCGTTGAGCGACAACCAGAAGGAGAAAAATCCCATGAAGATTCAGGTTTCGGGCCATCAGGTCGATACGGGCGAGGCTCTGCGCGAGCATGTCGAGACCAAGATGACGGCGCTTTCCGAAAAATATTTTCCCGAAACCATATCGGGCCAGGCCACCTTTGGCCGCGGCCCCCATGACAGTTTCAGCTGCGATATCGTTACCCATGTGATGCAGGGCCTCTGGCTCAACGCATCGGCCAATGCGCAGGACGCGCATCAGGCGTTCGACGCCGCGCTCAACAAGATCGAAAAGCAGCTCCGCCGCTACAAGCGCCGCCTGAACGATCGCCACAGCCAGGCCGCACAGGCGCTGAAGGAAGAAGAAGCCGCCTATACGGTGTTCGATGCCGAGGCGGAGGCCGAGGAAGTGGCCGATGCCCCGCCGATCATTGCCGAACTGCGCGCGAATATCCCCGAAGTTTCGGTATCGGACGCGGTCATGGTGCTGAACATGCGCAATACTCCCGCGCTGCTCTTCAAAAATTCTGGCACCGGCAGACATAATATGGTCTATCGCCGCGACGACGGCACGATCGGATGGGTAGAACCGCAGACCGCATCCTGAATAGCCATCACCGCCCGCGGCCGACAACGCGCCCGCGGGCGGCCACAATCTGTTTAATTCTGGGCGCCGCGTTGAGGCGCAGAGCCTGTTGCCATGATCATTCAATTGAGTTGCGGCTTGCACGAAGACGCGGTGATGTCGCGGGCGTCGGTTGCCGGCAAGCACGCGCTATTCGATCTGCTCTCGCAGCGTGCCGCCCAGGTTTACGGGTTGGATGCCGCACAAGTGTTCGAGGCACTCAAACAGCGAGAAAGCCTCGGCTCGACCGGATTCGGATCGGGCATCGCCATCCCGCATGCGCGCGTGGCGGATCTGGACGAACCGCTCGGCCTGTTCCTGCGGCTGGACAAGCCGATGGACTATGCCAGCATCGACGATCGGCCGGTCGATCTGATCTTCTGCCTGCTTTCGCCGGTCGGCGACGGGGCGCGCCATCTGCGCGTGCTGGCCGAAGTGTCGCGCACCATGCGCAGCGAGGCCAATCAGGAGCGGCTGCGCGGCGCGGCCGATGCGGCGGCGATATTCGCTTTGCTTTCGGGGCTCTATGAGTTCGACGCCGCCTGAGCCGGTCTCCACCGGAAGCGGCGAAGAGGCGCATTTCCGCGCGCTCGAATCGCTGTATCGGGCGGCGCCCATCAACCGCCTGTTCGAATCGGATATCGCGATCACAGGTCCCGGCCGGTGCGATATCCTGTTCGATGTCGACGAGCGCTATTTCCATGCTGCGGGTGCGGTCCACGGGTCGTCTTATTTCAAGATGCTGGATGATGCCGCCTTTTATGCGGTGAACAGCTTGGTGACCGACCGTTTCGTGCTCACCACCGCCTTCAACCTTCTTTTCACCAAGCCGATCAAGCCGGGCCGCCTGCGCGCCAGCGGTCGCTGGCTGAGTGGGCGCAAGCGCGTCTACGTAGCGGAGGCACGGCTGATCGACAGCGATGGCGAGGAGGCAGGACGCGGCACCGGAACGTTCATGCGATCGCACATCCCGCTCGCCGGGCTACCCGGCTACAACACCGCATGAGCGAGCCGCGCGTCGCCGCAAAGGTGCAGGTGGACGCGATTCGCAGGCTCTGCGAACAGGAAGGCGGCTTCGCGGCGGTGTTGTCGCGCGGCGATCCGGTGGCCGGCGATATCCTCATCATCTATCGTGAACGCGGCGCTTTGCCGACGCTTGTTCGCCGCGCATTGCGCTGGGATGGTCCACCCAGCTGGCGTGAGATCGAGACGCAAATGTTTGAAAGTGAAGAGAAATTAACTCTTCATCTGGAGCAGAAACGCTCCATCGATCCGGATTTGTGGTTAATCGATCTGGATATCTCGAACGCGGAACGGTTCATCGCGCTTCTTCGCGACTTCGTTTGACTCCGGTCACAACACCGCTAAATGCGCCCCCCATACCGAGCGCAAGTGGCCAATGGTTCCGTCTGGGGGGATGAGAATCGGCAAACACGCGAGACGGAAGATCGTTCCGAGCAGATTGGGTTAGCGTTTTTAGGTTTCTGCTCAGCGGACATCTGCCGCTTAATTAGCGAATGCAATGTTCCATTATGTGAAAGCTGCGGCTGCCGCGGCTCTTTTTCTTTTGGCTTTGACTGCCATCACGCTGACCGATGTCAGCTCCGCTTTCGCTGCTGAAGAGCAGCAAACAAATACCTTGGATGCCGGTGAAATCCGGATCGATCCTGCGGTACTGGCCGAACTGAAGGCCAATGAGGCGGCTGTCGATGCCGCCGTCGCGGCGGACGACAGTGCCGCCCAGTCCGATGATGAGAACATCGTCTTCGTGAGCAATCCGGTGATCATGCCGTTGCCGGAGCGTTCCCCCCCGAAGGCTACCGATCTCAGCGCGGCGACGTCGCTGGCCCAGTTGGTCGATATGCAGGATAGCAGCGCCGATCTCGATGCCGAACAGCGCTGCCTTGCCGGAACCATTTATTTCGAATCCAAGGGCGAATCGCTCGAAGGTCAGCTGGCCGTTGCCAAGGTGGTGCTCAACCGCACGGCTTCCTCGCGTTGGCCGAACTCGATCTGCGGTGTCGTCTACCAGAAGAGCCAGTTCAGCTTCGTGAGGGGCGGCAAGATGCCCCGTATCGCGAAGTCCAGCCAGGCTTGGAAGCGTGCCAAGGCCATCGCCCGCATCGCGCTGGCTGATAGCTGGCAGACCGATGTCGACGAGGCGCTGTTCTTCCACGCCAAATATGTGAAGCCCGGCTGGCGCCTGACGCGCATCGGCTCGGTGGACCGGCACATCTTCTACCGCTGAGACGCTCAAATCCGTTGGAATCGTAAAGGCCCCGTTTTTGGAGCCTTTATTCTGTTCACGGCCTGTTCTAGATATCGACCATGCTCGATGTCGTTCCCCAGCCCGATCTGTGCGGTGCCGCCGCCGTTACGCGCGGCCTGCGCCGCATGTTCGCCCGGCACCAGATTTTCCTGCTGCCGGAGGTGTCGCTGCGCAATGGCAGGCGCGCCGATCTGATGGGCATCGACGCCAAGGGACAGCTGATCATTGTCGAGATCAAATGCTCGCGTGCCGATTTGCTCGGCGACCAGAAGTGGCGCGACTATCTGGAATTTTGTGATCGCTTCTACTGGGCGGTGCCGCCGGAAATGGACGACAAATTGCTCGAGCGAGAAGTGCTGGAGCCGGAGCGGACCGGCCTGATCGTCGCCGATGCCTATGATGCCGCGATCGTGCGTCCTGCGGTCAGCACCCCGCTCGCAGCGGCGCGGCGCAAGACCGAATGCCAGCGGCTCGCGCGCATCGCCATGCGGCGTCACACGATGCTGTGCGATCCGGAAGTGGGCTGGGGTCCGGAGCCGTCCGACTGATCTCCGGGAGGCTGACGAAATCGGCGGCCTTGCCCCGGCTTATTTGATTCCGGAGAAATCCAGCTCGCCTTGCGATTGGGGCTTGGCGTCGGGTTTCGCTTCCAGAAGCGCGACCAGATCGCTCGAGCGGCGATCCAGCTTCGCATAATCGAGCGCCGAACGGCCGCTGGCGTGATCGGTGATGTTGGGATTGGCACCCTTGTTCATCAGCAGCCGGATCGCCTCGCTATCACGCAGCTGCACCGCCCGAATCAGCGGCGTTTCCCCGGCGCGATTCGCCTGATCCACCTTGCCCCCATATTTCAGCAGCAATTCCATCCCGTCGAGATAGCCAAGCTGCGTCGCCAGCATCAGCGGCGTGTCGCCATTGCGATCGCCGATATTGGGATCCGCCTTGTTGGCGAGCAGGAAGGTGATCCAGGTGGAATCGCGCCGCTCCACCACCATATGCATCGCCGTCTTGCCGTCGCTGGAGCGCTGCGCGTTCACCACGGTGTTGCCCGGCGCCTGCAACATCGAGGTTGCCTTGGTGCCGTCGCGATCTTCCACCGCCTTCAGGAAGGTGTAAGCGGAGGAGACCTGTTGAGCCTCGGCCGAGGCGAACGGTGCGGGCAGCGGCGCGAAAACGGCTGCGATCAAGGCGGCGGGGATGATAAGGCGCATGACGAATAAGGGCCCGGTTGGTGGTTGATCGCGCCCATTTAGCAGACCAAAAGAAAGCCTGTCATGAACAAAGCCGGATCAATCCCCATTTTCGCCGCGCTGCTCCTCGCATCCTGTGACGGTGGCGGGGAAAGCCAGCCGGCGACGCCCGAGCGTCCGCCGCTGGAAGGGGCCAGCATCGGCGGGCCGTTCACGCTGACCGGTAGCGACGATAAGCCCGTCTCCTTCGCCGATTTCGACGGCAAATACCGGATCGTCTATTTCGGCTATACCTACTGTCCGGATGTGTGCCCGGTAGACATGCAGAAGATCAGTGCGGGTTTGCAGCGTTTCGCCACGGAGAATCCGGCGCTCGGCCAGGACATCCAGCC
>JBELIU010000076.1:0-11261 GCA_042090735.1 Novosphingopyxis sp. | reverse complement strand
TGATCACCGGCGAATCCGTTTCGGGGCTGATCAGCGTGAAGTTGGCGATCACCGCATCGGTGCGCGGCGCCTGATTGGCCGCTGCGGGATCGCTGGTGGAGCTATCGATTTCGAAGATCGTGCTGTCGCCGGCTTCTCCGGTGTTGGTGCCCTGACGGCGCACCGCGATCAGGAACTGAACCGCGCCCTGATAGCCGGTATCCAGATCAAGCGAATCGTCGGCCACACCGGTGAAGATCAGGTGCGACATGTCTTGCCGTCCGCCGAAGCTCTCGATGCCGTCATCGGCGCTGTTGTGGACCTGGACATAATCGATTTGCGTGTTCGATCCGACGCCGCCGGTGGTGAGGCCCTGCAGCTCGTTGCCGCCCGATCCCACGCCGGTGAAGAGAATCTGCGCATAACGGATCGTGCCGGCATCCCAGGTTGGATCATTGCCGCCGTAGAAGATCGGCTGGCCGACCGGCCCTTCGACCGAGCGTTCGCAATTGCCAGCCGCCAGCGAGGTGCCGCTGCCGCAATCGCCCACGGGCGCACGGCCCAGCAACTGGATGCCGCCCCACAGCCGGTTGGTGGTGTCCGTCACATTGCCGGTCAGCTGGTCGATATGGGTGAACACGATCGGATCGTCGGAATTGCCCACCGCTTCCAGACGCGAGCCGCGATTGGCGACCAGGAACGAGCTGAGATCGGTGGCGACCACGGTAACGCCCGGATTGATCGTCATCACGACTTCGGAATTCGCGGTGCCGTTGAAGCCTCGGTCCATGCCGATTTCGGTGCGGCCGGGCAGGGTATAGACGAGGCCGCTGTCGCGGCGACCGGACAGGGTGATGTTCTGAGTGATCACGCTGCTGTTGATGCGGCAGTTGCGCACCGTACCGGCGCCGCCCGCCAGCTGGATCGTCCCGTTATCGACCGTTCCGGTGGTGCAGGCGGAAGCCGGAGCAGCGGTGATCGTGCTCGACGTCGGCGTCGGGGTGGGGGTCGGCGCCGGGGTCGGTGCGGGTGCGGGAGCCGGTGCGGGCGGGGTGATCACGATATCGGGCTGGGCGATGTCGTCAGCGCCGCAACCGCTGAGAACCGCGGCGGCGGCCGTGGCATAGAGGATGCCGCGAAGCTTGGAGTTGATCATGTAATTATCTCCGCATGGAAATCTGGAGCCCGCGAAAGACGGGCACTGGAAAGACGATGCGAAGACGAATCCCTTGCCCCCACCGCCGTGAGAGCAGCCATTAGGACCCGATCATGACGAGCCGATGCAGGTGGGAAGGCAGTTTGGCGAATGAAATATGACGCGCCGAAGACTCGGCCCGCGAATGTCCCCGGGGGCGCTGACCACATTGTACCCGAACGGTTATGAAAATGATGCGAAAGCGTCACAGTTTGAAATTAATGAACAGTTCAATCTTGCACCGCCCGATTTTCTGCTATGATCGGCAGGCTGGCAGGGGTGGCCGGTTCATGATGACCAACATGAGCACCAAGGGGGAATGAATCATGGTACTCCACGCCCGCATTGCCAACGATCAATCGAGCGATCACGGCGATTATGGCGCCGCGCCGAACCTGCTGGATCGGCAGTTCAACGAAATCTCGCTGCGCCACGATGCCGAAGACGGCATCATCTGGTGCTATATGGATCAGAAGGGCCGTCCCAGTTACACTTACGAGCTGGGTGCCGAGGTTCAGGAAGTGCACGATTGGATCGCGCGTTGTGCCCGGCCCGGAGTCTCACCGCAGCTGTCCGGCATGCGCTATTTCGTCGGCGCTTCGAAAACGCCGGGCATCTTCAATCTGGGCGGCGACCTGCGCCATTTCGCGGCGAACATCCGCAACCGCGATCTGCCCGCGATGCGCGCCTATGCGGAGACGTGCACGCGCATGCAATATTCGCACGCCACCGGCTTCGGTGCGCCGATCATCACCATGGCCCTGGTGCAGGGCGACGCGCTCGGCGGAGGGTTCGAGCACGCGCTTGCCTTCGATATCTTGGTTGCCGAGCGTAGCGCGCGGCTTGGGCTGCCGGAAATCATCTTCAACCTGTTTCCCGGCATGGGCGCCTACAGCTTCCTATTGCGGCGCGTCGGGCGCAAGATGACGGAAGAGTTCATCCTTGGCGGCAAGATCTACGGGGCCGAGGAACTGCACGACATGGGCATCGTCGACATTCTGGCCGAGGACGGCGAGGGCGAGGCGACGGTGATCGACTATACTCGCCGGCATCGGTCGCGCTTCCACGCGGAACGTGCGGTCTATTCGGCGCGCAAAACTTCGCATCCGGTGAGTCTGGACGAGCTGTTGGAGATCACCAATATCTGGGCCGAAACCGCGATGCATCTGACCGATGCCGACGTGCGCAAGATGGAGCGCCTTGCCGACGCGCAGGAGCGCCGGATCGCCAAGCGGATACCGCGTCCCGTCTGATCGCAAGGCAGGTAGCGAAACCGCCGCGCGGCTGTTCACGCCGCGCGGATGGCCCCCGCGGTCATGGCCGAAAGTTCTTCCTCGACGAGGCGCGCCTGCTGCTTGACGGTGGCCGCGTGGCCTTCGCCGTCGGACTGGAATTCGGGCGCGGCGATCGTCTCCAGTCGCCCGCACAATGCGCGCAGGTCGCTGGCGCCGATATTGGCCGCGGAACTCTTGATCGCGTGGGCGGCGAAGCGAAACGCATCGAGATTCTGCGACCGCGCGGCATCTTCCAGATCGACCAGCAATTGTTCCACATCCTCGCAATAGGACTGGCACAGCGATTCCAGAAATTCCGTGCCGCCCATCTCGAGCAGGCTTTCGATCTGCTCGGCATCGAGCACCGTGTCAGGCGAACGCTCGTTTGAAATCGCCACGAGCTTGCCTGGCTGGGACGCTGCGACGGCAGGCGAGTGCACGTCACTGGGGCAAAACTCCTCCATGGCAGCGATCAGCTCGCCGCGCCGCATGGGTTTGGTGAAGCGGGCGTCCATACCCGCTCGATCCCGGAAAGTTTGGGCATGTTCACATCCAGGAACACGATATCGAGGCTCAGGCTTTCCAGGGCCTGGAGAGCCTCTTCGCCATCGACAGCATAGTGCACTTCGTGCCCGACGGATTCGAGAATGGTTTTCAACACTTCGCGGTTGGTGCGGTTGTCATCCGCGACGAGCACGCGGCGCGGGGTTGTGTCCAGCGGCGCGGGCGCCTGCAACTCGCGCTGGGAACTGGAGGGCTCTGGGCCACGGAACGAACAACCAATCCGTATCGCACTCCGCAGCGCCGCGAAATCCGGCTGATGCGGGATGACGGTGGCAAAGGCCGCGCGCAGGCCGATGTCTTCCAGATTGGCTGAACCGTCCGCGCTTTGCAGCACCGCCGGAGTGCGCGCCTTGACGAAATGTTGCCAAAGCGGATCATCGGCCTCGATCGCCGAAGCAATCGACGCGTCGATCACCGCGATTTCATAACGTTCCAGGTTCACCTTGCCCAACGACGTCCGCAAGGCGTCTGCATTGGCGCAGGGATGCCAATCGATACGGTATCCGCGATCAGCATTTTGCATCGCCGCAGGACCAAAATAGGCGATTGCAGTAGCTTCGAGATCCGCGTCCTGCTCAAGGCCTGCAGCGCCTTCGGCAAATTGTGCTGGCCCGTAAAAGGTAAAGCGGCTGCCCACACCGAGTTCGCTTTCGACCGATAGAATGCCGCCCATGCGATCGGCAAATTGCCGGCAGATCGCCAAACCAAGCCCGGTGCCACCGAATCGATCGAGAACGCTCTCATCGGCCTGTACGAAAGGTTCGAAAATGCGCTGCTGCGCTTCGGGCGCGATGCCGCAGCCGCTGTCTTCCACCGCGAACCACAGCTCCGGCTCGACGAGATTTGGTGCGATTCCGCATTCGATTACCACGCGGCCTTCCGCGGTGAACTTGATCGCGTTGCTGGCGAGGTTCAGCATCATGTTGCGGATCATTTCCGCTGGCCCGCAGAGCAGCTGATCGCTCCCTGGTACGGCGTGGATGTGCAGTTCCAGGCCTTTCTCCTGCGCTTGTGGGGCCAGGATATCGCGCGTCTGGGCCACCAGATCCGGCAGCGTATATCGGCTTTCGGAGACGGGCGCCTGCATGCTTTCACTACGCGACGCGTAGAGAAGCTGCTCGATCAGGTAGAGCAAATGCTCGGCAGCCTTGTGGCTGCTGCCGACCATCGCGGCGATACGCGGGCTGAGATTTTCCTCCTCAAGCTGGGTCGCGTAACCGATGATGGCGTTGAGCGGTGTTCGCAGTTCGTGACTGACGCTGGCGAGAAAATAGCTTTTTGCGCGGTTCGCGGCGGTGGCCTCTTCCGTAGCGCGCGAAAGTTTCGCAATCAGCTTCGAGCAGTAAGCTGGCAGTACCAGAAGTCCCGCGAGCAAGGCTGCCGCCAGAACCGGGGTCTGGTGCCAGAATGGCGAGAGAATAACGACGGCGGCGAAAGAGATCGCCATTGCTACCGCCGCAACGAACAGCCAGCGGTTGCCGAAGCGGAAGCCGTTGCCCAGCACAGCCCACATCATGATTACCCAGGCAAAGGACATATGCGCCGGCTCGATAATCTGCGCGACTGCAGCCATGCCTGCATCGAGCAGGATCGAGCAGAACCAGCGGATTTGCGGTTTCATCTCTGTGCGGCGGCCGAACATCAGGAGCGCGTTGCAGCTCAAATAAACGGCGAAGGCGTCGATCACGTGGGGGGATATGCCGGAAAGCCAACAAGTGATGAGTGCAAGCGAACCCATCAGCAACCGATTGGTCAAAATCTCGCGCTCCCCCTTCCAGCGGCGATCGCTGCGGGGGATTTGCTCGAAGCCGGCAAAGAGTTCGCGGGCGCTCACGGTTGCAGCCTGAGCCTGTTCGACGAGTCGGACAGGATGCGCTCGATCTCATCGCTCGCCGTCGGTTTGCCGGTCAGCCAGCCCTGAATCTCGTCGCAGCCCGCCGCGCGCAGCAGATCGAACTGATCCTGCGTCTCAACGCCTTCTGCCACAACCTTCATCTGAAGGGCGTGGGCGAGGTGGGCGATGGTGCTGATAATGGCGCGATCTATCGAACTTTCCGTGATTCGCATCACGAAGGCTCGGTCGATCTTCAGCCGCGTCGCCGGCAAATCGCGCAGATATTGCAGCGAACTGTAGCCAGTGCCGAAGTCGTCGATCGAGATGTTGATGCCGGCCTTTCGAAGCGCTTTCAGGGCATCGATAATCTCTCGGTTGCGCTCCAGCAGCACTTCCTCTGTGATTTCTATACAGAGATGGGCAGGGTCCACGCCGAAACGTTCTACCCGGCTCAGGATTTCGTGGACCACGTTCTGCGTCAGGAATTGGCGCGGAGAAATGTTGACGGCGATCCGCGGAACGAAGAGGCCGCGATCGCGCAGACGGACGATCTGGCGGCAAGCGGCCTCGATCACCCAGTTTCCGATCAGATCCATCATGCCGCTGTCGCTGGCAACGCTCAGGAAGTCTTTGGGCAGCAGGCGTCCTCGCGTCGGATGATTCCAGCGGATGAGCGCTTCCATCCCGACAAGCTTGCGATCCGTAATCTCGACGACCGGCTGAAATTCGAGTTCGAACTGTCCCTCGGAAATCGCCTCGCGCAGTTCCATTTCGGTCCGTGCGTTGGCCTGCGCCACCTGATTGAGCTCGGGCGAGAAGAAGCAAAAGCCGTTCCTTCCGCGGCCCTTGGCATCATACATGGCAAGATCCGCCAGCCGCAGCAGCTCGTCGGCATCGTCGCCATCATCGGGGATCAAAGCGATGCCGATGCTCGCTCCAACAACCTGCTCTACACCGTTGATTACGTAGGGTTTGCTTATGTCGCGGAGCAGACCGGCGCAGCGGCGGCTGATCTCGTCCGCGTCCTTCATGCCGCGGAGCACCAGAGCGAACTCGTCGCCGCCGATCCGCGCGGCAATTTCGTCCGGCTGAAGAAATGCGTTCAGGCGCTCGGCCACCTCACGCAGCAGCACGTCGCCGGTCTGGTGACCGCGGGTATCGTTGATGATCTTGAATCGGTCGAGGTCGAGCAGCAACAGCGCCGCGGTCCCCGCATCCGAGTGCGCTTCCTCGATCGCCTGGCCGAGCCGTTCCTGCAGGAGGGCCCGGTTGGGAAGGCCCGTCAGCATATCGTGCAGCGCAAGATGCGTGCGATGCTCTTCGGCAAATTTGCGGGCGGTTATATCCACTGCGGTGGTGAGAACGCCCATCGTCTCGCCCTCACGGTTGAGGAGCGGGTTCTTGTTGCAATGGAAGATCAGCTCGACACCGTCATTGCTGAGCCGTTCTTCATAATGCGGCAGAGGCTCACCGCTTTCCAGGACGATGGCGTCGCGCCGTCGTTCGCGCTCCCCGAATTTGTCCGGCACGAGTCCATACATGTCCCGCCCGACCAACTCGTTAGGCTCTCGATTGAACATGGCCGCCTGATAGGCATTCAGGAACAGACACTTGCCGTCTTTGTCCAACGCGTTGATCATTATCGGAATCGTATCGATAATCTGTTCGAGCATCGACTTCGCGGTCTCGTCGCCCGACGTGGGGTTCTGCACAACCTGGGTGTGGCGACCGAGATCCGTCGCGCGCTGCGCGATCTCTCGCTTGCGTGCGCGCTGTTCCAGTAAAAGAAGCGAACGCTCCTTGAATTCCGGTTGGGAGACCGGACTTTGCAGAAAATCCGTGGCGCCTGCATCGAGCGCAGCGATTCGGCATTCGCGGTCCTGATGCGCCGTGATGATGATCGCGGGAATATCGCCACCAGCAGGCATCAGGCGGACCTTGCGGATGAATTCCGCACCGCTCATTTCAGGCATGCGGTAGTCAACGATCAGCAGGTCGGCACGCTTGGTTTCCAGAAAATCAAGCGCGTGCAAGGGGTTGTTGAAGCAATGGGTGTCGAACCCAGCGCCCATCATTTTCACAAACTGCGCGTAGATGCGTAAGTTCGTGGGACGATCATCCACTATGACAACTGTTGCATCCATAGATGTCGCAGCTAGAGAGGCTTGCTGTAAATTTAGTTAATTTGCGCTCAATGCTAAACTTGACAGCTGTTCAAGCGAGCCAGCGCACTGGCTTTGTGACCCCAAGCAACGCTAGGCGTGGGCGATGCACGAAACATCCTCCCTCTCCGCATTCGACGCCGCTGCCATCGTGGTGGTGATCGCGGCGCTTCTGTCATACCTCAACCACCGCTTCATCCGGCTGCCGCATGTCATCGGGCTGACGGTGATGGGGGCCGCGACATCGGTGATCCTGATCCTGATCGATGAGTTCGTGCCGGGCACCACCATCGCGGACATGGTAGAGGCTTTTCTCACCCGCATCGATTTCTCGCAGACGCTTATGCAGGGGATGCTTAGTTTCCTTCTCTTTGCAGGAGCCTTGCATGTGGACCTGGCTGAGCTGCGCAAGGGCTGGTTTGCGGTGCTGCTGCTCAGCACGCTGGGCGTCCTCATTTCCACGGTGATCGTAGGGGGGGCGTTCTTCCTTCTCACTGGATTCATGGGGATTGAGACGCCGTTCATCTGGTGCCTGGTCTTCGGTGCGCTTATCAGCCCGACCGATCCGGTGTCCGTGCTGGGCATCCTGAAGCGTTTTGCCGTGCCGCCATCGCTGCAGGCTACCGTGGCGGGTGAAAGCCTGTTCAATGACGGCGTCGGTGTCGTGGTGTTCACGATCCTGCTCAGCGCCGCGGTGACAGGCGCAGACTTCTCTTTCTCGGAAGGCCTGCGGCTCTTCGTCATCGAAGCGGGCGGCGGCATACTGGTGGGACTGGTGGCCGGCTATATCGCCTTTCGCGCGATGCGCAGCGTCGACGAATATGCGCTCGAGGTCCTCATTAGTCTGGCCGTGGTGATGGGCGGCTACGCCTTTTGTTCGAATTTTCACCTTGCCGGCCCGGTCGCGATGGCCGTGGCAGGCCTGCTGATCGGCAATCAGGGCGTAACCTACGCCATGAGCGATGTGACACGCGATTACGTGCTGAAATTCTGGGAGCTGATCGATGAGATGCTGAACAGCATTCTGTTCCTGCTGATCGGTCTGGAAATCATCGTTATCGCGATCAGCCCGGAACTTGCGATCCTCGGTCTAATCGCCATCCCGCTGGTGCTCGCGGGTCGCGCCGTTGCCGTGGGTGGACCGATGCTCTTGCTGCGGCCGCTCGGCCTGGTGGGAGAGGGGGGCTATCGCATTCTGGTATGGGGCGGCCTGCGCGGCGGCATCTCCATTGCGCTAGCGCTGGCTCTGCCCGCGGGCGACATTCGCAACACCTTGCTCGCAGCGACGTTCTTCGTCGTGCTGTTCTCGGTTCTCGTTCAGGGTGCCACGGTCGGGCGCATGGTGAAGAAGATCGGGCGCGGGCGTGATGGCGAAGTGCCCGCAAGCGCGGAATAATCCTTCGGATCAGCGCTTCAGCACATCGCTGCGCATCGGAGCGAGTTTGGCGAGCAGCCGGTTCTGGCTGGCGAACGGGATATTCTGCTCCCGCATTGCCTGCTGCAGGTTTTCGACGAGCGCGTTCATGTCGTTGGCCTGAAGCCCCATGTCCTTGTGCGCCGCGCGCATATCCCGGCCAGTATAGTCGCAGCCTGCGGCCAGGATGTAGCAGAACTGCTCGAAAAGCGTGCGGCGCAGGCGCACCATATCATGCCCTTCGAAGATCGCGGCGGTGCGCGGATCCGCCCGATTGAGCGCGATCATCCGGTCGGTCATACGCTGGATGCCCACCTGCCCGCCGAAATCGGCGGCCAGATCATCGCTACGCACCGGCGCGGCCCCGGCATTGGCATTGCTTTGGGCGTATGGCTCCACCGGGAACTCGCCGGTCACGGGATCGCGCTTTTCTTCTTCGATGCCGAGCGCCTTGGCCCAATCGACAGGCTCCTGCGTCGCGGGTGCTACGGGGTCTTGCACGAGGAAAAGGAAGGGAAGGATGATGGACATGAGATTTCTCTGATCAGAAGGCGGCTTGGAGCGAAAGGAGACCGCCGCGTTGTTCATCCGCAATCGCGATCGTGCCGAGATCGGTATAGGCAGCGGTCAGTGTGAAGTGATCGCCAAGCGCAAATGCGGCGAACAGATCCCACCAGTCATCCTCTCGCGCGATTCCGAGATTGTCGGGTTTGGTGCGATATTCGCCGCCCACCACAAGGTTGCGCGAGAGCATATAGCCCAGACTTCCTTCGAACTGTACCGAGCGGTCATCTGACCGATCACCGCCGAAGCCGAGCAGGCCGAGCTGGTTGGCCTTGGTATAACGCAGAGTTGCGTTGGCAAGCAGGCTCTGGGCGAGAAAGATTTTCGTCGCGGCGAGGTAAAAGTCCGTGCCGTCATCCGATGTTGCGCCGATAGCCTGCGTTACCGCATCGTCAAGGTTGTTCTTGTACTGAACGCCGACCGAGACTTGCGGCAGGAGAGGTGGGCCGTACACCGCGCTGCCGAACAATCGGACCTTGGCGCCCCACACATCCTGGTTCAGCACATAGCTGCGCCCCAGGCCCAATGCCGCTCCCACATCCAGTGTATCCAGGTTCTGCCGGGCGTAGCTGAACTCGAGGCGGTCAAACAGCCCGATGGCAGCGCCGTGGCTTTGCCAATTGTAATCGGGCAGTTCAGCGTAGGTCACGTGGGCCGATCCGCCGATACCCTGGACGGTCTCCTTACCCGCGATCAACGCCCAGCCCGCCAGGCCGCCGCCCGATGCGCCGTCCAGCGTTGCAACGCCGTTCGTCAGCCGCAGCTTTCCACCCCAACGCAGTCCGTCATAATGGCTGCGCCCCGGCACGGCAGGCGCCGAGCCGGCTATAGGCTCTTGCAAGGGCGGGGGTGGGGGCGGCACTAGCATGCTCTCGCCAGTGTAGCTGACGACGGACATAGACCCGGCC
Organism: Novosphingopyxis sp.; assembly: GCA_042090735.1. Classification (GTDB taxonomy): domain Bacteria; phylum Pseudomonadota; class Alphaproteobacteria; order Sphingomonadales; family Sphingomonadaceae; genus Novosphingopyxis. The sequence goes on along the minus strand of JBELIU010000076.1, from coordinate 1,367 downwards.
GGTGCGTCGCCCGGACGGACTGCTTGGTAGTCGGTCATCATGGAGCCGCCGTCGTCGGTCATGGAGCCGCTATCGCCCGTCGGTGCGAAAGGCTCTGCAGGAGCGGTGACTCCCCCATAGCTCACCGTCTCAGTCGGCGTGATCGCCGAAAGTTCTAGCGCGAGTTCCTGGGCGTGGACGCCGGTTGCGGTGCACATGGCAAGCAGGGCAATGGCGGTCCGCGCGCCTTTTTCGCGCAGCCCGAGAGGCGAGGCAGTAGTCATGTTGCCGATGGCTAATTCGATCCGGTAAAGAAGCGCTTAAGCATCGGCGGACCGTGCCGGTGACAATCGGATAGTTGCTCCTCCTCGCAACGGGCTGCTTAATCAATTGTCAGCCATTGCAGGCTAGCCCTTCGGCCATGATTGCCAAATTTATCATTGCGGCCGCTTCCATTTCCGGCGCCGTGGCCCTTGCCTTGTCCGCCCAGGCCGGTCCCGGTTCTACCTTGGCCGTTCAGGTGAAAGACGCCCGTGGTCTGCCTGTCAGGGATGCCGTCGTCACCGTCTATCCTGCATCCGGCAGCAGCGCGCCCAGGGGATTCTCCTGGCCAAACGCAATGGGCCAAAAGAATTTGGCTTTCGTGCCCGGCACCCTGATCGTAGCAAAGGGATCGAACGTCGCCTTTCCAAATTTCGATCGCGTGCGCCACAGCGTCTACAGCTTTTCCAAACCCGCCAAATTCGAGATCAACCTGTACGGCAGCGATCAGACTCGCTCGCAGAGCTTCCCGATTGCGGGAACGGTGGCGGTCGGCTGCAATATCCACGATCAGATGCGCGGCTATATTAAAGTTGTGGACACGCCCTTCGCGGCAAAGACCGATCGGGACGGCCGCGTGCGTTTCGACGGACTGCCTGCGGGCAGCGCGAAGGTTCGCATCTGGTATCCCACAGCCGTGGCCGCCGACAATGAAGCAGAGCATGCCACCAGCCTAAACGCGGGTGTGAACAGCCGTTCCGTCGTGCTGCCGCTGCGCTGATGAATTTGAGATCGATGAGCCAGACCACTCTCAAGAAGCGTCTCGCCGATATCAATTTGCGCGTGGGATCGCTGCGCGTGCGCATCGCGGTGATCTATGCGCTGCTCTTCGCGGTGGCATTCGGCGCGGTGATCGTGGTCGCCAGCGGGGGGATCGAGGCTTATGCCGCCCGCGTCATCTCGCGGGACATGGCGGCCAACGCCGATGTGTTCGAGGAAATCCTTGAACTGCGCGCGAACGAAATGCGTGCTCAGGCCGATGTGCTTTCTGGCGATTTTGGCTTTCGCAAGGCCGTGGCGCTGGGCGATCGCCCCACCATCATGAGCGCGCTCGACAGCCTGAAGGC
>JBELIU010000075.1:10366-11276 GCA_042090735.1 Novosphingopyxis sp. | reverse complement strand
TCTTACGTGGTCATGTCCTTGAGCAACTTTCTTACTCGACCCCGAATGTTTTGAAATGTAACGGACATGTGATCTCTGGCGGTCTGCGTCAGCAATGCCGTATGGCCCATGGCATCCCTTGCGGGCTTAAAATCGATTGAGGACTGGAATAGCGGGGTGGGTTTGCCCTTGTCGTTATGTTTCGAGCCTTCTGCATTGATTGCTAGTGCCCGCATATCAAGGTAATCTAGGTCGCTCGCCTCTCTTCTCAGATCGAAGTTTATATTCGCTTCCTCTAGGGCTTTCGCTTCTTTCTTTCTATAATCAGTTACTCGATCTTGAGCCGGCTCTGTTAGCTCAATTGCTGCGTGAGACATGTACTTACGGACCAAATTTTCCGACAAGAAACAATCGACGTAGCACTCCACGTTGAAGTTTGCGTCCTCACGGAAAGAATCGACCCAACCGTCAACGATGTCACCTTGGGCGCCGCCGATCCCTTTTGTTAATTCCTCTTCTGCCGCATTGACTAGGCCTGCTGCGCGCCGTTGCTTTTTGGTGCGTCTTGGATTTTCGTCGTCGCCCTCCTGCTTGTATTTCCACCGCAAATCATCCCATTGGGATATGACTTGCGAGAAAAGATCATCGGCCAAATAAGCAATTAAGGCTTGAAAATTTTCGTCGTCCGCTACCACACCTTCTCTACTACTGGTGAAGGGCGAGTCACCGTCTCCGTCCATGGAGTTGAAGTGTATTTGACCGTAGACGTAGCTTTCGACAATTCGTTGTGAAGGCAAGTGACTTATTATGTTCTTTTCCCGAAGGCGTCCATTTACAAATAGGTCGACTGTGGCGCGCTCACCTTTTCCACGAATGTTGAGGTCACTAGGTTTTTCCACGGTTGCGATGAACCCTGTGACATCCAAGTCGG
>JBELIU010000075.1:3727-10356 GCA_042090735.1 Novosphingopyxis sp. | reverse complement strand
CGGTCTCTGGCGCGTCAACTTGCTCTTTTAGGTTGACGAAGGCCTGAGCAAACTTGTCATCGTAACTATCTATTTTCCAAACAAACTCGGTTTTCGAGGTTAGCGACTTTAGATCATCGAGATTTACTGGCTTGCCGTTTACGTGAATGGTAAATTTTTCGTCCAGCAATGAGAAATGAAAAGAGAGCGCTAGTAGTTTGCGGATTTGTTCTTCCGATGTTCGCAGGATGCGTTCTGCGCCCTCGAAAATAATGATAGTGCCGGATTCGTGGCCATCCGATTTCCCCTTGAGGAGGTCAAGATCGGGTTGCTCAAGTTGATATTCGCCCGGTTCAAGATCGTCAGTTATTGCTTCGTCAAGGCCGCTATTGTCTATGACGCCGCCTACATAATCGGAGTTGCCGTCTTTTCGAGTGAAAATCGTGATTCGTTCTGCACAAGAGAGAAGGGCGAGTTTTCCGATCCCCTTGGCTCCGATGAAGGGCCGGCCGCTTTCCGACTCTGAACCGAGTTCTTTTCTCTTTGAATATCCTATCTTCAAGAACTTCGATTGAAAGTCGTCGGCGCCCATCCCGACTCCATCATCTTTCACAAAGAATGAATTTTCCTCTTTGTCGAAAGATATCCAAACATTCTTCGATTCTGCATCCCAAGAATTGGAAATGGCCTCGCCCAAAACGGTGATGAAGTTGCGGTACAGGTTCCGGCCCAAATGATTCAGGACGCTTAGTGATATCGCGAAATTGAAATCGCTGCTTTCTTTCTCTGCCATCCCTCTACCCCGTTGCCTGAATTATGCTGCTCCCGATAGCTCGACCGAGTTCTACCGGCACCGCGTTTCCGATCCAGCGCCCCACTTCTTTCATTTTCGGCTTTTCGCCACTTGGGAGAAATGCGTACCCGGGCGGAAAAGACTGAAGATTTGCAGCTTCGCGCAAGCTGATCGCCCGGTTCTGCTCGGGATGGCCGAACCGCCCATTGCCGAACCCGAAGCACTGGGTCGTCATTGTGGGCGAGGGCTTGTCCCACTCCATACGCGCGTAAACGCCCGGATAGGTCTTACCGCTGGCACGACGGTGGCATTCCGCGCGCAGGTCTTCCGGCCAATCACGCCATGTGCCGCCAGGCTTGGCCGCCATCATCCGTTGCATATTGAGAGGTGACAGTTCCGATGCGACGTGAAGACTATCTTCCTGGTGCGCCTGCCCCGCTTCGATCGGCGGTAGTTCTGCGATGGCGTCCCTTACCGTGCGGCCGACATTTTCCGTTGTCGGCAAACGTCCTACTTTCCGGCCTCGAGCGGCAACCACGACCAGCCGCCGACGCTTTTGCGGGACGCCAAACAATTCGCACTTCGCGATCGTAACGCGGAGGGGGTAGCCCGCTTCGTTCAAAATATCTTTGAACATACGAAAGACGGACCCGTTTTTATAACGCAAAAGTGACGGCACGTTTTCCATCGTCACGAAGTCGGGCTGCACACGGACCGCCAGTTCCGCGAACTTCTTGACCAGCCCCCATTGGGGGTCTTCCGCGTATCTATGCTTGTACGTCGAGAAAGGCTGACACGGCGCACAACCGGCCAAAACACTTGGGGCATCCCCAGAATAGTGGCTCATGATCTCATAGGCTGACATCTTGCCGACGTCGCGCGCAATGAATTCCCCGCCATTATTCTTTTCGAAAGCGTATTTGCAGCGTTTATCCGTGTCGTATCCCGCCAGAATATTGCATCCGGCTAGCTTGAGGCCATGGCTCAAGGCGCCAACGCCACAAAACAGATCGACGACTTCAGGCTGCCCGGTCATCTTGCAGACCCCAAAAATGCCTCTAAGCGTTGGGCAAGTTCTTGCAACCTACCTGTCTCGCACTGCCACACGACCATCGTCCCCCAACCCAATTCGGCCAAGTCGTCGATGTTCTTATTGTCTCTCATAATATTGTCGTCAAACTTCTTTTGCCAAAAATCGACATTGCTCTTCGGAGTTGTGGCCTTGCTACAATCGTGCCTGTGCCAATAACACCCATGGACGAAGATCGCCTTCTTACGGCTTGGGAAAACGAGGTCGGGAGTGCCGGGGAGATCGCGCCGATGTAGCCGGAAACGGTAACCAAGCCGATGGGCGAGCCGCCTTACCACCATCTCCGGCTTTGTGTCCTTCCCCCGGACACGCGACATCAAGCGGCTCCGCTGATCAGGAGTTAAAGTGTCCACCATGGTGGTCGTTTAGCGCTCCGATGCGATTCTGTCTTGCCGGAGTTGTGCCTTCGACGCAATCGGCTGTCCTACAGCCCAACCGCTATGCGATAAGGTGGGCATGGCTCATGCTGTTGGATTCGCTGGCGATTATGCCGTTTCGGCTTTGGCCAGGCGCGGTATTCGCGGGGCGGGTCTGCGGGCGGGGACGGTTTGGGGGCGGCGGTTTTCGGCTATGGACAGTGTGAAGCTGTGTGAAGCGGGTGCGCGCTTCGGGGCCGCTCGCCCCCGCGCCGGGTGGTGCGGGCCGGGGGCGGAGGCCTCCGGCCGCGCGGGGTCAGTCGTTCCGGTCTGCGGGCATCACGGGCTCGTTGCGCTGCTTCTGCGGGTGGGTGCTGCCGTTGCCGCGCTGTTCGTCCGGGCTCAGCTTGCCGGTTGGGTCGCGCGGGGGTGGGCTGTTGGAGGCATCGTCCTGCTTGGGGTGGTCGCTCATGGCATCGCTCCTTCGTTGGTGGGATGCCGGGTCAACGGGCGGGGGGCGTGCTTGTATCCGGCGGGCAGGTCAGCCCGCGGCGGGCTCCGGCGCCGGGCAAGGCTCGATCGCGCCCGGATCGGGGCGCTCTCCGCTGGGGCGGAAGCGGGCGATGTACGCGCCGATGTCCGGCCGCAGCTCGAACCCGGTGCGGGTGTAGCCCACGGCCTCCAGCTCGCAGGTCAACAGCGCGGGCGGGGTGCCGTGGCGGTTGGTGGGCCGGTCCGCATCGACCACGATCACCTCGCCATCCGGCTTCAGCGCGGGCCGCAGGCGCCACAGGAAGGCGTAGGGCTGCGCGATTTCATGGTACATGTGGACCATGAACACGCGGTCGAAGCTGGCTTCCGGAAGGCGCGGATCGTCCGGCGCACCGAGCTTGATGGAGACGTTGTCCAGCCGGTCCCGCGCCACGCGCTCGCCCAGCCGCGTCAGCACCGCCTGGTCGATGTCCTGCGCCAGCACGCGGCCCTTTCGGCCCACCCGCTCGCCCAGCCGCACGGTGTAGTAGCCCTCGCCCGCGCCGATGTCCGCCACCGTCATGCCGGGCTTCACGCCCGCCCGGTCCATCACCACCTGCGCCTCGTTCGCCGCCTCGCGCGCAGGCTCGTTGCTGAACTGGGTGGCGACGACGCTGGCGACGGGCCGGTTCGCCTCCGGGAAGGCCGCGTCGCCCGGCGCGCCGGCGCTGCCGTTCTGGCAAGCAGCCAGCGCGAGCAGCGTCAGCAAGGGCGCGGGGAGGCGCGCGTCCATCAGTCGACGTCCTCTACCTCGACCGCCTCTCCGGTCACGCGCTGGGCCAGCGCGGCCGCCATGAACGGATCGAGCGCGCCGTCCAGCACGTCGCCGGGCGCGGTGCTGGTAGTGCCGGTGCGCAGGTCCTTCACCATCTGATAGGGCTGCAGGACGTAGGAGCGGATCTGGCTACCCCAGCCGATGTCGGACTTGGAGGCATGCTCCGCCATCGCGCGCTCCTCGCGCTCGCGCAGCTCGGCCTCGTACAGGCGGGCCTTCAGCATGCCCATCGCCTCGGCGCGGTTCTTGTGCTGGCTGCGGTCGTTCTGGCTGGCCACGATGATCCCGCTGGGCACGTGGGTGATGCGCACGGCGCTGTCGGTGGTGTTGACGTGCTGCCCGCCCGCACCGGATGCGCGGTAGGTGTCGATCTTCAGGTCGCTCTCGTTGATCTCGATCGAGATGTCGTCATCGATCACCGGGTAGACCCAGACGCTGGAGAAGCTGGTGTGGCGGCGCGCGGAGCTGTCATAGGGGCTGATGCGCACCAGACGGTGCACGCCGCTCTCCGTCTTGGCGTAGCCATAGGCGTTCTCGCCCTTGATCAGCAGCGTGGCGGATTTGATGCCCGCGCTGTCGCCCGCCTGATACTCGACCATCTCCACCTTGTAACCGCGCGCCTCGGCCCAGCGCTGGTACATGCGCAGAAGCATCTCGGCCCAGTCGTTGCTCTCGGTGCCGCCGGCGCCGGCGTGAATCTCCAGATAGGTGTCGTTGCCGTCCGCTTCGCCGCCGAGCAGCGCCTCCACCTTGTCGCGGTCCGCGCGGTCGGCGAGCGCGGCGAGCGAAGCCAGCGCTTCGTCCGCCATCTCCCTATCGCCTTCGCTATCGGCCATCTCGATCAGCTCGACCGTATCGGCCTTCTCCGCTTCGATGTCCTTGGCCGCGCCGATGTTCTTATCGAGCCGCTGACGCTCCCGCATCACGCTCTCGGCCTGCTTGGGATCGTCCCACAAGGTCGGGTCCTCGACCCGCGCGTTGAGCTCGTCCAGCCGCCGGAGCGCGCGCTCCCAATCGAGCGAGCGCCGGACGAGGGCGAGGGCAGCGTCGATACGATCAACCAAGGCTTGCGCTTCTGCGCGCATGAAAAAACTCCGCTTCTGGATATGCCTAGCGGAATTAGTCGATCGAGCGATGAAGTAAAGGTTAGGCGGATTGCGAGGAACGGGCAGACCAGGGCGGCGTTCCCTTGCGAAACCCTTTGCCCCCAGCTCTTTCCAAGCCGCTAGCGCTGCTGCCGGACCTTCTGAAAAGACCATAATTGACCCATCCTACTCCCCCCGATTCGCTGCGACAGTTCATCTTGGACAACCGGTTTCCCTGCGTCGGGGCGAAGTCGGCGCTCGGCAAGCGGCAGCTGGAAATCGTCACCGCGCGGTCGATCGCTTCAAGCTGGAACGATCTGGACGTGCACAGACGGTTGATGTCTTTCGCGGAAGGCCATCAGGAAGACCCCAAACTCTTCCGCTCGTTCGCAGTGATCTACGCCGCGCCGCGCTTGATGAGCGAAAAGGCTTTCGAACAGCATATGTGGGCGCGTATCCAGTCCATGACCGACAAGGATGTCTGGCTGGGCCAACAGCAAGACCAGGGCATCAGCGCGGAGCCGGACAATCCGCACTTCTCGCTCAGTTTCGGCGGCTCCGCATTCTTCGTCGTGGGCCTGCATCCCGGCGCAAGCCGAGCGGCGCGGCGCTTTCGCTACCCCACCCTGATCTTCAATCTGCACGATCAGTTCGAACGCCTGCGCGAAGCCGGACGCTATGAAAAGCTGCGCGGCGCAATCCTTGCGCGTGACAGGGCCCTGCAAGGCTCCGACAACCCCATGCTCTCCCGCCATGGCGAGACGTCCGAGGCGCGCCAATATAGCGGGCGGGCCGTGCCGGCAGGTTGGACTGCGCCCTATAATCGCCCCGAACCCCTGAAGGATATCGCATGACGGACATGACCCGCATTCCCCGCCGAAGCGGCACCGCCTTCGAACTGAGGCGCGGCCAGCGGCTGACCGTTTGCGATCCGGAGGGTGAGCAGGTGAGCGATATGGTCGCCTTCAGCCAAGCGGACCCGCGCGAGCTGATTTCGAACGGGCGGACCTTCGATTATCAGGACACGATCTACCTGACGACCGGCCACAAGCTCTACTCGAACCGCAGCAGCGTGATGCTGGAGATCGAGCATGACGATGTCGGGCGGCACGATTTTCTGCTGACACCCTGTTCGAAAGATACGTTCCGAATCCTTTACGGAGACAAAGATCCGCATCGCGGCTGCTTCGGCAATCTCGCCGCGGCGCTAGAGTCTTTCGGCATCGGCCCGGACGCCATTCCTTGTGCCTTCAACGTTTTCATGAACGTGCCGGTGGATGGGAAGACGGGGAAGTTTTCGGTAGAACCGCCGCTTTCCAAGCCTGGCGATTGCATCAGCTTTCGCGCGGAAATGGATCTGATTATCGGCCTGACCGCGTGCAGCGCACCCACCAGCAATAACGGTACCATGACGCCGATCGATTATCGCATCGACTGAACGATACGCCCTTCGCCGCCATATCGGGCGGCGGCTCAGCGTTTTTCGACGATCGGCGGGCCATCCGTCGGTACATCGCCGGCTTGCAGACGGCCCATGGTCCAGTTTGACTGCATGCGGACCTTGGGGTTGGGCGCGCACCAGATCTCGCCGGTGCTATCGATCGCCGTGACCCAGATGATGTTGTGCTCCGGCCCATAATCAATGACTGCAAGGGCAAGCCCCTTGCCTCGATCGATGACCATGACCGGTAGCGGTGGATTGAGCTGGGTGAACATCGCATCGGTCTCCTGCCGGCGAAGTGGCCGGGCTATGGGGGTCAACGCGCGACCGCTGGAAAGCGTCCGTCTGATAAATGTTCGCTTGGCAACGGTGCCGCTATGCGCATGATCAGGCGCGCACCGTCTTGCAGCTGTAACGGGCCTGTGGAAAAGCGCAGACAATCCTGCCTTCCGGAGTTTCCATCGATGCGCCCTGCCCTTGTTCTCCTTCCGCTTCTATTTTCCGGATGCGCCGCCAATGCACAAATGGGCAGCAACACTGCCGCGCCGCCGCCGACCGATGCCAGTCTTCCGCAGGCGG
>JBELIU010000075.1:0-3717 GCA_042090735.1 Novosphingopyxis sp. | reverse complement strand
GAGAGTGTTCTGACGGGCGAAGTTCCGGCAGAACCGGCCGCCGCGCGCGCCAAGACCGCCGCGCAATATCGTGCCGAAGCCGCCGCCTATATCCAGCGGCAAGTTGCGCGGCAGCGGATCGAGGGCCCGGCGAAGAATCTGATCATTTTCGTCGGTGACGGCATGGGGGTCGGCACCATTACCGCCGGCCGCATCTTCGAAGGGGAACAGCGCGGCGAGGACGGCGAAAGCCATATCGCAGCGCTCGACACCCTGCCCTACAGCGCCATCGTCAAGACGTACTCCACCGATTTCCAGGTGCCCGACAGCGCGGCCACCGCCACAGCGATCTTCACCGGCACCAAGACGCGCAGCGGCACGCTCGGCATGGCGCCATCGGTGGTGACCGACGATTGCGCCGCCTCGGTCGGTGCTCCGGTGGAGACCCTGTTCGAACAGGCCGCCGATGCCGGCCGCGCAACGGGCATCATCTCGACCGCGCGCATCACCCATGCGACACCCGGCGCAACCTATGCGCATGTCGCCAATCGCGATTGGGAGAATGACGCTTTGCTGCCGGACGCCGCGAAGGCCGCGGGCTGCACCGACATCGCCGCCCAGCTGGTGAACTGGAACCATGGCGGCGGCTTCGATCTCATGATGGGCGGCGGCCGCGCGAATTTCCTGGCGGCCGACGAGGCGGATCCGGAATATCCCGGGAAGACCGGAGCGCGAACGGATGGCAAGGATCTGACTGCCGCCTGGACGGCGAAGACGGGCGGGCATTACGTCTGGAACGGCGCACAGTTTGCAGCGCTTCCCGCCGACGGCAAGCCGGTGCTGGCGCTGTTCGAGCCCAGCCACATGCAGTTCGAGGCGGACCGCGTGGAAGATCCGGGCAAGGAACCATCGATCGCACAGATGACCGCCGCGGCAATCGAACGGCTGAAGGGCAACCCCAACGGCTTCGTGCTATTGGTAGAGGGCGGGCGGATCGACCATGCCCATCACGCCGGCAACGCCTATCGCGCGCTCAGCGATTTCGCTGCGATGGATGAGGCGGTGGCGACAGCGCTGGACCTGACCGATCCGAAAGACACCATGGTGCTCGTTACCGCGGATCACAGCCACGTCTTTACCATGGCGGGCTATCCTGTGCGCGGAAATCCGATCCTCGGCACGGTCAATGCCGGCGAAGACGGTGCCCCTGGCACCAAGGACGGCAAGGCCTACACTACGCTGGGGTATGCTAACGGACCCGGCGCCGTAACCACAGCGGAGCGCCCTGATCCCGCCGCCGTCGACACCACCGCAAAGAATTATCTGCAACAGTCGCTCGTTCCCACCAGCGCGGAAACGCATTCAGGCGAAGATGTGGCCCTGAAGGCCAGCGGGCCCGATGCCTATCTGGTCAGCGGCACGATTGAACAGAATGCGATCTATGCGCTCATGGCGCACGCATTGGGCCTTCCGCTGGAGAAATAAAGCTCCGCTCAGCCATGGGCGAAAAGCGTAAGAGCCGTTGGGGCGAATAGGGGCCAATGCTGGTCGAGGTTCAGCCCCTCTGCCCCGGCAATCGCGACTATCGGCAGCGCGCGGGCCTGAAGCGCCATGGCCGCTGCCCCGCAAGAGGTTCCGGGGTTTCAAGAGAGGCGGCCGGATTGCCAGCCGCCGCCACCTCAATCATGCGGCTTGCCGCCTCCGAACAGCCAATCGCGCACGCTCAGCTTGTCGCCGTAGCGATCGAACATCTTGCCGTCCTTGTGCTCGGAGAATTGCGCGTAGTTCAGCACCGCGACAAACACGATGCCGCCAATCGTGTTGCCGAGAAGGACCGGCGCAACGAAATTGGGCCAGACCGCCCAGAAGCTCACCTCTGGATCGGAGAAAGCAGCGTAAAACGCCTCGATCGAAGAGGTGATGACGTGGAAGAAGGATCCCACGCCGATGAAGTACATCAGCACATAGATCACCATCGCCCGGCCGATCGAATCGCGCACCGCATGGACCAGCCACACCATCGCCGCCACGATCCAGCCCGCGATGATCCCACGGTAGAAGATTTCCAGCCAGGGCGTCTCGACGGCGTGATGGCTCATTTCCAGCGCTTTCATCGTGCGCTCCGGCGTCAGTACGTTGGAATAGACGATGCCGGCCGCAAACAGCATCGCCCCCGCCATATTGCCGATAAACACGATCACCCAGAGCCGCATCAGATTGGCCAAACTGGCCAGCCGCGTCAGCACCAGCACAACCGGCGTCAGCGTGTTTTCCGTGAACAGCTGGTAGCGCCCCAGCACGATAATCAGGAAGCCGACCGGATAGAGGATATTGCCGATGATGCCCGGCTCCATCTCGCCCGCGCTTTCGGTGAAGATAACCCGCGCCAGAAAGGTTAGGCCCAAGGCGCCGCCCGCACCCAGCGCGCTCCAGAAAAGATAGAGATTGCTGGCCTCTAGCTCATGGTCGGCCGTGGACAGCACACGTTTGAAGATTTCGATGAAGGCAAAATAGTCGGAAACCGCCTCGCCCTCTTCCGGTGCTTTGGAAACCTCTCCCTCTTTTGGTGGCGCGTCTTCCATCGCCATATCTTCGCGAGTGCGTTCTTCATGTTTGGGAGTGGAGAGGCCGTCATTCATGCGGGATCATCCTGAAAAGCCGCTAACTTCAACACAATGAAGCAAACGGGTCGTGACTTCCGGAAACACGGAGAAGCCGCTTCGGTTCCGTAACGATCTTTTCGGCCGCAATTGGTGCGCTAACGAGCCGATTGAACGCCAGTGCTATTTCGCCTTGCGCTTTTCCGGCACTAGCGCCGCATTCTCCGCTTTTTCAGGCCGGATATAGATGGAAGCCAGCTCCGGCATTTCGCTGCGCAAGGACTGTTCCAACTCCTCGATCAATTGCTCGCCTTCGCCCATGGTTACTGCGTCATCAAAGTCAGCGCTGATCGCGACGAAGACCTGCTTGGGTGCGGTATGGATGGTGCGGACGTGATTGACGCCGCTCACCCAGTCCTGCCGGCCAACGAGGGCGCGAATTTTCTCGATCAGCTCCGGATCGGCCCGTTCGCCGATCAGAAGCCCTTTCGCCTCGCGCGCCAACAACACCGCGACGGCGGCGAGGATCAGTCCAATTACGATCGATGCGGCACCATCGAGCTTCGGCATGTCGAAATAATGGCTCGCCCACACGCCGACTGCAGCGACGGCCAGACCGCTGAGAGCTGCCGAATCCTCGAATAGCACGATGAAGACCGACGGGTCTTTCGATTGCCTTATCGCCTGCCACCAGCCCTGATTCCCTTTGGTTTTGGAGAATTCACGCACGGCGATCGACCAGCTTGTCCCTTCCATAAGGGCAGCGACGCCCAGCACGACATAGTTGATGGTAGGATCGGTCAGCTCTTCCGGGTTCGTCCAGTGGACATAACCTTCATATACGGAGAGCCCAGCGCCGACGGAAAAGATAAGGATCGCGACCACGAACGCCCAGAAATAAAGTTCGCGGCCATATCCGAAGGGATGCTCATGATCGGGCGGTCGGTCCGCCTTATGCTCGCCATGGAGCAGCAGAATCTGGTTCAGGCTGTCGACAACCGAGTGAAAGCCTTCGGACAGCATCGAGGAGGAGCCGGTGATGCTGGCAGCCACGAACTTGGCGATGGCAATCCCGAGATTCGCCGCCCGCGCGCCGTAAAGGACGATGTTTTCCTTGATCTTGGTGCCGAGCGACATG
>JBELIU010000074.1:0-11321 GCA_042090735.1 Novosphingopyxis sp. | reverse complement strand
TCGTCCTGCCGGATCGGGATCGGCTCCCCGCTCGCCACGCGCAGCTGCCATTCGCCGAGGTCCACGCCCGTGATTTCCTCGGTCACCGGATGCTCGACCTGCAGGCGGGTGTTCATTTCCATGAAGTAGATGCGGTCGGCGCGCAGGCCTTCGCTGCCGTCGGCGATGAACTCCACCGTGCCCGCGCCCTCATAATCCACCGCCTGAGCCGCGCGTACGGCGGCGCCGCAGACGGCCTCGCGTGTTTCCGCGTCCATGCCGGGGGCGGGCGCTTCCTCGATCACTTTCTGGTGGCGGCGCTGGAGCGAGCAGTCGCGCTCGAACAGGTGGACGACGTTGCCGTGGGAATCGCCGAAGATCTGCACTTCGATGTGGCGCGGGCTCTCGACCCATTTTTCCAGGAGCACGACGTCATTGCCGAACGCCGCCTTCGCCTCGCGCTGCGCGGACTGCAGGCCGTCGGCGAAGTCTTCTGCGCGCTCCACCTTGCGCATGCCCTTGCCGCCGCCGCCCGCGACGGCCTTGATCAGCACCGGATAGCCGATTTCGGCGGCCCGTTCGGCGAGGAAGGCGGGCTCCTGATTGTCGCCGGTATAGCCGGGCGTCGTCGGCACCCCGGCCTCGTCCATCAGCGTCTTGGCGGCGTCCTTCAGACCCATCGCGCGGATGCTCGCGGGCTTCGGCCCCACCCAGATCAGCCCGGCGTCCAGCACCGCCTGTGCGAAATCCGCGTTCTCGCTGAGGAAGCCGTAGCCCGGATGGATCGCTTCTACCCCGGTGTCCTTCGCCGCAGCGATGATTTTGTCGCCGACCAGGTAGGATTCCGCTGCCGCCGAGGGGCCGATATGCACCGCCTCGTCCGCCATGCGCACATGCAGCGCGCCTGCGTCCGCGTCCGAATAAACCGCAACGGTACGAATACCGAGCTCACGCGCGGTGCGGATGACGCGACAGGCAATCTCGCCGCGATTGGCGATGAGGAGGGATTGGATCATAAGGTTACCTCAAATCCTCCCCGGGACGGGGAGGGGGACCGCCGCGAAGCGGTGGTGGAGGGGAGTTGGCGATGCTTTCTCGGCCACGAAGAACAATCGCGAACGCGCGGAAACTCCGCCGAGCGATGAGTTTGCCGGAAGTGCTGCTGTGGCGCCAATTGAGAAAACGACGGGGCGGCTTCAAGACCGAAGCCCAGGCGCGCATTCCCCTCCACCATCCGCCGATGTTGGATGGTCCTCCTCCCTGTTCCGGGGAGGATTGAGGAGACGCGCATTTCTTGCATCACATCCGGAACACGCCGAATTGCGGCTTCTCAGGCACCGGCGCGTTCAGGCACGCCGCAAAAGCCAGCCCCAGCACGTCGCGCGTTTGGGCAGGGTCAATGATGCCGTCGTCCCAGCCGCGGGCGGTGGCGTAATAGGGGTGGCCCTCTTCTTCGTATTTCTCGCGGATGGGCGCCTTGAAGGCTTCGGCTTCTTCCTCGCTCCATGAATCCGCGTCGCGGTGTACCGTGGCGAGAACGCTGGCGGCCTGTTCGCCGCCCATCACCGAGATGCGAGAATTCGGCCAGCTGAACAGGAACCGGGGGGAGTAAGCTCGCCCGCTCATGCCGTAATTGCCTGCGCCGAAGCTGCCGCCGATCAGGATGGTGACCTTCGGAACGCTGGCAGTGGCGACGGCGGTGACGAGCTTCGCGCCATGTTTGGCGATGCCCTCCGCCTCATATTTCCCGCCGACCATGAAGCCGGAGATGTTCTGCAGGAACAGGAGCGGAATGCGGCGCTGGCAGGCCAGTTCGATGAAATGCGCGCCCTTCACGGCGCTTTCGGAGAACAGGATGCCGTTATTGGCCAGGATCGCGACCGGAAGCCCATGGATATGCGCAAAGCCGCAGACCAGCGTCTCTCCATAGAGCGCCTTGAACTCCTGAAACTCGCTGCCGTCCACCAGGCGCGCGATGATCTCATGCACGTCATAGGGCTGGCGCACGTCCTGCGGCACGATGCCGTACAGCTCTTCTGCGTCGAATTTCGGCGGACGCGGATCGCGCAGGTTGACCGATCCCGATCCCATCAGATCGGGCTGCGGGGGCAGCGTGCTCACGATATCGCGCACGATGGTGAGCGCATGCTCGTCATTTTCCGCGACATGATCGACCACGCCGGACTTGCGGCCATGCAGGTCTCCGCCCCCCAGATCCTCGGCGCTGATCTCCTCGCCCGTGGCAGCCTTCACCAGCGGCGGGCCGCCCAGGAAAATGGTGCCCTGGCCCCGCACGATCACGCTTTCGTCGGCCATGGCGGGCACATAGGCGCCGCCCGCGGTGCAGCTTCCCATCACGCAGGCGATCTGGGCGATGCCCTGACTGCTCATCTGCGCCTGATTGTAGAAGATGCGGCCGAAATGATCGCGGTCCGGAAACACCTCGGCCTGGTGCGGCAGGTTCGCGCCGCCGCTGTCGACCAGATAGATGCAGGGCAGCCGGTTGGCCTCCGCGATCTCCTGCGCGCGGAGATGCTTCTTCACCGTCATCGGATAATAGGTGCCGCCCTTCACCGTGGCATCGTTGCACACGATCATGCACTGGCGGCCCGAGACGTAGCCGACACCGGCGATCACCCCGGCGCCCGGAATGTCGTCCTTGCCGTACATGCCGTTGGCGGCGAGCTGGCCGATCTCCAGGAACGGCGATCCGGGATCGAGAAGTCGCTCCACCCGGTCACGCGGAAGCAGCTTGCCGCGGTCCACATGACGCTGGCGGCTGCCCTCCGATCCGCCCTGCGCGGCCTTGGCCACATCGGCGCGCAGTTGTTCGGCGAGCGCGCGGTTGTGCGCGGCGTTGGCCTTGAACACCTCTCCGTCGCGGTCGATCGCGCTGGTCAGCACCGGCGCGCTCATCGTTCAGGCTCCATGCAAACGAGCAGCTTAGAAGCGTGCGGCATCGTCTCTCCCTTTTTTACCTGAACGGAGTTAGCGGCCGTGCGCTCCCATGAAAAGCCGCGCGCAACAAAATTTCGCGAGGCCGCGCGCTTTCGCCTTCCCTAGCGTAAACCTATATCCCGTTCCCTCCCCCAGCCACGAAAGACCGTCTTTTCATGAACCGCCGCCTGCTTGCCGCGCTTTTGCTCTCCACCACCGTCGTCGCAGGTCTGCCCGCCTGCTCGATGGGGCCTGAAAAGCAGGATCAGACCGAGGCGGCGAAGAGGCCGGCCGGCACCGAGATCGGGATCGATCTGGCCGGCATGGATAAAAGCGTGAAGCCGGGCGATGATTTCTACGCCTATGCCAACGGCACCTGGCAGAAGACGGCGGAAATTCCGGCGGACCGCTCCAGTACCGGCGTGTTTCTGGAAGTGTTCAACGAGGCGGAGAAGCGCAACAAGGCACTGATCGAGGAGATCGTGCAGTCCAACCCCATGGCGGGCAGCGACGCCGGCCGGGTCGCCAAATTCTACCGTGCCTATATGGACGTGAAAGCCATCAACAGCGCGGGGATGCGGCCGATCCAGCCGGATCTGCAGCGCTATGCCGCGATCGACGACAAGCAGCAGCTGTCCGAAACGCTGGGCGCGAACCTGCGCGCCGATGTCGATCCGCTCAACGCCACCGATTTCCAGACCGAAAATCTGTTCGGCCTGTTCGTGACGCAGGGGCTTTCGACGCCGGGCGAGGTGTTGCCCTATCTGCTGCAGGGCGGGCTGGGGCTGCCGGAGCGCGAATATTATCTCTCCGCCGATCCCAAGATGGCGCAGATCCGGGACGCCTATAGAAGCTATATCCAGACCCTGCTGACCGATGCCGGCATTTCCGATGCCGCCGCGCGGGCGGACCGCATCTTTGCGCTGGAGACCAAGATCGCAACGGCGCACGAAACCCGCGCGCAAAGCGAGGATTTCGCCGGCAGCGCGACCATCTGGAGCCGCGGCGATTTCGAGAGGCAGGCCCCGGGGATCGACTGGAACGCGTTTTTCAGCGCGGCCCAGCTCTCCAATCAGCTGAAATTCGCGGCCTATCACGCGCCCGCCATCACGCGGCTGTCGAAGCTGGTCGCCAGCGAGCCGCTGGAAAGCTGGAAGGACTGGCTGGTCTTCCACCAGATCAACCAGCATGCCGATGTCCTGCCCGCAAAGATCGATCAGGACCACTTCGCCTTTTACGGCACGGTGCTGAACGGCACGCCCGAACAGCAGCCGCGGGACAAGCGCGCGCTGGCCGCGGTGAACAGCTATCTGGGCGACGCGGTGGGCAAGCTCTTCGTGGAGAAATATTTCCCCGCCTCGGCCAAGGCGGAGGTGAACGGGATGGTGAGCAACATCGTCGCCGCCTTCCGCAGCCGCGTGCAACAGATCGACTGGCTGGCCCCCGAAACCAAGGAAGAGGCGCTCGCCAAGATCGAGACGCTGAAGGTGGGCGTGGGCTATCCCGACAGCTGGCGCGATTATGCCGGGTTCGAATTGTCGAATACCAATGCCTATGCCGATGAGATCGGCGGAGAAATGGCGGAATATCGCCACCAGTTGGCCAAGATCGGCCAGCCCTTCGACAAGAACGAATGGTGGATGACGCCGCAGACGGTGAACGCGGTGAACCTGCCGGTGCAGAATGCGCTGAACTTTCCGGCGGCAATCCTGGAGCCGCCCTTTTTCGATCCGAAGGCGGACGCGGCGTCCAATTACGGCTCGATCGGCGCCGTCATCGGCCACGAGATCAGCCACAGCTTCGATAACAATGGCGCCGCCTTAGATTCTGAGGGCAAGCTGCGCAACTGGTGGACCGAGGCGGACCTGAAACGCTTTCAGTC
The DNA here is from genome assembly GCA_042090735.1 of Novosphingopyxis sp. Lineage (GTDB taxonomy): Bacteria > Pseudomonadota > Alphaproteobacteria > Sphingomonadales > Sphingomonadaceae > Novosphingopyxis. Next base: position 6,523 of record JBELIU010000074.1, on the reverse strand, counting down.
GCAGGGGACGGCGCTCGCCAACCAGTATGACGCCTATTCGCCCTTCCCGGGCGTGAGCGTAAACGGCAAGCTGACATTGGGCGAGAATATCGCCGATGTTGCCGGGCTGCAGGCGGCCTATGACGCCTATCGTGCTTCGCTGAAGGGCAGGAAAGCGCCCGTGATCGACGGCTTTACCGGGGATCAGCGCTTCTTCATCGCCTATGCGCAAAGCTGGCGCAGCAAGATGCGCGAAGAGGCCCTGCGCCAGCGCATCGCGACCGATGGACATGCGCCCGGGCAGTACCGCGCGCTCACCGTGCGCAACATCGATGCCTGGTACAAGGCCTTCGACGTGAAGGTCGGCGACAAGCTGTACCTTGCCCCGGATCAGCGTGTGCAGATCTGGTAAGGAGCGCCGCGTCCCGCCCGGACCGGCTGCGGCCGGACCGTCATGATCAGGACTTTTTTCCAACACCTCTTTGCAACGAAGGCGGCGCGCTTTATTTGGCCGCCGGGGCCGTGGAAGGGACTTCTTGGTATGCGTAAGAGTTTGGGCGCGGGCCTTGCCGGGCTCGGTTTGCTGCTCGCGGCACCGGCCGCTGCGCAGACCCAGGAAGATGAGGCCGAAGCGCTGCGCGCCGAGGTGGCCGATCTGAAAGCCCGCCTGGCCGCGCTGGAGGCCAGGCTGGATGCAGCCGAGCCGGACCCTGTGGCCACCACCGCGCCCGTTGCCGCCCCCCGTGCCGTCCCGTCTGCCGCCGCTCCCGCTCCGGTGGTTGCGACAGCGCCGCCCCCGGCCGTGCCTGCCGGTTCCAAGATCAGCTGGAAGGGCGCGCCGCAGATCAGCGATGCCAACGGCTGGAGCTTCAAACCGCGCGGGCGGATCATGTATGATGCCGCTTATGTCGGCTCGCCCGACGGCATCAGCGATCCAGGGCTCGGTTTCTCCAACGAACTGCGCCGCGCGCGTCTGGGCGTCGAAGGCACGATGCCCGGCGGCTTCGGCTACAAGATGGAGGTGGACTTCGCGAACGGCGAGATCGTCGTCACCGATGCCTTCATGGAATATGAGACGGGCAAGGCGATCTTCACGCTGGGCCAGCACAACGGCTTCCAGGGGCTGGAGGAACTGTCCAGCTCCAACGACACCAGTTTCATCGAGCGCGCCGCCTTTACCGACGCCTTCGATTTCGTGCGCCGCGTGGGCGTGTCCGCGCAATATGCCGATGGGCCGATCCTGGCGCAGGCCGGCTTCTTCACCGCCAATGTGGAGGAACTGTTCGACGATGCGAACGACGCGGCCGGCGGCGATGCGCGGCTGGTCTATGCGCCCAAGATCGGCAGGACGCAGCTGCACTTCGGCGGATCGCTGCACTATCACGATCCGGGTTCGGAACTGGAGAGAGTGATCTATCGCCAGCGCCCGCTGGTGCACACCACCGACGTGCGCTTCATCGGCACGCCGCTGCTGCTGGCGGACAACACCTTCGGTTACGGACTGGAAGCCGCCGCGATCCGTGGCCGCTACCACATTGCCGCCGAGGGATTCTGGCAGCATGTGAACGCAGGCACCGGGTTCGATCCCACCTTCTTCGGCAGCTCGATCGAAGCGGGAATGTTCTTCACCAACGACACGCGGGTCTACAAGAACGGCATCTTCAAGGGCGTGAAGGTGAGCGATCCGGTGAGCGACGGCGGCGTCGGCGCGATCCAGGGCGTGGTCCGCTATGACGGGCTGCGGCTCAACGACGGACCGATCATGGGCGGCACGCAGGACGGCTACGAAGCTTCGCTGATCTGGACGCCGATCGACTATGTTCGCTTCATGATGACCTATGGCCATCTGGTGTACCGCGACGCGATCATCCCCACGCCGACGGGCAACCGCGACTATGCGGTGGACGAGATCGGCGCGCGCGCACAGATCGTCTTCTGAGCCCGCCCGAACGAACGGCGTAAACGAGGGCCGGCTGGGCGCAATTGCGATTGTCGCAACGCCCGCGGCGCGGCATGATCGCGGCCATGAAGCGTCCGCTCTCCGCGCTGCTGATCGCAGCCTTCGCCTTTCACGGTTGCGCGCTGGCGGAACCCGACGCGCAGCGCACCGCGCCTGCGCAGGCCACCGAGAGTGCGCAGGCCGCGGCAACGGTGCAGGCACCGCCGCTGGTTACGCCAAGAGTGGCGGTGCGCTTTCCGCATGATCCGGCCGCCTTCACGCAGGGCCTGCTGTGGCATGACGGTGCGCTGTACGAGAGCACCGGGCAGCTGGAACGGTCCACCATCCGCAAGGTGCGGTTGGAGGATGGCAAGGTTCTGCAGAGCGTCGCCATCCCGCCACAGGAATTCGGCGAGGGGCTGGCACTATGGAAGGATGAGCTGATCAGCCTCACCTGGCAGGCGGGTGTCGCGCATCGCTGGGCGCTGAAGGACTTCCGGTCCAAGGGTGAATTTCGATATGAGGGAGAGGGCTGGGGGCTCACGACCGGGGAAGACGCGCTGATCCTGAGCGATGGGTCGCCGATCCTGCGCTTTCTGGACCCCGGCAGCTTTGCCGAGCGGCGCACGCTGCTGGTTCACATGCCGGACGGGCGCGCGATCCCGCAATTGAACGAGCTGGAATATGTGAACGGGGCTATCCTTGCCAATGTCTGGCAGACGCCGTTTATTCTCAAGATCGATGCGAAGACGGGGCTGGTCACGCAGGTGATCGATTGCCGGGCGCTGGTGGCGGAAATGGCAACCACCGATCGCGATGCGGTTCTGAACGGCATTGCGTGGGATGCCGGGGGCAAGCGTCTTTTCATCACCGGCAAGCTCTGGCCGACGATGTTTCAGGTCGACATCGACGGTCTTTAGGCGACTTTGCGTGCAATGGTGGGCGCGCCGCCGGGTAGCCTGTCCCATTCATGCAGGGTCTCAACGATATCCGTCGACAAATCTTCGAGCGGGCATTGTTCGACCGCTTCGACGATGTCCTGCGCTTCCCAGATTTCGGCTAGGCAGTCCAATCGCTGGGTGAGCAGATCGAAATGTTGAAGATCATCGGAGTGATGCTGCAGCACATGGCGATCGGCGATAAGGCGCATGCCCAGTTCCCGAATTTCGGTCGCGGTCCGGCGAAGCTCGTGCGCCAGTAGCGGGCGCGCCCGCTTACGCACGGTATGCCGCCGGGGGAACGTCCGGCCCGTAATCGTTCGCCGCCACCATCGCCAGATGGCGCGCGATAAGCGCCGAGAGGCTGCCAAAGGCGAAAGGCTTGGTTACCCAACCGACAGCGTCGCTGGCCACCGCTTCCTGTGGACGACCGCGCCGTTCCTCGCTGGAGACCACCAGAAAGGGAGGGCAGGCAGCGCCGCATTGCCGTTTCATTTCGGCCAGAAACGCAAATCCGTCCATTTCCGGCATATTGATGTCGGTCGTGACGACGTCCGCGCGGTTGGTCTGCAGCCAGGCAAGCGCCTCCCGTCCGCTTTCGACGGGCACCACGATCATGTCTTCCGACGCCAGTTCAGCATAAAGGATTTCCAGCATGATCTTGCTGTCATCCACGATGAGGGCCGTTTTCACGCTCTTCTCCCATCCGTTTTGCTCAAGGTTCCAACATGACGAGACGGACAGGCCGCACAGAATCGCTCGCTCGGCGATCGCTAGCGTGCGGTTAACCTGCGACCGTCGCTGCCCGTTAGAATACGCCGCGCTTATAACCGGACCGTTAACGTGCCAAATTTTGCCGCCATCACCGGCAGGATTTTGCCGGACATCGCGGCGCGCGCGGCTTCATCACCGCCTGCGAAGGCCGTCACGGCAAGGTCGATCTCGCCTCTTTGCGACATGCAAGCCGGCGCAGGAGGGGAAGCTTCAGGCGGCGTCCTGATCCAGCGAATAGCCGGCCGAACGCACCGTCCGAATCAGATCCGGACGGCCGCCGGCGTTCAGCGCCTTGCGCAGGCGCCGGATGTGGACGTCCACGGTGCGCGGTTCGATATCGCTGTCATGGCCCCATACGCTGTCGAGCAGACGCTCCCGGCTGAACACCCAGCCGGGATGTTCCAGGAAATGCTTGAACAGCCGGTATTCGGTGGGGCCGAGCGGCACGGTCTCGCCACTGCGTCGCACCTTGTGGGCCACCGTGTCCATCTCGACATCGGCGAACTTCAGCGTCTCGCCGGCGAGCGCCGGGCGCACCCGCCGCAGCACCGCGTTCACCCGCGCCACCAGCTCGCGCGGGGAAAAAGGCTTGGTCACATAGTCATCCGCGCCGATTTCGAACCCGCGGATGCGATCATCCTCCTCGCCGCGCGCCGTCAGCATGATGATGGGCACATTGGCCGTGGTTTCGATCTTGCGCAGCTGGCGGCATACCTCGATGCCGGACAGGTTCTCGATCATCCAGTCCAGCAGCACGATATCCGGCGTCTGCTCGCGCGCCAGCAGCAACGCTTCCTCGCCATCGGGCGTGTGACGCACCTCGAACTCCTCGCGCTCGAAATGCCAGCGAACCAGCTCGGCAAGCGATTCGTCGTCCTCGACCAGCAGCATGCGCGGCTTGTTCATCGGTTGCGTCCCTTATCCGTCGATTTCATCGCCGAGATTGCGCCCGGTCTGCGAGAAATAGACCATTTCGGCGCAGGTGGTGGCGTGATCGCCGATCCGCTCGAGATTCTTCGAGATGGACAGCAGATGCGCGATCTCCGTCGCGTCGGTCGGGTGCTTGGCAACATGCGCGATGAAATCGACGAACAGGTCCTTGTGGATCTGATCGACCTCGTCGTCGCGGATGCACACCGCGCGGGCCATGTCGACATCGCGCTTGGCAAAGGCTTCCATGGCCATGCGGACCATTTCGGTGCCGATGTCGGCCATCCGGAACAGCTGTTCATTGGCGTCCAGGAAGCCGTGGCCCTCCAGCGCGCCGACGCGCTTGGCGATGTTCTTGGCATAGTCGCCGATCCGCTCGATCACGCCGCTCATCTTGAGGGCGGCCACCAGATCGCGCAGATCATCCGCCATCGGCGCGCGCAGCGCGATGGTCTGCACCACGCGGCGCTCGACCGCCGTTTCCAGCTCGTCGATCGCCTTGTCGCCCGCGACGACCTCCCGCGCGCTGTCCGTATCGTTCGCACGCAGCGCCTTCATCGCCGCCGCTACCGCGGCCTCGGAACGCGCGCCCATGTCGGAGATCATGCCGCGAATGTCCGACATCTCCTGATCGAACGCCTTGACGGTGTGGCCGGCTTGCAAGTTCATCGTTCTGGTCCTCCCGAGCCGGCTTTAACCGTAGCGGCCCGTAATGTAATCCTTGGTGCGCTCCTCGCGCGGGTTGGTGAAGATCTCGGACGTTTCGCCGAACTCCACCAGCGACCCCAGATGGAAGAAGGCGGTGCGCTGCGAAACGCGGGCGGCCTGCTGCATATTGTGGGTCACGATCACGATAGCATATTGGCCGCGCAGTCCGTGGATCAATTCCTCGATCTTGGCGGTGGCGATGGGGTCGAGCGCGGAACAGGGCTCATCCATCAGAATTACCTCGGGGTCCACGGCGATGGCGCGCGCGATGCACAGGCGCTGCTGCTGCCCGCCCGAAAGCGCGGTGCCGCTGTCGGTCAGCCGGTCCTTCACCTCGTTCCAGAGACCTGCGCGCTGCAGCGAACGCTCGACGATTTCGTCCAGCTCGTTCTTGCCCGCGGCGAGCCCGTGGATGCGCGGGCCGTAAGCGACATTGTCGTAGATCGATTTGGGGAAAGGGTTGGGCTTCTGGAACACCATGCCCACGCGCGCGCGCAGTTGCACCACGTCCATGCGCGGTGCGTAAATATCTTCGCCGTCCAGCCGGATGTCGCCTTCCACCCGCGCGATCGGGATGGTGTCGTTCATGCGGTTGAGCGTGCGCAGGAAGGTGGATTTGCCGCAGCCCGACGGGCCGATGAAGGCGACGACATTGTCCATGCCGACGTCGATCGACACGTCGCTGATCGCCTGCTTCGCGCCGTAGAACACGTTCACCCCGCGCGCGGAGATCTTGGGATCGGCGAGGCCGGTGGCGTCGGATGCAGGGCGCGCGCCGGTGCCCGGCTTGTTCGCCTCCACGGTGCCGGCGAAGGCTTCATTGCGGCGGTTGTCGTCGGTCATGATGGGGTCACCAGCGGGTTTCGAACTTGTTGCGCAGATAGATGGCCAGCGCGTTCATGGACAGGAGGAAGGCGAGCAAGACGATAATTGCCGCGCTGGTCTTCTCGACGAAGCCGCGGTTGATCTCGTCCGACCAGAGGTAGATCTGCACCGGCAGCACGGTGGCGGGATCGGTGAAGCCGTCGGGGGCCGTCGGGATAAACGCCCGCATGCCGATCAGGAGCAGCGGAGCCGTTTCGCCCAGCGCGCGGGCCATGCCGATGATCGTGCCGGTCAGGATGCCGGGCAGCGCCAGCGGCAGCACATGGTGGAACACCACCTGCACCGGCGATGCGCCGATGCCCAGCGCCGCCTCGCGGATCGACGGCGGCACGGACTTGATGGCGTTGCGGCCGGCGATGACGATGATCGG
>JBELIU010000073.1:7283-11627 GCA_042090735.1 Novosphingopyxis sp. | reverse complement strand
GATCTCGAGCACGGTTCGAGAATCGATGATGCGGCTCACCGCGGCGACATGGCCGAGCGTCATGATGCCGTGTGGCTTGAACGCCATGACCGCGCCAATCTGGGGCACGCTTCCGCGCTCGTAGCGGCCCGCAGCCTGACCCCACCAGGTATGCGCATCGCCATAGATTTGGATGCCGGAAATCTGACGGGCATAGGGGACGCACTGAAGGCCGTCATTATCCCCGGCGATCGCCGGCGTAGTGCAGCAGGCGAAGACGAGCATCAGCAAAAAATGCGGTAGTTTCAACATGGCCCCTCGGTCCCCATTCTGGATCGAGTTTTGGCCTGTTGGGGGGAAACATCGTGCTAAACCCTTTGGTTAAGGCTGAGGGTAAGCGCGGCGTTAAGGCAGTTCGATATGGACTGCCGCGTCGCGGATGGCGGCAAAGGGGGCCGGCTCCGTGCCGGTCATCCAGGTCTGGCCTCCCCGCGCGCCTAACCGCTCGTAAAGCGCCGCGCGGCGTTCCGGATCGAGATGGGCCGCAACCTCGTCCAGCAACAGGATCGGCCGCATGTTCCGTGCTTCGGCCACCGCATCGGCATGGGCCAGCACGATCGCGAGAAGCATCGCCTTCTGTTCTCCCGTCGAGCTTCGTTCGGCTGCGACGCCTTTTTCCGCATGGGCGACCCTCAAATCGGTGCGATGCGGGCCGACCAGGCTCCGCCCTGCGGCGCGATCGGCAGGGCGGCTCGCGCGGATCGCTGCGGCGAGCGCATCGGGACTGGCCTCGCCATCTTTCTCCAGTGAGAGTAGCGGGCGCGCAAACGGGCCTTCCGGCTCTTCATCCAGGCGCGCGCTGAGATGCGACACAAGTGCGGTCCGGGCCCGGGTAATCGCGGAGCCATGTTCGGCCATCTGCAGTTCCAGGGCGTCGAACCAGCTCGGATCGGCAGGGCGATCGGCACCGAGCAGCCGGTTGCGCTCACGCATCGCGCGCTCATAGCGTGTTGTCGCCGCCGCGTGCTCCGGCACCAGCGCATAGGTCAGTCGGTCGAGAAAGCGGCGCCTGCCCGACGCACCTTCGACGAACAAACGATCCATGGCAGGCGTCAGCCAGACGAGTGCCAGCCATTCGGACAAGCTCGATGCGCTGGCGCCTGCGCTGTTGATACGCACTTTCTTGCGGTCCGGCGATGCCGCCTCGGTTCCGACACCAAGATCGGCTTCCTCCATCGCTGCGAACACCGTGAAGCCGCCCGGCCCGCCCTCGCGCGCCATGGCAGAGAGGGGCGCGCGGCGCAGACCTCGCCCGGGCGAGAGCATGGAGATAGCTTCCAGGACATTGGTCTTGCCCGCGCCATTGGGGCCGGTGAGCAACACGAACCCCGGCCGCGCCGCGATTTCCAGCCGCGCATGATTGCGAAAATCGGTGAGGCTGAGACGCGTGATCGCCATGGGGATCGCTCCTGCGGGACAAGGCAGGGTGGCGCAAGTGTGGCGATTGCCAAGGCGGAAACCAAACATCGGTAAATTACGCCTAAGCTTGGCTTACGTTCATCCTGTGCTCATTTCGATTTTTACGAAAAATGGCGTATTTCTGCCATAAATGCAGCTTGGCACGGCTCCTGCAAAGCTGTTTGTGTGCCCCGGAATGACCCGGCGGCGAAATCGAAAAACAGGAGATTACCCAATGACCGAACAGTTCCGCACCCGCATCATGGCCGTCACCGCAGCTTGCCTTTGCGCCGTCGTCACCATCAGCATGAGCGTTGCTCCTGCCATCAGCCCCGCAACCAGCCTCGTCGCCTAAGATGGACGCGATTACCCCGATCCCTCCGATCTCCGCGGCTGGCGAATCCTCGCAGCCGCGGACAGAATTCTCAGGAAAGTTCTCCCTCATGCAAAAGACCCTTCGCCTCGACAAATCTAACGGCATGCTCTTCGGCGTGTGCTCGGGCCTCGCCGGGTGGTCCGGCATCGATGCCACGTTGATCCGCATCGGCTTTGCGCTCGCCACGTTGTGCGGGTTCGGTCTCCCGCTTCTTGCCTATATCGTGATCGCTCTGGTCGCCAACTGAGTTCGTGCCTTTGCCAAGCCGGCCTTGCGGGTCTATGACGTCATCCGTAGGGGCCAGCATCCAATATGGTGAGGCAAATGGAGGATCGCGAAATCAGGCGCGCCCACTCCGGCGAAAGTCGGTTCACCCGCCGGGCCGAAGTCCGGATCGCTGCAGAAATTCGCGAAACAGGCGGTGGAAAAACCAAGATCGATGTGCTCGATCTTTCAGTCACCGGCTTCCGGATGCATTCGCTATCCTTCATCAATCCCGAATCGCGCGTTTATCTTACCATGCCAGGCATGGCGCCGCTGGCAGCGCAAGTGGCATGGGCCAAGGGCGATTATTACGGATGTCGCTTCGATAATCCGCTCTACCCGGCCGTATTCGATCATATCGTAAGCCGCTTTCCCTCCCTCGGCGGAGGCTGAGCCACAGGCGGGGTATCCTCGGCGGACTGTGTTCTCGCCTAAGGAGCAGAACCAAGCTTGGTCACTTTATTGGCCGATTGAAAGCGGCGTAAGTGGCATCCCATTTCTCGCGTCCCGCCACCGCAACGGAACCGCGCCCGAACCGCACCGTTTCTTTTGCGAAAGGAATTTACGACATGGCTAAAAAAGATGAAGAGCTCGTCCCGGAAGAGCGGATGAAGGATATGTCGGTGGCCCCAGGGAAACCGGAAAAGGACGAAGGCGAGGCGAAGGACGCGCCGCGCGATGAGGAAAATCTTGAAGAAGGACTGGAAGACAGCATGGACGGATCGGATCCGGCCAGCAGCATTCAGCCGTGATGACAGACCTCAGCTAACTTTCCGAACGAAAACGGTGCCGGCACTATAGCCGGCGCCGAAAGAGCAGATCAGACCGGTATCTCCGTCCGAAAGGTCGTCGGAGTGCTCGTGAAACGCGATAATGGAGCCAGCGCTGCTCGTATTGGCGTAGCGATCGAGCACGGTCGGGCTTTCATCATTGCTGGCTTCGTGTCCTAGAACCTTGTGCGCAATCAGACGGTTCATGTTGGCGTTGGCCTGATGCAACCAAAGCCGCCGCATATCGCCTCCATCCAACCCGAGCTCGACCATTTGATCGGCGATCATGGCGCTTACCATCGGCACCACTTCCTTGAACACCTTGCGGCCTTCCTGAACGAACAGCTTGTCGTCGCTGTCGCGGGTGGCGGGATCAGTCCGGTTGAGGAAGCCGAAATTGTTGCGGATGTTATTGGAAAACACAGTCTTGAGCCGTGTGCCCAGGATCTGCCAATGCGTTGAGGGGGCGATGTCCGCCGCTTCCACCAGAACCGCAGTCGCCACATCGCCGAAAATGAAGTGGCTGTCGCGGTCTCGCCAATTGAGATGTCCGGAGGTGATTTCGGGGCTAACGACCAGAACCGAACGAGCGTGGCCCGCGCGAACATAGTCCGCTGCGGTCTGGATGCCGAAAGTTGCCGAGGAGCAGGCGACATTCATGTCGAATCCGAAGCCCTCGCCCATTCCCAGTGCGTCCTGAATTTCGACGGCCATTGCCGGATAGGGGCGCTGCAAATTCGAGCAGGCGCAGAGTACGGCATCCACGTCCTGCGGCTCTCGCCCGGCCCGCTCCAGTGCTTGCTGAGCAGCCTTCACGCCGATCTCGGCCAGGATCGACAGCTCATCGTTGCTGCGTTCCGCCCAACGCGGCTCCATGATCTGTGGATCGAGCACGCTGTCCTTTTCCATGACAAAGCGCGCCTTGATGCCACTGGCTTTTTCAATGAATTCGGTGGAGCTGGCGACCTTGGCCTCCACTTCGCCCGCCGCGATCGCATCGGCATGCGCGCTGTTCCAGTTATCGGCGTAGCGGTTGTAGCTTTCGACGAGTTCCTCGTTCGAAATGCTGTGGGGCGGGGTAAACAGCCCCGTGGCGGAAATGACCGGCTTTGCGGTCGACCGTTCGGACATTCTATGGCTCCTGCGCGTGGGCAGCTACCTTAGGGTCGCGCCGCACGCCGGGCAAGCGAGCGGGTGAGGCATGTGCGAAAGTCTCTTTTTGTTCATGGCCAGCACAGAAATGTCGCGATATGTTCTTGAAAGTTGGAGAGCTATTATCCGCGCGAAAGCTGTCGGTCTGTCATGGCCGTGCCGTCTGAAGTGCCGGGGGAGAACATCATATGCGTAAGCAAATCGGCGCCTTGGCAGGCATCATTACCATCTTGAGCTCTTGTGGCGGGGGCGGAAGCGATGCCGGCGGCAATGTTTCTACTGTTCCGCCTTCGGCTCCAACTCCTGCGCCTCCACCGCCGCCGACTTCGACTGCGGGTTGTTCGG
>JBELIU010000073.1:1335-7273 GCA_042090735.1 Novosphingopyxis sp. | reverse complement strand
GGAGATGGACACCTATTATCTCTTTCCCGAGCTGCTGCCGGCTAATCGGAGCCCGTCCGGTTATTCGACGGTCCCAGACTACATCAATTACCTTACCGCAACCGCCCGCGCACAGGGCAAGGATCGGTATTTCACTTACATCACCTCTATCGAAGAAGAAAATGCGTACTATCGGAGCGGTACCAACGCCGGCATTGGCGTGCGGCTAGGGCTTACTTCCGATAATCGCTTGTTTGTCACAGAATCATTTGAAAGTGCACCGGCCTTTGCGGCGGGGCTTGATCGCGGCACGGAAATATTGGCGATCGGGACGACCTCATCCAATTTGCGCACCATTTCCGACATCTACGCGGCAGAAGGTTCGGCGGGACTGAACAACGCGCTTGGACCCAATGAGGCTGGTGTCAGCCGCTATTTCCGCATCCGCAAGGTGGGTGGCGCCGAGAGCGTCGTAAGTGTTGCGAAGGCTGACTATAATCTGGATGCCGTGTCCAATCGATATGGGGCAAAGATCATAGAAGATGGCGGCCAAAAAGTTGGTTATATCAACTTGCGGACGTTCATTGATAATGCAGAGGCGCCACTTCGCAATGCGTTTTCTAATTTTCGGAGTCAGGGCATTACCAATGTCGTGATTGACCTGCGATATAATGGCGGCGGACTTATCTCGGTCGCGGACGTTTTTGGAAATCTCTTGGGCGGCGGCCGCAGCGCAGCTGACGTTTTCCGATACACGACATTCCGGCCGAGCCTGTCGAGCAACAACGAACAGAGCAATTTCGTACAGCAATCGCAATCAATCGCGCCGATGAAAATTGCTTTCATCGGGCGTGGGGGCACCGCTTCCGCGAGTGAACTGCTCATGAACGCTTTCATCCCATATCTGGGCGCAAACGCTGCGCTGATTGGCACGAACACATACGGAAAGCCGGTAGGACAGATTGCGCGCGACCGTCCTCAATGCGACGATCGTCTGCGTATAGTCGCGTTGCGGACAGAAAATGCCGACCGTCAAGGCGATTACTATAATGGCCTCGCCAATGTGATGAAGGCCACTTGCGTGGCAGCAGATGATATCAGTTTTCAGATGGGCGATCCGCGCGAGGCTTCGACCAAGCAAGCGCTGGATTTCCTCGCCGGACGCGGGACATGCACCCCGATCAGTACGGCATCGACTGCGAGCGCTGGTACTACAACGCTGGGGCGCACCCAGGAAGTTGCCCTCGGCCAGATGAAATTGCTGACCCCGCAAGCGCCAAGCGCACCACAGCGCGAAACACCGGGATTGTATTGAAAACAAGAAAAGGCCGCGCAAGTGCGCGGCCTTTTCGAAGGGGCAAATCGTAAGCCAATCAGTAGCTGACGGGCGAATTGTCGTTGTCGCCATCAACAGCGAGATAAATACCGCCAGCATTGATGACTGCAAACAGAATCAGACCGATGGGCGAATCCATCGCATCACTTAGAATTCTCTCTGGTTGCGGCGCCCAAGCGCTGAACCGTGTCCTCAGAGCGACAACGCTCTTTGCACTGCGATCCGCACTTATATCAGCAAGCCGTCGAAACTGTCTGAAGATGGATCCCCCGCGAGGACTCGAACCTCGATTGACGGAGTCAGAGTCCGCTCTCTTACCATTAGAGGACAGGGGAATAGGGTGGGCCGAATAGAATCGGACCCGGGGCAAGTCAAGCCTTGTGAGCGCCGAAATCGACGCGAACCGGGGCAGCGACTTGTTTGCCCAAGGAAATCAGCATAGACTCGTCTTCAGGTTCCGGCGGCATCTGCCGTTCGGCGAGAAAAAAGTAGATACGGCATGGGCGAAGCTATCACGCCCGCGCCGCAAACCGGTCGCGTGGAAAAGAAGGGTCGCAGGACCAAACGCAGCGGTGCGGACGCAGGGAAAATCAAAGGCGGCGCGAGGCGCCCTGCGTCGACGGCGCGCTGGCCGGCCCGTAGGGCCTATGCCGCGCTCGATCTCGGCACGAACAATTGTCGGTTGCTGATCGCAAAGCCGTCCGCGGACGGTTTCGTCGTGATCGATGCCTTTTCGCGGGTGGTGCGCCTTGGCGAAGGCCTCGCCTCTTCCGGTGTCCTCAGCGATGCGGCGATCGAGCGGGCGCTGAGCGCGCTCGGCGTGTGCGCGGAGAAACTGCGCCGCCGCAACGTCACGCTGGCCCGATCGGTCGCGACCGAGGCCTGCCGGCGCGCCTCCAACGGACAGAAGTTCATCGACCGCGTGCAACAGGAAACCGGCATTCGTCTCGACATCATTTCTGCCAAGGAAGAGGCCCGTCTGGCCGTGCTCGGCTGCCATGTGCTGCTAGAGCCTGGAGAAGGCCCGGCGCTTATTTTCGACATTGGTGGCGGATCGACCGAGCTTGTGCTGGTGTCGACCGAAAGCCCGGTGCCGGAGATCATGGATTGGAAGAGCGCGCCCTGGGGTGTCGTTTCGCTTTACGAAAGCGAAATGCCGAACGAGCCGACGGAGGAGGGGCGTCTCGCCGCCTACGAGCGCATGAAAGCGCGCGTTCGGGAAAGTTTTGCTGACTTTTCGGCCCGGCTTCCCAAGGCGGGCAACCACCGTCTGCTCGGCACGTCCGGCACGGTTACCACGCTCGCCAGCCTGCATCTCGAACTGCCGAGCTACGACCGCAACAAGATCGATGGTCTCATCGTCCCATCCGAATCGCTGCAGCAAATTTGCACGCGCCTTTCGGGCATGTCCCCGGACGAGCGCGCGAAGCTGGCCTGCATTGGCCGGGAACGCGCCGATCTGGTGGTGGCGGGCTGCGCAATCCTGGAGACAATATTGGAAATCTGGCCGACCGCGCGGCTCGGCGTGGCCGATCGGGGCATTCGCGAGGGCATTTTGCGCACGCTGATGGCCGGGGAAACGAAACGACCGTCATGACCAAGGAACGCGTCCGTACCGCGCGCAAGCGCAGCGCCCAATCGACCCGCTGGCTCCAGCGCCAACTCGACGACCCTTATGTAAAGCGGGCCAAGGCGGAGGGCTATCGCAGCCGCGCGGCCTATAAGCTGATCGAGCTGGACGAGAAATTTGGACTGTTGAAGGGTGCGCGCCGTGTGGTCGATCTCGGTATCGCACCGGGCGGTTGGGCGCAGGTAATTCGCAAGCAGCACCCCAAGGCGGCAATAGTCGGCATCGATCTGCTGCCGGTCGACCCGATCGAGGGCGTGACGCTGTTCGAGATGGATTTCATGGACGATGCCGCGCCGGGTCTGTTGATCGACGCGTTGGGTGGCGCGCCCGATTTGGTAATCAGCGACATGGCCGCCAACACCACCGGCCACAAGCAGACCGACCATCTGAGGACTATGGGCCTTGTGGAGGCGGCGGCGGAATTCGCCATCGACAATCTGGAGCCGGGCGGCTCGTTTCTCTCCAAATCCTTTGCGGGTGGATCGGATCAGACCCTACTGACCGAACTGAAGCGGAACTTTGCCTCCGTCAAACATGCCAAGCCGCCGGCCAGCCGCAAAGGCTCCGTCGAATGGTATGTGGTCGCGAAGGGGCGGAAGGGTTAAGTTCCTGATCGGAAGCCCCGTCGGATGGGGCCAGCGCGTCTTAGGAAGGGTTTGCGATCGCCTGATTTAACGCCTCATAGCCGACGGCGCCCTCAAGGACATGATCGCCGGTCACCCAGGTCGGGGTGCCATTAAAACCGACGCTCTGGGCGAGCTGGAAATTCTTTTGCAGCTCTTGTGTCGCAGCGTCCGACGTAGCGAATTTCTGCGCGCGCGCCACATCGAGCCCCGCCTTTTGCGCGGCGGTGGCAATGTTCTGATCGGTGGGCTTTCCGGCGGCGAACATCGCGTCGTGGAACGCCCGGTATTTGCCCTGATCGGCAGCCGCCAAGGCCATGCGCGCGGCCTTCTGGCTGCCTTCGCCAAGGATCGGAAATTCGCGGAAGACGACCTTCACATCCTTATTCTGGGCGATGATCCGGTTGAGATCGGGCAGGCTCGCACGGCAGAAGCCGCAGGCGTAGTCGAAAAACTCTACCAGCACCCGGCTTCCATCCGGATTGCCGGCTATGGCACCCGGGAAGGGAGTTTCGATGGCCGAGCGGCTGCCGGCGAGGCGCCCCTGCGTGTCACGCTTCTGCAGCACGTCGATCGCCTCCGGAATGATCTCAGGATGGGTAAGAATATATTCGCGCACGATCGCTTCCATCGCGCGGCGCTCATTCTGGCTGATATTGGCGGTGCGCGTGGCATCGTCGGCTGCGGCAACCGGATCGGAGGCACCGCTGGCGGTAGCCGGACGCGCCTCGGCGAAAAATGTCAGGTACAGCGCCGCCGTCAGCGCCAATAGGCAACCGCCAAGCATGACATAGAGCAGTGGATTACGCGTGGCGGGCTTGGCACTATTGATCATGCGGGCATATCCTATCAGGCGCGAACGGCCTGTCCAGCGCGGCTCAGCGTCGACGCTTCTTGTCGTCTTCCAACTGGGCTTCGGCGATCAGGCGGATGTCCTGCGCACGAAGCCAGTCTGGCGTGTAATCGGGTAGGCCGTTCATCGCCCGGTCCGAATGACGCAGCGCCAGATCGGGCGCGCCCGTCATCAGATCACGCTCGGCAGTCGCAAGAGCCGCCCGCGCCTCGTCACCGCGTTGTTCGTAGACCACGCCCAACTGGTACCAGGCGAAAGGATTGCGATTGTCGCGCACCACAGCAGATTTCAGCACATTCTCGGCTTCCGGAAGGTTCTTGCGATCCTCTGTCGCGACCAGTGCATGGCCGAGCAGGGCCGCGATCAGCGGATTGTTGTCCGATCCTGCCACTGCCTTGCGCAGCGGCCCAAGTGCCTCCTCCGGCTTGCCGGATTCGAGCAGAATCTGCCCGTACAATTCCTGGTAATAAGGGTTGTCCGGATCGGTCGCGATCAGCTGCTGCGCTTCTGCGGCTGCCTTTTGCGGATAAGCCGCCTTGTGCCAGGCATAAGCGCGGGCGTAATGCGCCGACGCGCTCTGGTCGCTCTCCGGATAGTCGCGCTGCGTTTCTTCGGGCCGCGCCATAAAGCCTTCGAGCTTGGCCTTCACCCGCTTGAAATCGCTCTCCCATTGTGGATTGAGCGGTTCTTCCCAGGCCGGGTCCTTTTCGTAAGTGTCCTTCAGAAACTGGATTCGATTGCCTGACAATGGATGGCTGCGAACGAATTCGGAGTCGTCGTCCTGCGGCACCCCGAGCCGGAATTCGTAGCTCTGCAGCTTTTTGAAGAAATCGATCGATCCGCGTCCGCTGATGCCGGCCTTGGACAGATATTCCGCGCCGCTCGCGTCGGCCACGGTTTCCTGCACGCGCGTGTAAGCAAGAAACTTGCCCATCGCCGCGCGCTGGCCGGCCATCATGATGCCCATTCCCGCATCGCCGGCTCCGGCCAACGTCGCGAGCGCGCCGAGCAGCAGCGATCCGATTGAAATGCCGGTGGCAGCGCTGGCCCCATCACCGATCCGCATCGCGTGGCCGCCGACGACGTGGCCGAGTTCGTGCGCTATGACGCCCTGAACTTCATTGGCAGTGTCCGCCTCGGCAATAAGGCCTGCATTGATGTAGACCGTCTGCCCGCCTGCGGTGAATGCGTTGATCGACGGATCGCCGACCAGCAGAATCTCGACATTGTCGGGCTTCAGGCCAGCGCCGCGAATAATCGGCTCGCTGATTTCCTTGAAGAACGCTTCGGTTTCGGCGTCGCGCAGGACGCTCTGCGCTGCCGCGGGGCGGATTGCGATAACCAGGGACAGGAGTAACGCGAGCGCGATGCGGGCCATGAGGGTGGCCTTGGCGGTCAGGCCCTGAATGCAAAATGAAGCGCGCGGCGAACCGGTCATAATCCGGATCATCGCCGCGCGCTCGACCTGGGTCAACCGATCAGCCGAAAGTCCGCTGCCACCAGCCGCGCCGGGGCGG
>JBELIU010000073.1:0-1325 GCA_042090735.1 Novosphingopyxis sp. | reverse complement strand
GTCGGCTTTGTTTTCCGCGTCGGACGAAGATCCTGGGGCGGCATCAGCTTCGGTTTCGGCGACCGGCTGTGCGCTGCCATTGTCGGCAGCTTCGACCGGGGCCTCTTCCTTGTGCTCGACCGCTTCGATCGCCGGTTCCGGCGTCTCGGCGGCCTCTGCCTTCTTGGCACGCGAGCGACGCTTGGGCTTCGGAGCTTCGGCTTCTTCGGCAGGCGCGTCCTCGGCAGGGGCGTCGTCCGCTTTCTCGGTTTCCACCTTTTTGGCGCGCGAGCGACGCTTGGGCTTCGGCTTTTCCTCTGGCTTCACATCCTCGGCAGTGTCGGCCTTTTCGGAGCCATTGTCGTCGCTCTTAGCCTCTTCAGCTGCTTTGGCCTTGGTGGAGCGGCGACGGGAGCGCTTCTTGGGCGCTTCGTCTTCGGACTTCACATTCTCAGAAGCCGCCTCGTCCGCCTTGCTGGCCTTGGCATCGGAAGCATCGCTGCTGCCATCGCCTTGCTCGGCCGTCTTGCGACGGCGTCCACGGCGCGCCTTTGGCTTGGCTTCCTCTTCCGACGGAGCGGTTTCGGCGGCATTTTCAGAGGCGGGTTCCTCGGAGGCGTCGTTCGCTGGCGAATCCTCGCCGTCCCGGCCCTCGACGCTCTGATCGGAATTCTCGTCCTCGCGCTTGCGGCCGCGACCGCCGCGGCGGCCACGACGGCGGCGCTTGCGCTTGGGCTTGCCGTCCTCATCCTCCTCGGACCGCTCTTCCCGATCGCGCGGGCGCTGCTGGCGACGGGGACGCTCTTCGGCTTCCTCCTCGTCATCCTCACGCTCGTCGATCACGTCTTCGGCGATGTCCTCCTCGTCGATGATCGGCTCGAACGCGACCTGCTTTTCAGGTTTGCCGCCCGCGCTGCTGACGGTCATCTTCGCGCCTTCGGCCTCGCTGTTCGGCAGGATTTCGATCGAAACGCCGTAACGCTCCTCGATCTCGGCCAGCTCGGCGCGCTTGGCGTTGAGCACGTAGATCGTCGCTTCATGGCTGGCGCGCAGAGTGATCTCGCGGCCCTTGCCCTTGGCGGCTTCCTCTTCGATGTGGCGCAGCGCGGTGAGGCCCGCAGACGATGCGGTGCGCACCAGACCGGTGCCTTCGCAATGCGGACATTCGCGCGTCGAAGCCTCGAGAACGCCTGTGCGCAGACGCTGCCGGCTCATTTCCATCAGGCCGAAGCTGGAAATGCGGCCGACCTGGATGCGCGCACGATCGTTCTTGAGCGCTTCCTTCATCGCCTTCTCGACCTTGCGCGTGTTGGAGTGGTGCTCCTGGTCGATGAAGTCGATCACCA
>JBELIU010000072.1:0-11672 GCA_042090735.1 Novosphingopyxis sp. | reverse complement strand
CTCTTCCGATCTCGGTGCTGCCGTTATTCCGGGTGCCTGACCGATCGGCTGCGGCTTGGACGCGCAGCCAGATAGGCCCAACAGCACCAGCATAAGCGCCGCAGCGAGCGCTTGTCCCGCAGGAGTTGGATACTTCAAAACTAATTCCCTCGAACTTTTGGGCTTGGCCTAAAAGATACCCTGTTTCCGGCCGACTACTTGAACGCCGGCCCAATCGCAATGCACATTCCTAGCATCATTATCGGCGTTCGCCGGAGGCGGATGCTCGGTCCAGGCGGGAGAGCAGGCCAGAAAACAAGGCCAACAACAGCGCTACCGACGGAACCCGAAGCGGATAGTCGAAAGCGCTTGCCACAGCCAGGAACAGGATCATCGCAATGCAAAGAAGGCGCGGACGAAAGCTCCGGGCGGACGTCGCGCCTGAACCGATAAGCGCGCGCACTTTGGTCACAAGCCATGCCATGTAAGCAAAAAGGAGGGCCAACGCCGGCACGCCGCCTTCAAGTACGAGCTGCAGCCAATCGTTATGCGCCTCGTTCAGGTAGGCGCCCGATAGCAATTCGAGAGGCTCGTTCATGCGGTAAGCGAATTCGAACGTGCCGAAACCCGCGCCAAAGGGCAGAAAACCCGTCGCCATGGACACGATCGTTGGCAAGGTTTCCGCGCGCAAATCTTCGGAGAGATTGGTTTGCAGCAGACGTTGCACCGCAATGGTGTCAGAAAAAGCGATGAAGGCGAGTCCGGCTCCGCACAGCACCGCAACTAAAACGAACACCGTTGTCAGGTTTATGCGTCCCGCCCACCTGTCCACGTTTCGGCGAAACCGACGCGGCGATCGCTGCCGTTTTTCGCTGTCCGGTCTAAACGCGAAAAATGCCGCGCCGACTATGTAGGCCATCAGCATTACCAAAAGCCCCGCGCGCGATCCGTTCACGAGAATAAGCGCGCTAAGGATAAGGATGAACAGAGCGAGGCCAAAGGATCGGAAGTTGACCGGCTGCTTCGCGCCGGCCTGGGCCGCGATCATAAAGGCACTCAACGCCACCGCCATCGCCAGAAATACGCCCTGATGGTTGCGGTTCGAGAACAATCCGACCGGGCTGCCGTTGTTGGTGATGCGGTAGAGATAGAGGGCGCTGTGGTCCGATCCCAGCATTTGCGCGATGCCCAACAAGAGGCTAACCCCGGCCGCGCCGAGAATGATCGCAACGACCAGCTTCATGCTATCGCGCGGCAGCACGGCCAGCAACAGCAATCCCGCAATCGGAACTACCAGCGAAACGAGGCTGTTCAGCGTCGCCGAGGGAGAGAGTGTCAGAGGCCGCCAGATATCGTTGATGCCGAGCATATCGTCGATTTGGGCGATCGTCTGGCGCTGCGGCAGCTCATGCCAAAGGCTCGGCGGCAACGGCATAAGTTGCAAGGCCATGACGGCGCCAAGAGCCAAAAGCAGCGCCAACGGCACACGGACGCGGTGATAATCGTCGGCCCGCGCGACCAGAAGAGCGTAAAGCGCAGCAAGTATCGAAAAAGGATAAAGGAAAATCAGTGAAATGATGTCCTCGCGCGAACCGCCACCTGCTAGAAATGCGGCCGCAACAAAGACCCCGAACACGGTGATGCGGGCCTTCGGTCCGGCGAGAATGGTGGAGATGCTGGGACGCCGCACGCCGCCCCCGCGTGCGCGACCGCTCGAAAAGCTGGAAATAACGAAACTCCCGTAAATTCAGCGACGCCGCGCAGAATGGCAGCCTGTTAGCCGCCTATTCGGTGCCGTTCAACCGTCTGCTCGCAATGCATTTTGCGGGAATTAAACGAAGAGGGGCCGGGACAGCGCTGTCCCGGCCCCTCCTCTGGTGGATATGCTTTCCCTTAGAACGCGACCTGGAAGCCGCCGCGGGCGCCAACTTCGCCGCTGTCGAACCCGACGCCGAGGCCTGCCGAGACGGAAGCGTTTTCGGCAACACGTGCGCTGAACGCGGTCGCCGCGGCGGCGCGGTTGTTGAAATAGCCGACGCCCCCGGAGAACGCATAGTTCGTGCCGGGCAGGATCGCTGGCGATTCCATGGCAAGCGCCATTGCGACGCCCTCATTGGCTTTGCGGACTTCCTGGCGATTGTCGTCCGTCAGGCTGAAGAGCGTCTGGACGTCGCCCTGCAGGCCGGCGATCGAGCTGGTGTTCGCCGCGATTGCGGAAGTGTTGGCAGCCACGGCGGACGCTGCCGCGACATTTGCGGTGCGTCCGAGCGTGCCGTTATTGTCAGTGGTCACGACGGAAATCGGACCGGTCTGATACTGACCGCTGGTGCCGAGGCTCGCGACCACGACCTGACCATTGCCGGTTGCCGTGGCGCCGTTGCCGATGGCGATCGAGTTCGTGCCCGAAGCGACCGACTGGTTGCCGAGCGCGATCGCACCGGCGCCGGAGGCATTGGCCGCCTCACCCGCGGAAAGCGAGCGGACGCCGCTGGCAACCGCCAGATGGCCAAGCGCGGTCGCGCGTTCTGCCGTGGCTTCCGCGCGCCAACCATATGCGGTGGCGGCGGTCGCAACGGCCAACGCCTGGCCGCCGACGGCAGTGGAGGACGCGCCGGTTGCCTGCGTCGCGCGGCCGCCATTCATGCCACCGTCGCGATTGCCACCGATGGCGATCGCATCGCCGCCGCTCGCAAAAGCGGTGTTGCCCAGCGCAATGGCGTTGCTGCCCGATGCCACGGCATCTTCGGCACCGGCGAAGCTCTGCGCACCCGAGGCGACCGACTGATGGCCGACAGCGGTTGCCATCGCACCGGTGGCTTCCGCCTGCCAGCCGAGCGCAGTCGCGCCAGGTGTGGAAGCGATGCTCTGGCCGCCAAGGGCCGTCGTGCTGTTGCCCTGCGCACGCGAATCAGCACCAAGCGCTACGGAGTCCGTGCCGGTGGCGGTGGAACGCAGGCCAATTGCGACCGAGTTGGTGCCCGAAGCCACTGCGTCTTCGGCGCCCGCAAAGCTACGGTCTCCGGATGCTGTGGTCTGGTGGCCGACGGCGGTGGCCATCGCGCCGGTCGCGCGGGCCTGCCAACCGATCGCGGTCGAACCAGGGGTGGAAGCGATACTCTCCCCGCCTACCGCAGTCGTCGAATTACCCGTAGCGCTGGCGCTATCGCCGATCGCGAGAGCGTCGATACCATTGGCAACCGCCAGATTGCCGATCGCGGTGGAATTGTCAGTCTGGGCCTGTGCCGCTTCTCCGATGGCGAGCGAACGCACACCTTGGGCCGATGCAAGATGACCAAGCGCGGTGGCGCGCTCCGCCCCGGCGTTGGATTGCCAACCGAACGCCGACGCACCGGGCCCGGTCGCAACGCTCTGACCGCCGACAGCGGTTGTGGAGTTGCCATTGGCCGAAGCGCGGTTGCCGCATGCCAGCGCATCATTGCCCTCGGCCGAGCCACCGACGCTAAAGGTGTTCGTATCGTCATTGTAAACGACACATTCCAGATCGGCATTTTCCGCCGGCGTGGGGGTAGCCATCTGGGCGGAAGCTGGCGCAATGGCAATGACGGCGGAAAGCGCCGTCGTCGCGAACAAGGCTAAACTGGTCTTCGTGAATGCGGCTTTCATGATGGTATCCCTCTAGCTAAAACTTCTCCACCCCAGGGGCCGGCATAGTTTGCCGTCTGACCCGAGAGATTTTTACCACATCAAATTACGCGGGGATTGCGGACAGTCGCCTTGTAGCGGCATCGGCATCCACGGGCCGACACGTGACGGCGGCAGCTGCTTCAATCCTCCTCGCACAATGACGTCATTCATCCTACGTCAAGGAAACGAGGCTGGACGCAGTGTCCACAAAAAAATTTCAGAACAGTCCAGCGCTTAGCTTGTCGCCGACTTGCCGAAGATCGCTACCTAGAAGATCGCTGCCTAAATGTGTGAGACAGTTCCACTCGACACGATCGGCGTGGTGGGCGCATCATACAGCCCCTCCCCCTCCGGCTCGTAGGTGATGGCGAGCGTCGCACCGCTATCCAGAAGCTCGCGCAGGGCCGCATGGAGCGCGATGGTCGTGACATCGCCCCTGTGAACCGGCCGGCCGGCACCAATCGTACCCACGGCCTTGGGCGACTGATCGCCAGCTATGATCCATAGCACCGGAACCGACCCCTGCGGCGGATCTTCCGCGCCGTCCGCTCCGACGACGCGAACGCGCAGCATAGGCTGCCCCTCCTCTGCGCTGGCCACGAGACGCGGCCCCTGGTCGCCGGTGAGCTGGGCCACCAGGATCCGATTGAGATCGGGCCCGGTCTCCACCGGGACCGTCTCGGCCGTTCGCGTCGGCAGATCGCCGCGCGGGTCGACCAGTTGCAGCCCAACCAGCCCTGCGGCAATCACGGCGAAGCCGATCGCTGCAACACGCCAGCCAGAGGCAACGCGGCGCGGAAGGTTTTCATTCGCCGCGACAGGTGGCAGTCTAGCCACTCTTTTCTGGCCGCGTTCAATTTCGTCCAGCCGGGCGCGTATTTCCGGGTATAGATCGCGCGTCGGCTCGCGATCTTCAAAACCGGCGAACAGCGGGGCCAGATGCGCTTCCCAACGGCGCACCTGCGCCGCCAACTCCGCATCGCGCGCGAGCTGTTCGAGCGCCTCGCCGCGCTCTTCTTCGGTCAGCAAACCGAGAACGAGTTCGGCAGCCAGCAGCATGCGCGTCTCATCAGTCATCGGTTGGTCCATCATCCAGACATTCTCTCAAGCGTTTTAGGCCGCGCCTGATCCAGCTCTTTACCGTGCCAAGAGGCTTATCCTCTCGCTCCGCCAACTCCGCGTAGGTCAGGCCAAGGAAAAAGCTTTCCTCAATTGCCTTACGCTGGTCGTCGGTCAACGTCTCCATGCAGCCTAGAATTTCTCTGCGCAGCTCAATCTGGTCCCAATAATCGTCCTTCAGCAGGCGCGCCCGCGAATCCGCATCATCGCCCGGATCGAACACCCTGCCCGTCCGCGCGCGCGCACGCTGCCAGTCGATCGCGCTGTTGCGCGCGATGGTGGAGAGCCAGGCAAGCGCGCTGCCGCGCCCGGCATCGAAATATCGCGCGGTGAGTGCCACCTTTATATAGACGTCCTGCAACACGTCTTCTGCTGCGTTGGGATCATTGCAGACGCGGTAACAGATACCGAACAGGCGCGAACGACTGTTCTGATAAACCGATTTCAGGGCATCGCGCTCGCCGGCCGCTATCCTTCCCAAGGCGCGGGCTAGAACGCTATTCAGGTCGTTCTGCGAATCGTTCTGCGCCATACACCCCCTCAAGACGATGATCGAATTTGCACCGCCAAGGCTTATACCCAGCGTACGCGTCACCCCGGTTTCTGACAGGCGCATACAGTGTGCGCATCATTTTGGCCAAAGGATAAAGCTGTTTTGATGATTGACGAGCTTCGATCAAGGTTCACCAGCCTGTTGGGAAACAAGGGTTTCACCGACGATGCCGACAGTATGGCGCCTTGGTTGACCGATTGGCGTGGACGCTATCACGGGAAGGCGGCGGCAATGCTTTCCCCCACTTCCACGCAGGAAGTTCAGGCGGTGGTGCGCCTTTGCGCCGAACATCGCGTGCCCATCGTGCCGCAGGGCGGCAACAGCGGCATGGTTGCCGGCGCGACGCCCGATGACAGCGGTGACGCCGTCCTGCTCTCGCTACGCCGGATGGATGCGATTTCGATGGACCGTATCGAGGAAGGGCTGGTGCTGTGCGAAGCCGGCGTGATCCTTCAAAACCTTCACGATGCCGTGGCACCCGCAGGCCGGCGCTTTCCACTCACGCTAGGCGGCAAGGGTTCCGCGACGGTGGGCGGCCTAATCTCCACCAATGCGGGCGGCACGCAGGTTCTGCGGCACGGAACCACGCGCGCGCTCGTCGCGGGGCTGGAGGCCGTCCTGCCCGACGGTGAAATTATCGACGGCACCGCCGCCCTGAAAAAGGACAATCGCGGGTTCGATCTGCAGCAATTGTTCGTGGGCAGCGAGGGCACACTGGGAATCGTCACGCGCGCCACACTGAAGACGGCACCGGCGCTGATCGATCGCTGCGCGGCCTGGATCGGCGTTCCGTCGGCCCAGACTGCCTATAGGCTCCTGCGATTCTTCGACGAGCGAAGCGCTGACCGTCTGGAAGGATTTGAACTCATTCCCCGTGAGACCGCTGAGGCTACGATCGCGCATCTTCCCGGAGCGCGCGCGCCGTTGGCGAAAGCTTCTGCCTGGTATGTTCTCGCAGAATGGGTGCAGGACCGCGCCGCTCAGGAATCGCCCCGCGCCCTGGCAGAGCGATTGCTCGGTGAGGCTGCAGAGCGCGGACTGATCGAGGACGCTGTGCCTTCCGCCAATGAGGCGCAGGCGGAAGATTTCTGGCGAGTTCGCGATTCGATTTCCGAAGCGGAACGCGCTTTAGGGCCTGCTCTGCAGCACGATATCAGCGTTCCCGTCGGGTCCATGGCGGACTTTATCGAAAGCGCATCTGCGCGAATCGAAAAGGCTTATCCTGGAACCCGCGCCATCGCCTTCGGCCATCTGGGCGACGGCAATGTGCATTTCCACGTTCGGGCTCCCGCAGGCGTGTGCGCGGAGAAGTGGTACAGGAACGACGGAGAGAGCATCAGCGGCGCTGTCTACGAAATGGTGGTGGAGGCAGGCGGTTCGATTTCCGCCGAGCATGGTATTGGCCGCGCGAAACGCGCAGAGCTTGCGCGGCTGACACCTGCTGCCCGGCTAGGCACTCTCATAGCTATCAAGCAGGCGCTAGATCCGCACGGCATCATGAACCCCGGAAAGATCGTGCAAGCCGGCGATTGACGCTCTCTTCAGACTTCATGGTTAAGAAGCGAAACCGAAATCAAGTTTCAGGCGGTCCCGAGCCAAACGATATGACGACCTTACAGCAACAACATCATGTCGCGGTAATTCTCGGAACACGGCCGGAAGCGATCAAGCTGTTCCCGGTCATTGCTGCTCTGCGCCAGGAGCCGAATCTGCGCGTAAGCGTGATCGCCACCGCGCAGCACCGCGAAATGCTGGATCAGGTGCTCGCCATGGCCGATATCGTGCCCGACCATGATCTGGCCGTCATGGAGCCCGGCCAAACGCTCGATTCGCTCACCGCGCGGCTGCTCGAACGTATCGGGGCGGTGCTGGACAGCGAGAAGCCGGACCGGGTGATCGTACAGGGCGACACCGCCACCGCCATGGCCGGGGCTCTCGCCGCTTACTATCGCCGTATTCCGGTTGCCCATGTCGAAGCGGGACTACGCAGCCACAATATCTACCATCCCTGGCCCGAGGAAGTGAACCGGAAGATCGTCGGGACAATCGCGGATCTCCATTTCGCGCCGACGGAAAAAGCGGCTGAAGCCTTGCGCCGCGAGAATATAAACGCGTCCGCGATCCATGTGACGGGCAATAGCGTGATAGACGCCTTATTAGCGACGCGCGAACGTGTGCAGACGAACCCTGATCTCGCATCGCGCATCCAGCCCGTTATCGATCGGTTCGCCGGACAAAGGATTCTTCTGGTCACGACACACCGCCGTGAAAATTTCGGAGAAGGGTTGCGCAATATCGTCAGCTCCGTCGCCGCCTTGGCTGAACGGGACGATGTTGCGTGCGTCCTTCCCGTGCACCTCAACCCGAATGTACGCACGATCGTCGAGGAACGACTTGCGGACAATCCGTCGATCGCGCTGGTCGAGCCGCTCGATTACCCCAACTTCACCTGGCTTCTTGCGCATGCCGACATTGTTCTGACTGATAGCGGCGGCTTGCAGGAGGAAGCACCAGCTTTTGACAAGCCGGTGCTGGTCATGCGGGAAACCACCGAGCGTACCGAGGGGGTCGATTCGGGAACTGCACGGCTCGTCGGTACGGATTCGCGACGAATCCAAACTGAGGTCTGCCGTTTGCTTGATGATCCCTTGGCATACCGGGCAATGGCCAAAGCGCCGAGCCCATTCGGCAGGGGTGATAGTTCGAAACTTATCCGGGACTCGATCGTTTTAGAGCTGGAAAAGACACAACTGTAGCCTTGTAACCACACTGCTGCAGTTCATCTTTTTTTAGGGGCGTTTGATCCAATTAGCGTTTGGCGACCCAAGCCGGCTGTGATAACTGCGCGGCTGAATTGAAGAATATACAGTTATCGAAGGAGTATTTTATGCGTATCAAAACAGTGCTGGCTGCCGCAGCGGCCGTCTCTCTCGTTGCTACCCCGGCGCTCGCCCAGGCAGTACCGGCCGTTAGCGTCGATCGTGTTGGCGCTTCGCAGAGCGAAGACAGCGAACTCGCTGGTGGCTCGGGCGTCATTATCGCGATCCTCGCTGCTGCTGCCGTAATCGCTGCGATCGTTATCGCAGTCGACGGTGGTGACGACGAGCCCGTCAGCCCCTGAGCTGGTTCTCGTATTAAGTTTGAGAAAAGGGCAGCTTCGGCTGCCCTTTTTTTTGCCTGCGTTTCCGGCGCCTCCTGAGAACGAGCATTTCGCGAACATCGACGTGGCTCGTTTAGAAACTTGAGACCAGTCTTATCGTACACCGGGAATTCGTGACCGATGACCGTGGCAATGCACGCTTCCTCATCGAAACAGCGCGCCAAATTAGTCTTAGATTTTCGGCTGCCATCGCCCGATCAGCTTTTTCTAGACCGGACGCCTTGGCTCAGCGCGCGAACTTTGCCTGCTGAGCAGAGATAGGCTTACCGGTTTCTTTACTCAAATCCGCCATAACTCTCCGCCATGTACCGGGGACCCACCTCCCCTCTTCGTGACGCGGGAGCATCTATGCAGGCGGACAGCAAACCGACGGTCGCCGTCATCGGCCTTGGCTATATCGGACTGCCCACCGCGGCGGTGATCGCGCGCTCGGGAAGCCGGGTGATCGGGGTCGACGTCTCCCAGCACGTCATCGACACGATCAACGAAGGCCGCATCCATATAGAGGAGATCGATCTGGAAGGCCTCGTCCAGGGCGTCGTCGCGCGCGGTCTGCTGAGCGCGTCGGCGGCCGTGCCCGTGGCTGACGTGTTTGTGATCGCCGTTCCGACGCCATTCGGCAAAAATCACGCCCCCGACATACGCTATGTACTGGAAGCGGCAGAGGCCATCGCGCCTCGCCTGAAGCAGGGCGACACCGTGATCCTCGAATCGACCTCACCGGTCGGCACCACCGAAACGATGCGCGATCTGCTGGCCCGCGAGCGGCCGGATCTGGCGATGCCCGGATCGTGCGAGGGCACGGCGGATATCGCCATCGCTTATTGCCCGGAGCGCGTGCTCCCGGGCCGCATCCTGGAAGAGCTCACCAATAATGACCGCGTCATCGGCGGCATCACGCCGCGCTGCGCGCGCAAGGCGCTCAGCTTCTATCGCCGCTTCGTACGCGGCGAATGCGTCACGACCTCTTCGCGCGCCGCCGAGATGACGAAGCTGACCGAAAATGCCTATCGCGACGTCAATATTGCGTTCGCCAACGAGCTTTCGATCGTGTCCGACAAATTGGGCTTGGACGTCTGGGAAGTCATCCGCCTCGCCAACCGCCATCCGCGCGTGAACATCCTGTCACCCGGCCCCGGTGTCGGTGGCCACTGCATCGCTGTCGATCCCTGGTTCATCGTGCATAGCGCGCCCGAAGAGACGCCGCTGATCCGCACCGCCCGTTCGGTGAACGAGGGCAAGGTGGGCCATGTCGTCGAAAAAGCCGAACAGATCATCGCGCAAACCACCGGTCCAGTCGCTTGCCTCGGCCTCGCCTTCAAGGCCAATATCGACGATTTCCGGGAAAGTCCGGCACTGAAGATCGCGGCCGCCCTCGCCCAGCGCCACGGCAATCGCATATGCGTCGTCGAGCCTTATGCCGCCACGCTTCCCAAGGAATTCGACGGCACCGGCGCGCAGCTGATCGATCTCGATAGCGCGATCGATGATTGCGCCGCGTTCATCGTCTTGGTGGATCATGACCTGTTCAAATCGGTCCCGCTCGATGAGCGCGCCGACAAGCATGTCTACGATACGCGCGGAATCTGGCCGGATCAGCCTGCTGCGGACAGCGCGCCGAGACGCTTGCGCCTCGCCAGCTGATCGGCCACTCTTAGGGCCAAAAGGACATTCATGGCTATCTTGGTAACCGGCACCGCCGGGTTCATCGGCTATCACGTCGCGCGCCGCCTGCTGACGGCCGGGAAAAGCGTGATCGGAATCGATGAGATCAACGCTTATTATGATCCACAGCTGAAACGCGATCGCTTGGCTGCCCTGCGCGAACTGGGCGGAGACTTCACTTTTCATCAGCTTGATTTCGCCAATGAGGAAGCGCTGGAAACTGCGCTGGCCGGGGCTGACATCGATCGCATCGTCCATCTGGGCGCGCAAGCGGGCGTGCGCTATTCCATCGACAATCCGCGTGCTTATGTTCGCGCGAACCTGGCGGGCCACCTCAATATTCTGGAGCTGGCGCGAGCGCGTAAAGTCGCTCATCTGGTTTATGCCAGTTCCTCCTCGGTCTACGGCGCGCGGGCCAAACAGCCGTCCTCGCTTTCGGACCGGGTGGATCATCCGATCTCGCTATATGCGGCGACCAAGAAGGCGGACGAGTTGATGAGTGAGACCTACGCTCACCTCTATCGCATCCCGCAAACCGGCCTGCGTTTTTTCACGGTTTATGGTCCCTGGGGCCGGCCGGACATGGCAATCTGGAAGTTTACGTCGGCCATCTTCGAAGGCAGGCCGATCGATCTTTACAATCATGGCGACATGAGCCGCGATTTCACCTTCATCGACGATGTGGCGGACGGCGTGACGGCGATCCTTGCCCGCCCGCCTGCCGATGACGGCGCGGAGAAACCGGGCGGAAGCATCGCGCCGCACGCGATCTACAATCTCGGCAACAACCGGCCAGAGCAACTGTCGACGCTGATCGACCTGATCGAACGCGCCTGCGGGCGCGAGGCGGAGAAGATTATGCTGCCGATGCAACCGGGCGATGTTCCGTCAACCTTCGCGGATATCGATGCGACGAAACGCGATCATGGCTACGAGCCACATACTCCGCTAGCACAAGGTATCCCCGCGTTTGTGAAGTGGTATCGCGGTTACAAGCAAATATAGGCAACCAGTATGAGTAAGAGCTTCCCCGTTCTCGTCACCGGCGGCGCCGGTTATATTGGCAGCCATGCGGTGTTGGCCCTGCTCGATGCGGGGTGGGACGTGGTGGTACTGGACAATCTGATGACCGGATTCGATTGGGCAGTGGATGCGCGCGCAACCTTCGTTCAGGGCGCGGTCGAGGATATGGAGCTTACCACCCGGTTGATCGGCGATCATGGCATCGGCGCGATCATGCATTTCGCAGGCTCGGTCGTGGTGCCCGAATCGGTTTCCGATCCGCTCAAATATTATCGCAACAACACCGCTGCGAGCCGTTCGCTGATCGAAAGCGCCGTGAAAGGCGGGGTGAGCCATTTCATCTTCTCGTCCACCGCCGCGACTTATGGAGAAGCGGACGTCATTCCAGTGCGCGAGGATGCGCCGAAGCGGCCGATCAATCCCTATGGCCGCTCCAAGCTGATGACGGAGGAGATGCTGCAGGACGTGTCCGCCGCCCATCCGATGAACCATGCGGCGCTGCGCTATTTCAACGTCGCGGGCGCCGAT
>JBELIU010000071.1:0-11996 GCA_042090735.1 Novosphingopyxis sp. | reverse complement strand
CGCGAACATGCTCGCCACCAGGCCGGAGGTCACGAACCGTTCCGCATTGTACACGAAGTTGAAGTTCAGGACGAACTGGCTCGCGCCGAGCATCAGCGCAATGGCATGGCCGGATCGCGGCAGGCCGAAGGGCTGGCCGCGTACTTTCGCCAGCACCGCCATGCCGATCGCGGCGACGACGAAGCGATAACAGACCGACCAGGTCGGCGGCACCGTGCTCAGCTGATCGCGGATCACGATCCACGTCCCGCCCCAGATCAAAGCGACCACAATGAAGGGAAAAAGGATGCGCGGGGTGAGGAGGGAGAGGTCTTGCGTCTGCCCCTCATCCGCAAGTCCCGGCTTTGACGCCGTCACAATGCCCCGATCGCGTCGGCCAGCGGGCGCACATCAGCCTTGTCATGCTGCCAGCTCGTCACCAGCCGGGCGGCTCCCGTTCCCCAGTCGTAGAAATCGAAGCCCTTGTCTCGCAGCCCCGCAGCCTCGTCCGCAGTGAGACGCAGGAACACTTCGTTCGCCTCCACCGGATAGAGCAGCCGCTCACCCGCCGCATCGGCGATCATCGCGGCGGCGGCATTGGCGGTGCGTGCATTCTCCAGCCACAGATCGCCCTCCAGCATCGCCAGCAGCTGCGCGGCGAGATAGCGGCCCTTGGACAATAGGTGTCCGGCACGTTTGCGGCGATATTCGGACGCGGCGTATAGATCGGTGTCGAAAAAGACGAGCGCCTCCGCGCTCATGCCGCCATTCTTGACGCAACCGAAGCTGAGTAGGTCCACGCCCTCGGTGATCGTGCGCCCGTCCCCGTCCAGCCGCACCACCGCATTGGCGAAGCGCGCGCCGTCCATATGCAGCTTCAGCCCGCGCGCCTTGGCCAGCCGCGCAATCGCCGCCACTTCGTCGGGCGAATAGACCAACCCATATTCCGTAGCCTGCGTTATCGAGATGCCCGCCGCCTGCACCTGATGCACATCCGGCCGAATCGCATCGAGCCGCGTTTCGAGAGCCTGAGCGGTGATCTTCGCGCCCTCTCCGGGCAGCAGCATCAGCTTGGCACCTGCGGTGTAGAAGCCCGGTGCGCCGGCCTCGTCCACCTCGATATGGGCTTCCTCATGGCACAGGATGCCCTGATGCGGCGCGGCGATCGCGGCGCAGGCAAGCGCATTGGCCGCGGTACCGGTGGTCACCGCCATTGCACGGCATTCGCGTCCGAAAAGGTCACTGAATGCCTCGTCCAGCTGCGCGGACCAGCGGTCCCCGTCATAAGCGGTATCGAGGCTGTCGGCATCGCGCAGCGCCTCCCAGATCTTGGGATGCACGGGGGCGGCGTTATCGGAGAAGAAGCGCATGGGCCGCGCTGTAGGATGTTGGTGGAATTGGGGGAAGGCTAGAATGGTTCAGCGCAAACGCTTGGCAGCGAACGCACGACCGGAACCGCTCTTCAAACATATCGCGCTTCAGGCTGGCTCGCCAGCCGAAGCCCGAAGGGCGAAGGCTGGTGCTGCTGGAGAGGATTGAACTCTCGGCCTCACCCTTACCAAGGGTGTGCTCTACCACTGAGCTACAGCAGCGTGCCAGATCCATGCCGGCCCGAAGGCGGCGCTAGAAGGCGGCCCTATGGGAGCGGAGGGACGGCAAAGTCAAGGGCCAGCTTGGCGCGGCCATGCGATATTGCTAATCCGCCACTGATGACCGACCGAAATGACGCGAATGACCGGGCCAAGGATGAAAAAGCCGCCCGCCTGGCAGAGCAGCTTCGCGCGAACCTGAAACGCCGCAAGGCGCAGAGCCGCGAGATGAAGGCAGGAGACGCGGCAAGCTCGCAACCCGAAGACTACTAATGCATCGTCGCCCCAGCCTACGCTGGAGCGACGTTGGCTAGTCTAGAAAAGCTCAGTTCAAAGGCGCGCAGCGAGCCTCCAGCCATGCGCGATCCTCGTCGTCCAGTTGCGGGCCGACCACTTCCAGCGTGCGGGCGTGATAATCGTCCACCCAGCGGCGCTCTTCGTCGGTCAGCAGCGACGGATCGATCAGTTCGCGCTCCAGCGGCGCGAAGGTGAGCGTTTCGAAGCCCAGCATATCCTTTTCGGCGCCGTCGATCGCACGCTCCTCGACCAGCACGAGGTTTTCGATGCGGATGCCGAAATCGCCTTCCTTGTAATAGCCCGGCTCGTTCGAACAGATCATCCCGGCCTTCAGCGGCTCGGCAAATCCGCCGAAAGCGGCGATTCGCTGCGGCCCTTCATGGACCGAAAGATAAGCGCCGACGCCGTGACCGGTGCCGTGGCCATAGTCCACGCCGTCTTTCCAGAGAAACTGACGCGCAAATGCGTCGAGCGCGCCGCCGGTCGTGCCCTTCGGGAACACCGCGATATCGAGCGCGATGTGGCCCTTAAGCACCTGCGTATAGCGCTTTACCATCTCGGCCGTCGGCTCGCCGATCGCGGCAACGCGGGTCACGTCGGTGGTGCCGTCGAGATACTGGCCGCCCGAATCGACGAGATACAGCTCGCCCACCTCCATCACGCGGTTGGTTTCCTCGTTCACGCTGTAATGCGGCAGCGCGCCGTGGGGGCCGCTGGCGGAGATGGTGCGAAAGCTGATGTCCTTCAGCGCATCATTCTCGCCGCGCAGCTCACGCAATTTGGCGGCAGCCGTCAACTCGTCGAGACCGCCCTTGGGCGCGGTTTCGCTGATCCATTTCAGATAGCGCGAGAGCGCCGCCCCGTCGCGCGCCTGCGCGGCGCGATGTCCGTCGATCTCGGCCTTGTTCTTGATTGCCTTCATCAACACCGCGGGATCGCGCTTTTCGGAAACCTTGGCCCCGGCGCTGTCGAGCGCCTCGAAAATCGCCGCCGGTGCGCGCTCGGGATCGACCGCCACCGCCTTGCCGGCAAGGTTCGCGAGCGAGGTGGCATATTCATCGTAGCCGCGGACCGAAACCTCATTGCCCAGATGCGTGCGCACCGCGTCGGTCAGCTTCGTTTCGTCCACGAACAGCGTGGCCGTGCCATCCGCCTGGACGATGGCATGCGCGATAGCGACGGGGGTGTTGGCAATGTCTCCGCCGCGGATGTTCAGCGTCCAGGCCACCGAATCCAGCGCGGTGAGGACGGTTGCGTCATAGCCTTCGTCCTCCAGCCATGCGGCGATCTCGGCGCGCTTTTCGGCATGCGACTTGCCGGCATATTCGAGCGGCTGAACCTGCAGCTGCGCATCGGGCTTCCCCGGCTGATCGGACCAGACCGTGTCGATGGGATTGCCGTCGACCGCCACCATTTCGGCGCCGCGGCGGGCGGCGGCCTTCTCGGCCTCCTTCACCCAGCTGCGGGTGTGGAGCCAGGCGTCATAGCCGATCCTGTCCCCTTCGCTCGCATGGGCGCGGATCCAGTCGGTCATGCTCATTTCGGCAAGCGGAACGTAGGAGAAGAGCTTCTCGTCCACCTGATCGCGCACCTGCACCGTGTAGCGACCGTCGACGAAGATCGCGGCGGAGTTCTTCAGAACTATGGCGCTGCCGGCCGATCCCGCGAAGCCCGTGAGCCACTGCAGGCGCTGCGCATATTCGCCGACATATTCGGACAGATGCTCATCGGCGATCGGCACGACGAAACCGGTCAGTCCGCGTCGTCCCAGTTCCTCGCGAAGAGCGGCGAGACGGTTTTCATGGGTCTGCATCAGCATAGCGGCGGCCTTTGTTCTGTGATCATGTGCGTTGGGCGCGAATATAGGCGCTGGCGGCCGATTTCGAAAGGGCGTGCTCTTGCATCCCTCCCCGCGCCCGCGCACATCGGCTGTCATGAAAACGCACACTATTCCGCCACGCGCCGAACCCCGCCCCGTTTCCAGCGAACATCACGGCATCGTCAGCGAGGACGAATATGCCTGGCTGCGCGACAAGGGTTATCCCACGGTCGATGATCCCGAGATTCTGGACTACCTCAACCAGGAAAACGCCTGGTTCGAGGCACATATGGCGCCGCAGCAGCCGCTCATCGACACGCTGTTCAAGGAGATGCGCGGCCGCATCAAGGAGGCGGACGAGAGCGTGCCGCAGAAGGACGGCGACTGGCTCTATTGGGTAAGCTTCGAAGAGGGCGCGGAATATCGCAAGCACTGGCGCAAGGCCGCCGGTGGATCGGGCGATGCCCAGCTGATCTTCGACGAGCCGGCGATGGCAGAGGGCAAGGAGTATTTCAGCCTGGGCGCCATGTCGGTGAGCCCGGACGGACGGCTGCTCGCTTATGCCGTGGATGACAACGGGTCCGAACGGTACACCGCACGCGTCCGCGATCTGGAAACGGGCAAGGACCTGCCCGACGCCATTCCCGGCACCTTGTCCGATCTCGTCTGGACCGCCGATGGATCGGGCTTTCTCTACTGCCTCGCCAACGAACAGTGGCGCACCGACAATGCGCGCCTCCACCGCCTCGGCGACGATCCGGCGAAGGATATCGAGCTCTTCCACGAATCGGATGAAGGCTTTCGCGTTTCGGTGGGCGAAACCAGCTCGCGGCGGTTCCTCGTCATCGCCAGCGGCGACCATGAGACGAGCGAGATTCGCCTCATCCCGGCGGACGATGTGACGGCAGAGCCGATCCTTGTGCGCCCGCGCGAAACCGGCGTCGAATATGATGTCGAGGAGCGCGAGGGGCTGCTCTACATCCTCACTAACGACGCGCATGTGAATTTCCGCCTCGTCACCGCGCCGCTGGACGATCCGTCCACCTGGACCGAACTGATCGCGGGATCGGACGAATTCTACCTCACCGGGATCGAGGCCTATCGCGATTTCTATGTGGTCGAGGGCCGCCGCGCCGGGCTCGATCAGATCGAGATCCGCTATTATGACGATCCCGCGCGGATCGAGCCGGTGGCGTTTCCCGAAGAGGCTTATGTGGCGGGACTCGGCAACAATCCCGAGTTCGACCAGACGGTGCTGCGCATCGGCTATAATTCGATGGTCACGCCGAGCACCGTCTATGACTACGACATCGCAAAGCGCGCGCTCGAGACGCTGAAGGTGCAGGAAATCCCGAGCGGGTACGACGCCTCGCTCTACACGACGGAACGGCTGTCGATCACCGCGCGGGACGGCACGCAGGTGCCGCTCTCGATCCTCTATCGCAAGGACCGGCCGCAAGGCGGACCGCTGCATCTTTACGGCTACGGCGCCTATGGCATGGCCATCCCGCCGGGCTTTTCGACCACGCGGCTCAGCCTGGTCGATCGCGGTTTCGCCTTTGCGATCGCGCATATCCGCGGCGGCGACGATCTGGGCCGCAACTGGTATCTCACCGGCAAGCGCGAGCACCGGATGAACGCCTTCACCGACTTCATCGACTGCGCGAAAGGGCTGATCGATCAGGGCTATACGCAGAAGGGCCGCATCTCGATCAGCGGCGGTTCGGCGGGCGGCAAGCTGATGGGCGCGGTGATCAACATGGAGCCCGATCTGTTCGGCGCGGTCGTGGCGCATGTGCCCTTCGTGGACGTGCTCGCCACCATGCTCGATGCCTCGCTGCCGTTGACCCCGGGCGAATGGCCCGAATGGGGCAATCCACTGACCGACAAGGCCGCGTTCGAGCTGATCCGCAGCTACAGCCCGTACGACAATGTGCAGGCCCAGGATTATCCCCCGATGCTGGTGACCGCCGGTCTCAACGATCCGCGCGTCACCTATTGGGAGCCCGCCAAATGGGTCGCCCGCCTGCGCGCCCGGAAGACGGACGACAATGTCCTGCTGCTCAAGACCAATATGGGCGCAGGCCATGGCGGCAAGTCGGGCCGGTGGGAGAGCCTGAAGGAAACCGCCGAGGAATACGCCTTCATCCTGTGGCAGATGGGCGCGGAAGCAGCCGCATGAGCGAACCCTTCGAACGCCACTGGACCGCCGCGCCGGAGGACATCGACGAGCTCGGCCATGTCAACAATGCGGTCTGGGTCACCTGGATTCAGGACATGGCCATCTCGCACTGGCAGGTGGTGGCTGATCCGGCGCATGTCGCGGCCTATGTCTGGGTCGTGATCCGCCACGAGATCGACTATCGCGGCAATGTAAAGGCGGGCGAGCCGGTGACCGGCCGCACCTGGGTCGACGGCACGCCGCGCGGTGCCCGGTTCGATCGGCGCGTGGATTTCCTCGACGGCGCGGGCAAGGTCGTCGTCTCGGCCAAGACCACCTGGGCCATTCTGGAACGCGCCAGCGGCCGGCTCATCCGCGTGCCGAAAGAGGTGGCGGCGAACTTCGTTTGAGGCGACGATTGGCGCGTGACGGATAAACGTCCTTCGACAAGCTCAGGACTTCGGAGAAGATTGCAAGGCGATCTCGACCAAAGCCCGCCCCGATTGACTCCGCCCGGAAGCGGAACATAATGCGAACAAATCCATTTCCGATTCGCCTTATGTTCCATGTATCACACCTCGATCCTCGCGCCGAAACGGCTCCGGAACCCTCGCTCGACGGGGCTTTCGTACCGTGCCTGCAGGAGATTTTCACCGGCCCTTACCCCGCCAGCGCCGCCGGTTTTGCGCTGGGGCAGCTCGGCCTGTGCGATCGGCCGCTGCTCTGGGTGCAGGAGCGTGCCGCGATTCGCGAGGGCGGGCGGCCTTTTCCGCATGGAACTCCGTTCGGCTGCAACATCATCCACGTTGCCGCGTCCAATGCCAGGAACGCGCTTTGGGCGATGGAGGAGGGCTTGCGATGCAAGGCCTTGAGCGCGGTGATCGGGGAATTGTGGGGCGAGCCCGCGGCGCTGGATTTCACGGCGACGCGCCGGCTGGCCGTGACAAGCGAAAAGCATGGCGTGCCGGCGTTCCTGTTGCGCATCGGCGGCGCGCCGAACCTGTCGGGCGCGCGGCAGCGCTGGCGGATCGGCCCTGCTCCCTCCCCGCCCAATCGCTGGAATTCCGCCGCGCCGGGGCCCCCCGCCTTTTCCGCCGAGCTGTTCCGCTCGCGCACCCGCGCGCCTGCCGCCTGGGTGCTGCACCATGACGGCGCGGCAAATCGTCTCGATCTGGCTCCCGAAGCTGGCGATCGAGCGCTGGGAGAAAGCAAGGCCGGATAGCGCCGCTGCGCCCACCGCCCTGGTGAGCGAAGGCACGCACGGCTTCGTCATCGAAGCGGTGAACGCCGCCGCGCGCGAGGCCGGAATAAGAACGGGCGGCCGCTTTGCCGATGCCCGCGCGATCTGTCCCGAACTCGCCTCGCAGCCGCATGATGCAGAGGGCGACGGCGCGCTGTTGGAGCGGCTGACCCTGTGGTGCCGCCGCTGGGGTCCGTGGAGCGCGCTCGACGGCGCGGACGGCCTGCTGATCGACACCAGCGGCGCGGCGCATCTGTTCGGCGGTGAGACCGCTGTGATCGCCGACATGACCGCGCGGATCGACGCGGCGGGGTACAGCGCGCGCGCCGCCATGGCCCCCACCGCCGCGGCCGCCTGGGCGCTGGCGCGCTATGCCGATAATCCCGGGGTGCATCTGGAAGCGCTGGCCGAAACCCTTGCCCCGCTTCCCGTCGCCGCGCTCCGGCTCGACGGTGCCACGGTGCTGCTGCTGAAGCGCCTCGGCCTCAAGACGATCGGCGATCTGGCCGCCGTACCGCGCGAGGGGCTGGTGCGGCGCTTTCGCAACCGGCGCGATCCCGCCGCCAATCCGTTGATCCGGCTCGATCAGGCGCTGGGCCGCGC
This sequence comes from Novosphingopyxis sp., assembly GCA_042090735.1. Lineage (GTDB taxonomy): Bacteria > Pseudomonadota > Alphaproteobacteria > Sphingomonadales > Sphingomonadaceae > Novosphingopyxis. The sequence goes on along the minus strand of JBELIU010000071.1, from coordinate 4,308 downwards.
GCAGGAGGCCATCCCCGCGTTGGAGACCGAGCCGCCGCAGCGCGTCTTTGCCCGCGTGGCCGAACCGATCCTGCATGTTTCCATCCTGCTACCGGTGCTGGAAGGGCTGAGCGAGCGTCTCTCGGTCTCTTTGCGCAAACGCCATCGCGGCGCGCGGCGGCTGGGGTTCGAGGCGTTTCGCGTCGACGGCCATGTCGCGCGGCTGGAGGCGGAACTGGCCCGCCCCACGCGCGATCCGACGCATATGGCCCGCCTGTTCGCCGAGCGGCTGGAAGGGTTGGAGGCAGGCTTCGGCTTCGATGCCTTTGCCCTCACCGCCTTATGGAACGAGGCGCTGGACGCAGCGCAGCCCGATCTGTCCGGCGAGGTGGCGGACGACGCGCTGCTCTCCGGCATGATCGACCGGCTGGTCGTGCGCCTCGGCCGCCGCAACGTGCGCATGCCCGAGCCGCGCGAGAGCCATATGCCCGAGCGCTCGGTACGCTGGCTGAGCGCAGTGGATATGGATGTCGCTCCGGCGCCCAAGCGCAAGGTGCATTATCAGCTGCCGCTCCCCTTCCATCAGCGGCCCTTGCGCCTGCTCGACACGCCGGAACCGATTTCGGTGCTCTACATCACGCCCGAGGGGGTGCCGCGCCGCTTCACTTGGCGCCGTGCGCAGCATGAGGTGGTGCGTGTGGAAGGCCCCGAACGGATCGCGCCGGAATGGTGGCGGGAGCGCTCGACCGCGCGGCTGCGCGATTATTACCGCGTCGAGGATGATGCCGGCGCGCGCTACTGGATTTATCGCAACGGTATGGTCGGCGACGGGCGCGGGGGCGCACCCGACTGGTATCTGCACGGGCTGTTCGCCTGAACCATGGCCGCCTGAACCATGCCAGAGCGCGAAGGGCCCGAAAAACGTACGCTGAAGGCGATCGACAAGACGTTCGCGCCCAATCCGCGCGCGCCCTTCGTGGAGCTGGGGCTGCTGAGCCCGTTCAGCTTCCTGCGCGGCGCGTCCGATGCGGTGGACATTGCGGTGCGCGCGCTGGAACTGGGATATGATGCGCTGGGCATCGCCGACGTCAACACGATGGCGGGGGTGGTGCGCCATCATGTCGAACTGTCGACCGCCAGGCTGCGTCCCGTCATCGGCTGCCGGATCGAGACGACCGAGGGCCTCGCCTTCCTCGCTTATCCAAAAAACCGCGCCGCTTATGGCCGCCTTTGCGCGCTGATTTCCGCCGGCCGCATGGCCACGCCGGAGGGCGACTGGCAGGACAAGGATGTGTGCCAGATCAGCCTCGCCATGCTGGAGCGCCATGCCGAAGGCGTCCAGCTGGTGCTGCTGCCGCCTGTGGACTGGAAGGAGAGGTTCGCGATCGAAACCCTTCCCCCGCCGGACGACGGGAAGGGGAAGGAGGCGACGCTCCGCCTCGTCCACTCCGCCCCGCTCACCGGCACCATCGAGGCGCTGCTGCCGCATCTGGCCGCGCGCCTGCCCTCCATGTGCCATATCGCCGCGTCCTGGCTCTATCGCGGGGACGATATTGCCCGGATCAACCGCCTCGATGTGCTGGCGAAGGCCCATGGCCTCACTATCCTCGCAACGAACGATGTCCATTATTCCGCGCCGGACCGCCGCCCCTTGCAGGATGTGATGGCCTGCATCCGCGAAAAGGTGCTGCTGAAGGATGCGGGCTATCTGCTCCACGCCCATGCCGAGCGGCATCTGAAATCTCCGCAGGAGATGGTGCGTCTGTTCGAGCTTTGGCCGCACGCCATCACCGCCGCGCGCGAGGTGGCTGATGCCTGCGCCTTTGCGCTCACGGAACTGAAATATGAATATCCCGAAGACCCCGTCCCGCACGGACGCGGCGCGGACGATCATCTCGCCGATCTCGCCTGGGCGGGGGCGGAGGCGCATTATCCGGACGGGGTGCCGGACAAGGTGGCCGCGCTGATCGACAAGGAACTGGTGCTGATCGCCAAGATGGGAATCGCGCGCTATTTCCTCACCATCAAGGACATCGTCGATTTCGCGCGCAGCCGGGAGCCGCCGATCCTGTGCCAGGGCCGGGGCTCCGCGGCCAACAGCGCGGTCTGCTTCTGTCTTGGCATCACCGGGGTGAACCCTGCCGAGCACGAGCTGTTGATCGAGCGCTTCATCTCCGAAGAACGCAGCGAGCCGCCCGATATCGACGTGGATTTCGAGCATGAGCGGCGCGAGGAGGTGATCCAGTATCTCTACCGCCGCTACGGCCGCCACCGCGCGGGGCTATGCGCCACCGTGATCCACTACCGCCCGCGCTCGGCCATCCGCGAGGTGGGCAAGGTGATGGGCCTTTCCGAAGACGTCACCTCGGCCCTTGCCGGCACCATCTGGGGCAGCTGGGGCAGTGAGGTGGAGGAAAAGCGCGTGGACGAGGCGGGGCTGGACCTCAGCGATCCGCAGCTGAGGCGCGTGCTGAAACTGGCCGATCAGCTGATTGGCATGCCGCGCCATCTGTCCCAACATGTCGGCGGCTTCATCCTCACCGAAGGCCCGCTCAGCGAAACCGTGCCCATCGGCAATGGCGCGATGCCCGAGCGCAGTTTCATCGAATGGGACAAGGACGATATCGATGCGCTCGGCATCTTGAAGGTCGATGTACTGGCGCTCGGCATGCTCAGCTGCATCCGCAAGGCGTTCGATCTGATCGATACGCATCACGGCGCACGCTTCACGCTGGCGGACGTGCCGCGCGAGGACGAGCGCGTCTACGACATGCTCTGCCGCGCCGATTCCATCGGCGTGTTCCAGGTGGAAAGCCGCGCGCAGATGAACATGCTGCCGCGCCTGCGCCCGCGCCAATTCTACGATCTGGTGATCGAGGTGGCGATCGTGCGGCCGGGCCCGATCCAGGGCGACATGGTGCATCCCTATCTGAAGCGCCGATCGGGCAGGGAAGTGGTCGAATACCCCTCGCCCTCACCCGAGCATGGCGAACCGGACGAGTTGAAGAAAATCCTGAAGCGCACGCTGGGCGTGCCGATCTTTCAGGAACAGGCGATGAAGATCGCGCTCGATGCCGCACGGTTCACGGCGGAGGAGGCGAACCAGCTGCGCAAGGCGATGGCCACCTTCCGATCGCGTGGCATGGTCGATGCGCATCAGGACAAGATGGTCGGCCGCATGATCACACGCGGCTACGACGCCGAATTCGCCCATCGCTGCTTCGATCAGATCAAGGGCTTCGGTGAATATGGCTTTCCCGAAAGCCATGCGGCCAGCTTCGCGCATCTCGTTTACATCTCCAGCTGGATCAAATGCCATTATCCCGACGTGTTCTGCGCCGGCTTGCTGAACGCACAGCCCATGGGTTTCTATGCGCCTGCGCAGATCGTGCGCGACGCCAGGGAGCATGGCGTGGCGGTGCATGCCGCGGACGTGAACGAGAGCATATGGGATAATCGGCTGGAGGCGGGCTGTTCCTCCCGCAGGAGGGACAGCGAGGGATGGGCGCCGCCGGCGCGCCTGCACCCTCTGCGCCTCGGCTTTCGCCAGATCGACGGGCTGAAGAAGCCGGATATGGAGCGCCTCGTCGCCGAGCGGCGGCGCGCGCCCTTCGCCTCGGTTGCGGACCTGCGCGAGCGTACGGGGCTGGGCGTGCCGGTGCTGCAGCGCCTGGCCGAAGCGGACGCCTTCCGCTCGATCGGGCTCGATCGCCGGCAGGCCCTGTGGGAGGTGCGCGCGCTCAAGAACGTGCCCGATCTGCCGTTATTCGCCGCTGCCGCTGCCCGCGACGAGGGGCAGGAGCGAAGCGCTGCGGCGCTGCCCGCCATGCCGCTGCCCGAACATGTCGTGGCGGACTATCAGACCACCCGTCTGTCGTTGAAGGCCCATCCGTTGAGCTTTCTGCGCGGCGATTATGCCGCACGCGGCTTCACCCGCAACGATGCGCTGAAAACCGTGCGGAACGGCCGGCGGGTGAAGGTGGCGGGCGTCGTCCTGATCCGCCAGCGCCCCGGCAGCGCCAAGGGCGTGTGCTTCATCACGCTGGAAGACGAAACCGGCGTTTCCAACCTCGTCATCTGGCCCAGCGTGATGGAACAGTATCGCCGCATCATCATGGGCGCGCGGCTGATGGAGGTGGAGGGCCGCGTGCAGCGGGATGAGACGCAGAACCGCCGCCACGATGCGCCCGACATACTCCATGTCGTGGTGGACCGACTGACCGACGGCACCGACCGGCTGCTATCGCTATCCGAAGATCTGCTGAGCCCGCGTGTCGCGCGCGCGGACCATGTAAAGGCGCCGCTGCCTGCCAGCGTCGGCATCCGGCG
>JBELIU010000070.1:0-12319 GCA_042090735.1 Novosphingopyxis sp. | reverse complement strand
CTTGATGCCCGGCGCCTCGCGCAGGATATCGCGCGCTTGCTCCGCCGTGATCTCGTCCTCGAACTCGATATTCACCGCCTCGGAATGGCCGACGAACACGGGCACGCGCACGCAAGTGGCGCTCATCTTGATCTTGGGATCGAGGATCTTCTTGGTCTCGACCACCATCTTCCACTCTTCTTTGGTCGAGCCGTCTTCGAGGAAAACGTCGATATGAGGGATGACGTTGAAGGCGATCTGCTTGGTGAAGACGTTCTGGCTCTTTTCGTCATTGACGAAGATGGCGCGCGTCTGTTCGAACAGCTCGTCCATGCCCGCTTTGCCCGCGCCGGAAACCGACTGATAGGTCGCCACGACGACGCGCTTGATCCTTGCTGCGTCATGCAGCGGCTTCAGCGCCACCACGAGCTGCGCGGTCGAGCAATTGGGGTTGGCGATGATGTTGCGGGCCTTGTACCCGTCGATCGCATCGCCGTTCACTTCCGGCACGATCAGCGGCACGTCCGGGTCCATGCGGTAGAGCGAGCTGTTGTCGATCACCACGCAGCCGGCAGCCGCGGCCTTAGGGGCATAAGTTTTGGACGCACCCGAACCGGCAGAGAAAAGAGCGATGTCCCATCCGGTGAAATCGAAATGCTCGATATTCTTCACCTTCAGCATCTTGCCGGTCTCGCCGAACTCGACTTCGCTGCCGACCGAACGGGAGCTGGCCACGGCTGCGATCTCGTCGATCGGGAATTCCCGCTCGGCCAAAATGTTCATCATTTCCCGACCGACATTTCCCGTCGCGCCGACCACGGCCACCCGATAACCCACTTTTGATCTCCTTTTCGTCCGGCGAGCGCATGCCGTAGATGCTGCTGCATTGCAACAAAGTGGTGTCTGCGCGCCGGAAAGCAACGCTTTCGTACAATCGGACGCATTGCGACGATCCCCGCATTACATCCGCCGTAACGGTGGGGGCGTCACGGGGCGCCTACGTCCCTCTCAGGTCCGACACCGCGGCGATCGAGGAAGTTCAGAATCGTGTGCCAGACATGCGGACTGATCTTCGGTCCGCCCACGCTGTGCGTCTGACCGGGATAGAACATCATCTCGAACGGCGTATCGCTGCCTTGGAGCTTCGCCGCGAGCTGCGTGGCGTTCTGGAAGACCACATTGTCGTCCGCCATGCCGTGGATGAGGAGCAGCGGATCGCCGATCTTTTCCGCGTTTGCCAGTGCTCCGGCGCGCTCGTAATTATCGCCTTCGCTGGGCATGCCCATGTAACGCTCGGTATAATGCGTGTCGTAGAGCGTCCAGTCGGTCACCGGCGCGCCGGAGACACCCGCGGCATAGAAACCGGGTGCGGCTTCCAGCAACTTCAGCGTCATATAGCCGCCGTAGGACCAGCCGTAGATCGAGACGCGCTCGGAGTCGACGAACGGCTGTTCCTTCAGCCAGCGCGCGCCCGTCAGCTGGTCTTCCACCTCTACGGTTCCCATCTTCTTGTAGAGCTGATCCTCGAACGCCTTGCCGCGATCGGGCGATCCGCGCCCGTCGATCGAGAAGACTATCCAGCCTTGGTCGACCAGGTATTCCTGCAAGGGGCTTACCCAGCCGCGCGTCACCTGGCGGCCGGCACCGGGGCCGTTATAATGCTGCACGAACACCGGATATTTCTTCCCCGGCTCGCGCTTCGGGCTCATCATCTTGTAATAGAGCGTGCTGCCGTCCGCCGCCTTCAGCGTGCCGAATTCGGGCGCGACATGGCTGTCGAGATAGGGCGCATAAGGATGCGAGGCGTCCAGCTTGTTCTCGCTGATCCAGAAGCTGCGTTTGCCATCCGCATCCGCCAGATAGGTCTGCGGCGGCTGATTGGGGCTGGACCGCGTGACCAGCATGGCGCGCGCCTCGCCGTCCATGTTTGCGCCGTTCCACCAGCCCTCTTCGGTCAGGCGCTCGATCTTGCCCTTACCGTCCAGACGGGTGCGGTAGACATGGTTCTCAAGCGGCGTTTCGCGATTGCCGGTGAACCAGACGAGGCCTTTCGCCTCGTCGAGCCCGATGACCGATCCGACCACCCAATCGCCGTTCGTCAACTGCGTCCATTTGCCCGCCTTCCAGCGGTACAGATGGTTGTAGCCCGTCCGCTCCGAAGACCACAGCAGGCTGCCGTCCTTGAGCGCGCGAAAATTGCTGGAAAGGTTGGTGAAGCGTGGCTGCTCCTCGGAAAACAGCACGTCGCTCGCACCCGTTGCCGGGTCCACCTTCAACAGATCGATCTCGGTCTGCGAACGGTTTTGCCGCTGGACGTACAGCGTCTTGCCGTCCGGCGCCCAGTTTACCCGCGCCAGATAGATGTCCGAATTGTCGCCCATGTCGACCTTGACGCGCTCGCTGCCGTCCGGGTTCATGACGTACAGATCGACGATGGCATTGGGCGTGCCGGCGGCGGGATAGCGCTGGTCGTACACTTCGGTCCCGTCCGCGCCGATCGCCGCGCGCGTCACCACGCCGACGGGCCGGTTGTCGACCCGCGCCACCGCGATGCGGCCGTCACCCGGCGCCCACCACTGGCCGGTGTCGCGGTCCATCTCCTCCTGCGCCACGAACTCGGCGACGCCCCATTCGACGTCGGTCGGTTCTTCCGGCGTGATGGCGTCGGCGGTGCTCGCGTTCATCGGCTGCACCATCAACCGCCCGTCCCGCACGAAGCTGAGATAGCGCCCGCCGGGGCTCAGCGTCGGATTAAGCTCGCCTTCCGGCGTGTCGGTCAGGCGGCGCACCTCGCCGTCGCGGCCGGCGAGATAGAGATCGCCGTCGAGCGGCACCAGGATCGACTGACCATCGGGCGACCATTCGTAGGACACGATGCCCTTCAGGCTGCCGATGCGCGCGCGTTCACGCTGCATTTTCTCGGCCTCGCTCAGCGCCGCGCCGGAGCCGACCTTTTCGCTGTCGACCAGCATGCGGCTCTCGCCCGTATCCAGATCGATCGCCCAGAGATCGTAACGCTCCTTCTCGTCCTCCCGGTTCTTCAGCAGCGTCACCAGCGACCCGTCAGGTGCCAGCTTCAGGCCGCGCGGCATCGGGCCGCTGAGCGAGGGGCTGCCGAAGATGCGCTCCAGCGTCAGCGGCTGCTGCTGAACGGAAGCTTCTGACATCGTCTGTGTGTCCATGGTCTGGGCGGTGGCGGGGATGGCGACGGAAAGGCTGGTGGCGGCAAGGAGTGCCAATACGGCGGTGCGCTTCATGAACGGTCCCGGAAACAAAGAAAAAGGGCGCACGGATAGCTCCGTACGCCCTTCATGCTAGCAGCCGCGCGTTGCCGCGCAAGACCGGCCTTTGCTTGGCTTACGCGCCCTTGGCAGGACGCGTATCGCGACGCTCGGCAATACGTGCGCGCTTGCCGGTGCGGCCGCGCAGATAATAGAGCTTCGCACGGCGCACGACGCCGCGGCGAACCACCTCGATCGAATCGATGTTCGGCGAATAGAGCGGGAAAACGCGCTCGACGCCCTCACCGAAGCTCATCTTGCGAACGGTGAAGTTGGAACCCATGCCGCGGTTCGAGCGCGCGATGCACATGCCCTCGAAATTCTGGACGCGGCTACGCTCGCCTTCCACAACCTTCACACCGACGCGCAGCGTATCGCCCGCGCGGAAATCCGGAATATCCTTGCCGAGCGCTTCGATGGCTTCGGCCTCAAGTGTCTGAATGATGTTCATGGCATCAATCCTCTTTCGTTTCGCGCCGCGCGCCAGAGGGCGACTGATCCGGAACACCCCGATGGCGTTCCCATAGATCCGGCCGCCGTGACCGTGTGATCTCCTCCGCCCTGGCTTTGCGCCAGGCGGCGATTTTCGCATGATCCCCCGATCGCAGCACTTCAGGGATCGTGCGCCCTTCCCATATTTGAGGTCGGGTATAATGCGGATATTCAAGGAGGCCGTCTTCGAAGGACTCTTCCTCACCGCTGGAAGCCGCGCCCATTACGCCGGGAAGCAGCCTGATGCAAGCGTCGAGTAGCGCAAACGCGCCGATCTCGCCTCCTGAAAGCACATAATCGCCGATCGATACTTCCTCGATCGGACGGGCATCGAACAGGCGCTGATCGAACCCCTCGAACCGCCCGCACAGGATCGAAACCCCAGGACCCACAGCCAAGCCCCGCACGCGGGCCTGCGAGAGTGGACGTCCGCGCGGCGTCATGGCGAGGATCGGCGCGTCCGGCTGCGCCTCCAGCGCATGGTCTACAGCACGCGCCAGCACATCGGCACGCAGCACCATGCCGGCCCCGCCGCCCGCCGGTGTATCGTCTACGGACTTATGCTTGTCCTCGGCAAAATCGCGGATCTGGATGGGCGAACAGGACCAGCGCCCGTCCGCCAGCGCCCGCCCCGCCAGACTGATGCCCAGCGGCCCGGGAAACATTTCCGGATATAGCGTCAGGATTTGTGCGGCGAAGGTCACGTTTCGTCATCGAGCCAAGCGGACGGAACGACGATCGCCTTTCCTGCGTCCTCGGTCTCCGAAACCGGAACGAGCAGCGTCTTGCCCTCGATCAGATCGATCTCGATCAGATCGCCCGCGCCGAAGTCCTCCACCGCGATAACGGTGCCGATGGCTTTGCCGTCAGGGCTAGCGCAGGGCCGACCGATCAGGTCGACATGGTAATATTCGCCCTCTTCCAGCGCCGGCAGGGCGGAGCGGGAGACGGTGAGTTCGGTCCCGCGCAGCGCCTCGGCAGCGTTGCGGTCTGGAATTTCGGCGAAGCGTGCGATGGCGCCGCCCTTGTTCGGGCGAATACCGGCCGGTGTCAGTTTGCCGCCGTTGAAGCTCTTGTGCCGCTTCAGGCCCGCCAGATCCTCGGTAAACAGCTTCAGCCGCACTTCGCCCTGCACGCCATGCGCGCCGGTGACGACGGCCAGAGTTACAGGTTTGTCGGTGGGGTTCATGACATTTGCGAGCACAGGCTTCCGGCAGTGCAGTCGTCAGACGGGGAGGAGAGCGCGGCTCCCCTCCCCGTCGATGGCCATCCGAAGCCCGGACATCCGCCCCTCCCGCAAGCAGGAGGGGAGACGGCGATCAGCCCTCGGCCTTTTCTTCGCCTTCGATTGCCTCGGCAACCACCTCTTCGGTGGCCTCTTCCTTGGCTTCGTCGGAAGCGGGCGCGTTCTTCGCCTCTTCCTCGGCGGCCTTGGCGGCAGCGGCCTTTTCCTCACGCTCCTCGGCGCGTTCCTTGGCCTTTTCGCCCGGCTCGGCCTTCTTCGGGTTGTTGCGAGCCTTGCGCTCGACAACGCCGGCGGCGTCCAGGAAGCGCATCACGCGATCGGAAGGCTGCGCACCGGCGGCGATCCAATGCTTCGCACGCTCGACGTCCAACTTCACGCGGTCCTCACTGTCCTTGGGGAGCAGCGGGTTGTAGCTGCCGATCCGCTCGATGAACTTGCCGTCACGCGCGGCGCGCGAATCCGCCACCACGATCTTGTAATAAGGGCGCTTCTTGGAGCCACCGCGCGAAAGACGCATTGCTACTGCCATTGATAAATTCCTTCTTCGTCAGTCGTTTGTTTGAGTTACTTGCGTTTTTTATTCATGAGATTGGCGAGCTCGGGCGGAAGGCCGCCTCCGCCCAATCCGGGCATGCCGCCCGCGCCGGGGCCGCCGATGGCGCCCATCGCCTCTTCCAGATTGCCGGACTTGCCGAACATCGCGGCCAGACCCTTCAGTCCGCCCACCGTGGTGCCCGAACCGATGGCGACGCGGCGCTTGCGCTTGGCATTCATCAGGCCGGGCTTCTTGCGCTCCTCGCGCGTCATCGATCCGATGATCGCGTCCATGTGAAGCAGCATCTTGTCATCCGCGCCGCTGGCGGCCATCGCCGCCTTGGCTTTCTTCATGCCCGGCATCATGCCGGCGAGCGCACCTAGGCCGCCCATCTTGGTCATCTGGCGCAGCTGGGCGCGCAGATCGTCCAGATCGAACTCGCCCTTGGCCATCTTCTTGGCCAGCGCCTCGGCCTCGTCCGCCTCGACCGAAGCCGCGGCCCGTTCGACCAGCCCGACGACATCGCCCATGCCGAGGATACGGCCGGCGACACGCTCAGGGTGGAACTGCTCCAGCGCATCGGGCTTTTCGCCCGTACCGACGAACTTGATCGGACGACCGGTAACAGCGCGCATCGAAAGCGCCGCGCCGCCGCGCGCATCGCCGTCCATGCGGGTCAGCACCACACCCGTCAGCGGCACCTGATTGGTAAAGTTCTGCGCGACGTTGACGGCGTCCTGGCCGGTCAGCGCGTCGACCACGAGCAAAGTTTCCGCGGGCTGCGCGGTATCGGAAACCGCGCGCATCTCTTCCATCAACTGCTGGTCGACATGCAGACGCCCCGCGGTGTCGAGCATGAGGACGTCGAAGCCCTGCAGCTTGGCCGCCTGCAAGGCGCGCTTGGCGATATCCACCGGCTGCTGGCCCGTCACGATGGGCAGCGTCGCCACGTCCACCTGCGTGCCCAGCGTTGCCAGCTGCTCCTGCGCCGCCGGACGATTGACGTCGAGCGAGGCCATCAGGACCTTCTTGCGGTCCTTGTCCTTCAGCCGCTTGGCGATCTTCGCGGTCGTCGTCGTCTTGCCCGAGCCTTGCAGACCCACCATCATGATGACGGCGGGCGGCGTGACCGCGAGTTCCAGGTCCGACGCTTCGGAGCCGAGCATGCGCACCAGACCGTCATTGACGATCTTCACGACCATCTGGCCCGGCGTCACCGATTTCAGGACCGACTGGCCGATCGCTTCATCGGTGATCGATTCGACGAACTCGCGCACCACCGGCAGCGCCACGTCCGCCTCGAGCAGCGCGATACGGACCTCGCGCAGCGCCGCGCGCACGTCCGCTTCGGACAGCGCGCCCCGGCCCTTCAGCCGGTCGAACGTGCCGGAAAGCCTGTCGCTCAGCTTCTCGAACATAAACCCGAATACCTTCCCGCCCGGCGCCAAACGCAAAAATCGCCGGTGGGCGAAAACTCGCCGACCAGCGCGATTGCATGAGACAACCGGATAACTTGATAGCGTCCCCGAAGGGCTGCCTAGCGATGCGCCCTTAACGCAGCGCGCGGCCGAATGCAATCCCAATGCAGCGGCGCCCCTGCCCGGCCCGTTCGCCCGGCTGTCAAAGGCGGCGGACGTAAGGCCACATTAACCTTATCTTTGCAAGTTTTTGGCAAGGAAGGCGCTCACTGACGGGTCGGACCCATGAATATGAGCACGAGCAACACTGGAATTCGTGCGCCGAAGAGGGCGCAGCGCGATGTGATTGCCGGCGGGATCCTGTTCGCCGCCATCATCCTGTTCGTAGGCACTGGCGGATCGGTGGTATCGGCCGTGGTCCGCCAGCTTCAGGGCGTGGGCGAGACCGACAACCTCATGGTTTCGGCGCTCCTGCTCAACATCGCGCTGATCATCTTCGGATGGCGGCGTTATCGTGAACTGATGAGCGAGATGGGGGAGCGCATCGCCGCGGAGGACCGCGCGAACAAGCTTGCCGTCACCGATCCGCTGACCGGGCTTGCCAACCGGCGCGCGGTTGCCGAGAGCGCGGCGGAGCTGTTCATGGTGGCGCGCAAGAGCGGTCGCCAGCTCGCATTCCTCATGCTCGACCTCGACGATTTCAAGCGGATCAACGATCTGTACGGCCATGAAGCGGGCGATGCGGTGCTGAGCGCCATTTCAGCGCGTATGTCCGAAGTGGCACCGCCCGAAGCACTGCTCGCGCGGCTTGGCGGAGACGAGTTCGGCTGCGTTATCCTTTACGATCCCGAAGCCCCTGAAACGGTGGAAAAGATCGCCTTGAACCTGGTCGAGACGGTTGCCCAGCCGGTCGTGCATGAGAAGCACGCCTTCGACGTCACCACATCAATCGGCATCAGCACGAGCAAGAGCGGCGCGGAAAGCGTCGAGATTCTCATGCGGCGCGCGGACATCGCGATGTATGCCGCCAAGCGTCTGGGCAAGGACCGCTTCGCCTGGTTCGAGCCGGGCATGGAGGACGAACTTCACAGCCGCAACGATGTCGAGCTCGCCATCCGCCGCGGCATTCCGCTCGGCGAATTCATGCCCTATTTCGAGCCGCAGATCGATCTCGCCAGCGGACAGCTGATCGGTTTCGAGATGCTGGCCCGCTGGATGCACGACGGCATGCTGGTGGAACCCGACACCTTTATCTCCATCGCCGAAGACACGTCGCTGATCGAAAGCCTTTCGCTCGCCATCATGGAGCAGGCGATGGTCGAGGCGCGCGCATGGCCGGACCATGTCTCGCTGTCGGTGAATATCTCGCCCGTCCAGCTGCGCGATCAGTGGATGGCGCAGAAGATCGTGAAGTTGCTGACCGAAACCGGCTTTCCCGCACGGCGGCTGGTGGTGGAAATCACGGAAAGCTCGCTGTTCGAGAATCTGGAACTGGCGCAGACGATCGTCATCAGCCTGAAGAACCAGGGCATCCGCGTAGCGCTCGATGATTTCGGGACGGGCTACAGTTCGCTGTCGCATCTGCGCGCGCTGCCGTTCGACCGGATCAAGATCGACAAGAGCTTCGTTCTCTCGATGGCCGAAAGCGCCGACAGCCGCGCCATCGTGAAGGCCGTGGTGGGGCTTGGCGACAGCCTGGGCCTGCCCGTCACGGCCGAGGGCATCGAGGATGCGGAAGCGGCCGCAACGATGCGCGATCTGGGCGCGGAGATCGGCCAGGGCTATCATTACAGCCGCCCCGTCGGCATCGAAGGCGCCCGCCGCCTGCTCGGCGAATACGGCATGCCGATCGTCACCGACGCGCAGCGCGAAACCGCGGCGCTGATGGAAGACGACAAGCGCCGCGCCGCGCGCTGACGGCAGCCCCCGGCACCGCTGGACTTGAGAGCGCCGCGAACCTAAAGCGCGGGCCATGCACAATGGCCGCTTTCACAAGATGCACGGGCTCGGCAACGACTTTGTCATCGTCGATGCGCGCGAGGAAGCCTTCGCACCCTCCCCCGCCATGGCTGCCGCCATCGCCGATCGGCATCAGGGCATCGGCTGCGATCAACTGATCGTGCTCGAGCAGAGCGATCGTGCGGACCTGCGCATGCGGATTTACAATGCGGATGGCAGCGAGGCGGAGGCCTGCGGCAACGCCACCCGCTGCGTCGTGGCCCTGATCGGGCGCGATATCGATATCGAAACCAGCGCAGGCCTGCTGCAAGGCGTCACCGGCGATCTTCCGCAGGTGGCGATGGGCGAGCCGCGGTTCGATTGGGAAGCCATCCCTCTCGCTTACGCCGTCGATACCGCGGCGATGCCCGTCGGCTACGGCCCGCTTGCGCATCCGATGGCCGTCAACATCGGCAATCCCCATGCGGTGTTCTTCGTCGACGATGTCGATACGATCGATCTGGCCACCCTCGGGCCGGAGATCGAACATGACTCGCTGTTTCCTGCGCGCGTCAATGTGAACGTCGCCGCCATTCGCGCCGACGGCGGCATCGATCTGCGGGTTTGGGAGCGCGGCGCGGGGCTTACGCTCGCCTGCGGTTCGGGAGCCTGCGCCACCGGCGTCGCGGCCATCCGACTGAAGAAGGTGCAGAGTCCCGTTGCGGTCCATTTGCCCGGCGGCGTCCTCACCATTTCCTGGGCTGAGGGCGAAGCGGTGCGGATGAGCGGCCCTGCCACCTATCTGTTCGATGGGCGCACCGACTGGAGCCGCTTCGGATGACCGAGACCATCTCGCTCGGTTGTCGGCTCAACATTGCCGAGAGCGATGCGATCGCCGCCTCGCTCGGCAGCCGCGACGATCTGATCGTGGTGAACAGCTGCGCGGTGACGAACGAGGCCGTGCGCCGCACGCGCCAGGCCATCCGCCGAGCCCATAAGCGCCGCCCGGACGCCCGTATCGTGGTGACCGGATGCGCCGCGCAGATCGCGCCGCAGGACTTTGCCGGCATGCCCGAAGTCGCCCGCGTCATCGGCAATGCGGACAAGGCGGACGCAAGCCTGTATCCTTCCCCGGCATTCGATGCGGGCACGGACGCGAAAATCCGCGTGTCCGACATCATGGCCGTGCGCGAGACCGCGCCGCATCTTGCCGCCAGCTTTTCGGACCGCGCCCGTGCTTTCGTGGAAGTGCAGAATGGCTGCGACCATCGCTGTACCTTCTGCATCATTCCCTACGGCCGCGGAAACAGCCGATCGGTGCCCGCAGGCGCAGTCGTAGACCGCATCAAGGCGCTGGTGGACGAGGGCTTTCGCGAGATCGTGCTGACCGGCGTCGACGTCACCAGCTACGGTGCGGACCTGCCCGGCACGCAAAATCTCGGCCAGCTCGTCGAACGCATCCTTGCCGCCGTCCCCGCCCTTCCGCGCCTGCGCCTCTCCTCGCTCGACGGGATCGAGGTGGATGATCGGCTGTTCACGCTGCTGACGCAGGAAGCGCGCGTGATGCCGCATATCCATCTATCGTTGCAGGCGGGCGACGACATGATCCTGAAGCGGATGAAGCGCCGCCACAGCCGCGCGCAGGCCATCGGACTGGTTGAACGACTGAAGTCGGCCCGCCCCGAAATCGCGGTCGGCGCGGACATCATTGCCGGCTTTCCGACGGAAAGCGATGCGATGTTCGAAAACAGTCTGCGCATCGTGGATGAGTGCGACATCGTGCACGGCCATATCTTCCCTTATTCCGCGCGCACCGGAACCCCGGCCGCGCGCATGCCGCAAGTGAACGGGCCCGCGATCAAGCATCGCGCCGCGCGGCTTCGCGAGGCGGTGGAGCGCCGCCGCGCGGCATGGCTGCACTCGCTGATCGGCAGCGTGCAACCTGTGGTGGTGGAGAAAGACGGCCACGGCCACGCGCCAAACTTCGCCAGAGTGCGCGTTCCCGCGGACCGGCAAGCGCAGATCGGCGGCATCTCTTCTTTGCGCGTCACGCAAATCGATAATGAAACCCTCATCGGAGAAGCAGCATGAGCAGCAAGCCGAGCTGGCGCGACCGGCTGTTTGGCGGTCTGAAAGGCACCAGCCAGCGCCTTAGCGGCAATCTCGCCGGCATCGTTGGTGCCGGACGGCTGGAGCCGCATGACCTCGACCAGATCGAGGATGCGCTGATCATGTCCGATCTCGGCCCGGAAACCGCCGCGCAGATCCGCGACAAGCTGGCCGCCGAGCGATTCGAAGGCGGCGTCACCGAATATGCGGTGATGCAGGTGGTCGAACGCGAGATCGCGGCGATCCTGCGCCCGGTTGCCGAACCTCTGGAGATCGACGCCTTTCCGCGTCCGCAGGTGATACTCGTCATCGGCGTCAATGGATCGGGCAAGACGACAACCATCGCCAAGCTTGCGCATAATTTCGTGGAGCAGGATTACGGCGTCATGCTGGCAGCCGGCGATACGTTCCGCGCCGCCGCGATCGGCCAGCTGAAGATCTGGGCGGACCGGATCGGCATTCCCATCATCAGCGGCAAAGAAGGCGGCGACGCGGCCGGCATCGTTTACGACGCGGTGAAGGAAGCGACCGCGACCGGCATCGACGTGCTGATCGTGGACACCGCCGGGCGCCTGCAAAACAAGCGCGAGCTGATGGACGAGCTGTCCAAGATCCGCCGCGTGCTGGGCCGTCTCAACCCCGAAGCGCCGCATGATGTAGTGCTCGTGCTGGACGCGACCAC
Organism: Novosphingopyxis sp.; assembly: GCA_042090735.1. Taxonomy (GTDB): domain Bacteria; phylum Pseudomonadota; class Alphaproteobacteria; order Sphingomonadales; family Sphingomonadaceae; genus Novosphingopyxis. The sequence goes on along the minus strand of JBELIU010000070.1, from coordinate 639 downwards.
CGGCCAGAATGCGATCAACCAGATCGAGACGTTCAAGGAAGTGGCGGACGTTACCGGCCTCGTCATGACCAAGCTGGACGGCACCGCGCGCGGCGGCGTGCTGGTAGCAGCGGCAAAAACGCAAGGGCTGCCGATCCATGCCATCGGCGTCGGAGAGACGCTTGATGATCTCAAGCCCTTCGATCCCGATGAGCTGGCCGCCGCCATCGCCGGAGACACGCAGTGACCGATGCTCACGGCCCTTCCGCGGCAACCGGCGCCGCGCCGCCCAAGAAAAAGAACGGCCTGCTTAGCTTTGCCCTCGACTTCGGGCCGCTGCTGCTGTTTTTCCTGTCCTACCGCCTGTTCGATCCGGGCGAGAATCCGGTGTCGGCCGCGATCTATTCGACCGGCGTGTTCATGGTGGCGATCATCGCCGCCCTCATTCTCTCGCGCGTCCTGCTCGGCAAGATATCGCCGATGCTGTGGCTCTCGGCAATTCTGGTCATCGGTTTTGGCGGTCTCACCATATATTTCGGCGATCCTGCTTTCATTCAGCATAAGCCGACCGGGATCTACGCACTGTTCGCGATCACCATATTCGTTGGCCTCCTGCGTGGCAAACCGGCGATCCGCTACCTTCTGGAATATGCCTTCGAA
>JBELIU010000069.1:1129-12324 GCA_042090735.1 Novosphingopyxis sp. | reverse complement strand
GGAAATGACCACGTAGCTCCTACTAGGCTCACTCCTCCCCCATCCTCAGCGCGGCAATGAACGCCTCCTGCGGGATGCTGACATTCCCGTACTCCCGCATCTTCGCTTTGCCCTTTTTCTGCTTTTCCAGCAGCTTCTTCTTCCGGCTAATGTCGCCGCCATAGCATTTGGCGGTTACGTCCTTGCGCATCGCGCTGATCGTCTCGCGGGCGATCACCTTGGCGCCGATGGCGGCCTGAATCGGGATTTTGAACAAATGGCGGGGGATCAGGTCCTTCAGGCGCTCGCACAGCTGGCGGCCGCGGATTTCGGCTTGCTGGCGGTGGACGACCATGCCGAGCGCGTCGACCGGCTCGTTGTTCACCAGGATGTTCATCTTGACGAGATCGCCTTCGCGCAGGCCGATCTGCTCGTAATCGAAGCTGGCATAGCCGCGCGATATCGACTTCAGACGGTCGTAGAAATCGAACACGACCTCGTTCAGCGGCAGCTCGTACACCACCTGCGCGCGGCCGCCGACATAGGTCAGCTCCGTCTGGATGCCGCGCCGGTCCTGACACAGCTTCAGGATGGAGCCGAGATAATCGTCCGGCGTGTAGATGGTCGCCTTGATCCAGGGCTCCTCCATATGATCGATATGGACGGGATCGGGATAATCGGCGGGATTGTGGAGATATTGCACGCTGCCGTCGGTCATCGTCATGCGGTAGACGACGGACGGCGCGGTGGTGATGAGATCGAGATCATATTCGCGGGTGAGGCGCTCCTGGATGATCTCCAAATGCAGCAAGCCCAGGAAGCCGCAGCGGAAGCCGAAGCCCAAGGCCGCGCTCGTTTCCATCTCGAAGGTGAAGCTGGCGTCGTTGAGGCGCAGGCGGCCGATGCTTTCGCGCAGTTTCTCGAAATCCGCCGCGTCGACCGGAAAGAGGCCGCAGAACACCACCGACTGCACTTCCTTGAAGCCCGGCAGCGCCTTGTCCGCGCCGCCCTTCACGGTGGTGATGGTGTCGCCCACCGCGGTATCAGCCACCTCCTTGATCTGCGCGGTGATGAAGCCGATCTCGCCGGGGCCAAGTTCGGGCAGCTGGGTGATCTTGGGCTTCATGCAGCCCACGCGGTCCACCAGATGCTGCGAACCCTGCTGCATGAAGCGGATGTTCATGCCCTTCTTCAGCACGCCGTCCATGACGCGCACCAGGATGACGACGCCCAGATAGGGATCGTACCAGCTGTCGACGAGCATGGCCTTCAACGGCGCGTCGCGGTCCCCCGTCGGCGGGGGGATACGATGAACGATGGCTTCCAGCACCTCTTCCATGCCGATGCCGGACTTCGCGCTGGCGAGCACCGCGCCGCCGTCCTGCCACGGGCCATGGGCGCCGATGCCGACTATATCCTCGATCTCGGTCCGGACCTTGTCCGGCTCGGCGGCAGGCAGGTCGATCTTGTTGATGACAGAGACGATCTCATGGTCATGCTCGATCGACTGGTAGACGTTCGCCAGCGTCTGTGCCTCCACGCCCTGCGCCGCGTCCACCACCAGCAGCGCGCCCTCGCACGCGGCCAGGCTGCGGCTGACCTCATAGGCGAAGTCGACATGACCGGGCGTGTCCATGAGGTTCAGCTCGTAGGTCTCGCCATTCTGCGCGGTGTAATCCAGCCGCACGGTCTGCGCCTTGATGGTGATGCCGCGCTCGCGCTCGATATCCATATTGTCGAGCACCTGGCTCGACATCTCGCGCTCGGTCAGCCCGCCGGTCAACTGGATGAGGCGATCGGCCAGGGTGGACTTGCCATGGTCGATATGCGCGATGATCGAGAAATTGCGGATTTTGGAGAGGTCTGTCATGTCGAGCGCGCAAATAGCCTGCGCGGGCGCGGCTGTCATCCGGCATGTGGCGGTGCCATTGGCGCGGGCCGGAACATGGCCGGCCCGCGCACTGTCTTCGGAAGATGTGCTTCCGTGGTGTTCTGTCGAAACTGCCTTACATCGGCGGGGTTAGACCGTCCTTGCCGACAGCGACGAACTGCGCCGCGGCTGCATCGCCGGGCTTCTTGATGAAAAGCTTCTGGCCCGCCTTCAGGATGGATCGGTCCGCAGGTTCGAAGCGCACGATCGGTGTACCTTCGGGAACGGCGACCTCGGCGGTGCCGCCTTCATAGGCGATGGTCAGCGCCTTTCCGGCATTGCCAGCGCTGGTCGCGTCCGTCACCGTGCCGTTGGTCATGGCGCTTTGCTGCTGAACGGTGCCGTTGGTCATGGCGCTCTGCTGCCGGACCGTACCATTCGTCATCGCGCTGGATCCGCCGTTGCCACCGCCGCTGGCCGCCATCACGCCGGGCGTATCCCATTCATAATGGCCTTCGCCGCTACCGCGCATGGATTCGGGGAATATCACCACTTCCACGGCGCGCAGCGCGTCCTTCGGGCCCGTCGTCGCGGTGCCGATGAAGTCGCCGTCCTTTACGTCGGCGAGCGTTGCCGGAACCACCCAGGCGTAAGCGGTGTCGTTGCCGGTCGGCACGTCCACGCTCTGTCCATCATAGGTTTGCACGGTGAGCGATGCATCGGTCATCGCTGTCAGCGCGCCGCGCACATGGTCGGCGGCGACGGCGGGTGCCTGCGCCGCGCCAGCATCGGCAGCCGCTTCGGTGGACGGCTGTGCTTCGGGCTGTTCGCCGCCGCCGCTGCAGGCGGCAAGCGCGGCCATACCGACGCCGGAGAGGGCGAGTTTGATCAATCGCATGGGGAAGACCTTTCTTGAGGCCCAAACCGATCCAGCGGAGGCCGGAAGTTTATCGGCGGGCGAGCCCGCATAACGCGGCGATACAAGGCGGAGTTCCGCCTTTGTCCGCTGGCTCGAGGCCGCGCGCAGCCAATGGGCGGGGCGCGACGATCAGATCGGCGGGGGCGCCACGCTGAGGTCGCTCGCGCGCTCCAGAACGAGATGGGTCTGATAGTAATATTTTTGAGTGGGCCGACCGTTGGCAGTGAAAGCGATACGCACGCGCCGCGCCGTGCCCCGAACCGCAATGCGTTTTCCTTGCAGAAACGAACCCGGCCCCGCGCCGAAACGCGCGCGCAGCTCCGTCTGCAAGGCAGGCGTCAAAACGACGCTCATATTGCGCGGATCGCGATAATCGGCCTGCGAATTGAGATAAAGGCGTCCGCCATCGGCGACTCCGCTGGCGCGCACTGTCATCTCGAACAGGCCGCTGACACCTTGCGGCGCCACTTCGGCAGCATTCATCACCGCCTGCTCGGGGGTAAGCCGCACCAAGGGCGCACCGGTGCGTTCAGCAGAGCTGATCGGAGCGCATGCCGCAGTCATCAGCAAACTTGCCGAAAACGCCAGCGCAAGCATCGCGCGCCGGCTTTTGGCGTGACGGAGAAAAGCGTGGCGGGAAACGCACGGGCGGAGCTGGCTCGATGAGGTCATGGAAGCCGTCTTCCCCCACCGCTTTTCCCATTGCAAGCGGCGTAAATCGGCATAAGGGATTCGGTCGGCTGTATGCCGGACGTGGTGGGTGGGCCTTCGCGTTCCAGGGAGAGGTCCACACCTTCATGATATTCGGACGCGTAAAGCCGCTCGATGCGATTCTCGCAACGGCGGAAAAGAAATCGCTCACGCGCACCCTCGGGCCGTGGCAGCTGACGCTGCTCGGCGTCGGCGCGATCATCGGCACCGGCATTTTCGTGCTGACATCGGAGGCCGCGCAGAAAGCGGGCCCCGGCATGATGTGGAGTTTTGTCATTGCCGGCCTCGTGTGCGCTGTCGCCGCACTCTGTTACTCCGAACTGGCATCGATGGTGCCGGTGGCCGGGTCTGCCTACACTTATACCTATGCCGTGATGGGCGAGCTTTTGGCCTGGATGGTCGGCTTCGCGCTGATCCTGGAATATGCGGTGTCGGCCAGCGCTGTTTCGGTCGGCTGGTCGGGCTATTTCGTCGGCTTGTTGGCGAATGCGGGGATAAACCTTCCACCCGCGCTGACGCAGGGCTTCTACGCGCCGGGCGGCTTCATCAACCTGCCGGCTATGCTGATCGCGCTGGTGATCACCGGTTTGCTGATGATCGGGACGACCGAGAGCGCGCGCGTAAACGCCGTGCTGGTGACCGTGAAAGTGACCGCGCTCGTCATCTTCATCGTCATCACCCTTCCCATGCTGAACGGGCAGAATTTCCAGCCGTTCATGCCCAATGGCTGGACCGGTCCTGGGCTCGGTTCCGGCCTTGGCGCACTGGGCGCGGCAGCTTCGATCTTCTTCGCCTATGTCGGTTTCGATGCAGTCTCCACGGCGGCGGAGGAAACGGTGAACCCGCAGCGCAACGTGCCGATCGGCCTGATCGGCGCGCTCGGCATCTGCACGGTGTTCTATCTGCTGGTTTCGGCCGGCGCGATCGGCACCGTCGGCGCGCAGCCGATCGTCGGCGCGGGCGGCGCGTTGCTGCAGCCCGGCTCCACGCCCTTTGCCGAACAGTGCCAGAGCCTGCTTGCGATGGGCCGCGAACCGCTGGTCTGTTCCAAGGAAGCGCTGGCCTTCGTGCTGCGTGAGGCGGGGCATCCCTGGCTCGGCAATGCCATCGGTATCGCCGCGTTCCTGGGCCTGCCTTCGGTAATCCTGATCATGCTGTTCGGCCAGACGCGTATCTTCTTCGTGATGTCGCGCGACGGGCTGCTGCCCACGGGCTTGGCCAAGATCCACCCCAAGTGGAACACGCCGCACGTCATCACCATGATCACCGGCGTTGCGGTGGCCGCTTTCGCGGCGTTCCTGCCGGTGGGCAAGCTGGCCGATATCTCCAACTCGGGCACGCTCTTCGCCTTCTTCATGGTGGCGCTGTCGGTGCTGATCCTGCGCCGCACGCAGCCGGACCGCGAGCGCCCGTTCCGGACGCCGTTCATCTGGATCGTCGCGCCGCTTGCCATCGTCGGCACTGTGGGCCTGTATGTCAGCCTGCCGGTGGAGGCGATGCTGGTGCTGCCCGTCTGGGGCGGGATCGGCCTGGTGATCTATTTCCTCTACGGGTACCGCAAGAGCAACGTGGCGCGCGGCATCATCGAGGTACCGGAGCTGGATAGCGACGCGCCGCCCGAACCGGTGCCGCCGCGGAGCTGATTGCGGATCGAGAAGAGCATATTGGGGCAGGGGATATTCTCCTGCCCCTTTTTGTTGCCCGTCTCCGAATCCGTTCGTGCTGAGCTTGTCGAAGCACCGTTCTTCCTTCTTGGCTTAGCTTCAGACCGCGAGACAGTACGGCCCTTCGACAGGCTCAGGGCGAACGGATGTTTTCAAGTAGGGCCTAACCCCCTTGCCCTCGTAGGCCCAGCCGCTAGCCTCTGCCGCGAAGGAGAGAGCCGCCATGCGTCACATCGCGATCGTCGGATCGGGCCCTGCGGGCTATTACACCGCGGAGGCCGCGCAGAAGGCGTTCGGCAATGATGTACGGGTCGATATTCTCGACCGGCTGCCGACGCCCTTCGGCCTCATCCGCTTCGGCGTGGCGCCCGATCACCAGTCGATCAAGAAAGTTGCGCGGCGTTACGAGAAAGTCGCGCTGAGCGACAATGTGCGCTTCGTCGGTCATGTCACGCTGGGGGAAAACATCGCCATCGGCGAACTGATGGAGCTGTACGATGCGGTGGTGCTGGCCACCGGTGCGCCGCACGACCGCGTGCTCGATCTGCCGGGAAGCGATCTGGCCGGAGTTTACGGCAGCGCGGCCTTTGTCGGCTGGTATAACGGCCACCCCGATTTCGCCGCCATCGATCCGCCGCTGGACGGGCGCGATGTGGTGGTGATCGGCAATGGCAATGTGGCGCTGGACGTGGCGCGTATCCTGTCCAAGACGGGCGCGGAGTTCGCGGGCAGCGACATTGCACGCCACGCGCTGGATGCGCTGGAGACGGCGGGCACGCGGACGATCACGATATTGGGTCGGCGCGGGCCGCACCAGATCGCGATGACGCCCAAGGAGCTGGGTGAGCTGGGCCACCTCGACAATGCCGTGCCGCGCGTCGAACCGACGGATTTGCCGCCCGAGGCCGAGGATGAGGGGCTGGAGCCGGGCCAGCGCAAGTCGGTCGCCCTCCTGCGCGATTTCGCACGGAGTGCGGATGGCGAGGGCAAGGCCAAGTCGATCGCGTTCGATTTCTTCGCCTCGCCCGTCGCGATCCTGGGCGAGGATCGTGTCGAGGCGGTGCGGGTGGAACGCACCGAACTGGACGGCGAGCATCGCCCGCGCGGCACCGGCGACACGTACGACATCCCCGCCCAGCTCGTAGTCACCTGTATCGGCTATCGCAGCCCGCCGATCGAAGGCGTGCCCTATGATGAGGGGGCGGGCCGCTTTGCCAATCAGGATGGCCGGATCCTGCCGGGCCTCTATTGCGTCGGCTGGGCGCGGCGCGGGTCGACGGGCACGATCGGCACCAATCGCCCGGATGGCTATGAGCTGGTCGAACGCATCGCGGAGGATATCGGCGAGGGAGCGGGCAAGGCCGGCCGTACCGGACTGGACGCGCTGCTGGAAGAGCGCGGGGTCGATATCGTGACCTTTGCCGACTGGCAGAAGATCGACGAGGCGGAGGTGGCCCGCGCCATGAAGGGTGCGCCGCGCGAGAAGTTCGTGCGTGTGGAAGACATGATCGCCGCGCGCGGGGGTGAATAAGGGGGCAGAGGCGCTGGCTACCCGAAGGCTAGGCCCGCGAACCAGAAACCGGCATCGCACGCAGTACGGATGGCTGCACGATCGGGACGACGTACCCAGCGGCAGGGCCTGACGGCTTCGTCGAGCGGGGCCGTGCGCTGACGCTGACAATCCGGTCGATCTCTTTCTGGGCGACTGGCTGGCTGAACAGATAGCCCTGCAGATGGGTGCAGCCCAGATCTTCCAGCATGCGCTGCTGCTGAAAGGTTTCCACGCCTTCGGCCACGACCGCCATGGACAATTGGCGCGCCAAGCCGACGACGGCGGTGACGATCGCCTTGGCCGCCTGCGATCCTTCGATCTCCGACACGAACGACTTGTCGATCTTCACCGTGTCGAAATTGAAGCTCTGGAAATAGCTGAGCGAGGAATAACCGATGCCGAAATCGTCGATCGATATGCGGATGCCGAAGTCCCTCAGTTGCTGGAGCTGCGCAAACGCCTCCATCGCATTCTGGATCACGAGGTTCTCGGTCACTTCCAGCTGCAGGCGATGCGCCGGAAGGCCGGTTTCTTCGAGCACGGCCATGATCGTGTCGACCAGGCGGCCGGAGTAGAATTGGCGCGGGGAGAGGTTCACCGAAACCTTGATGGAGGCCGGCCAGCGGCAGGCATCGCGGCAGGCCTGGCGCAGCACCTGTTCGCCCAGCTGTTCGATCAGCCCGCAATCCTCGGCCATCGCGATGAACAGGTCCGGCGGCACCGGCCCCCGGTCCGTCTGCGTCCAGCGGGCCAGCGCCTCGAAGCCGATGATGTCCCCGCCCATCGCCTCGATGATCGGCTGATAGGCCACTTCGATCGCACCTTGTTCCACGGCTGCGTGCAAATGGCTTTCCAGCGTGCGGCGGTCGCGCTCCGCCGCGTCCATCTGGTCGTCGAAAAAGCAGGGCTGGCGCTTGGCCTCCAGCTTGGCGCGGTACATCGCGATGTCGGCATTCTGGCGCAGCGTCTCGATGCTCTCGCCGTCGTCGGGGTGCAGCACTACGCCGATCGAAGCGCCGATATGCGCGGTAATCCCGCCCGCACAGATCGGCGAGAAAATGCTGTCGATGATGTCTTCAGACGTGCGCAGCGCGCGCGCGCGCAGCGCGTAGCCTGTCAGTAGACACACAAACTCATCGCCGCCGATCCGCGCGGTCTCCGTATCCTCATCGGCGATGCTGTTGAGCCGTTCGCCGATCTGTTTCAGGACCTCGTCCCCAGCGACATGGCCGAACTGGTCGTTGACCGACTTGAACCGGTCGAGATCGATATTGAGCAAAGCAAAGGGCTCCGCGTCGGCGATCAGCTGGTCCACCCGCTCCAGAAAACTCGCGCGGTTCAGCAGGCCGGTCAGCACATGGTATGGCGATAGCCGCCAGCGCTCGGCCTCGTATCGGCGCATTTCCGTGACGTCTTCGGACAGTCCGAGGAGATACTGATCCGGCCGGTCGGGCCCGTCGATGAGCACGCGGGTGGTGCGGACATTGATCCGCTCCCCGTTGTCGCGTTCGAATTCGGCCTCCGTCTGTTGGGGCACCCCGCTGGCAATCGCCTTCTGGTCATTCCGCTTATACTGTGCGCCTTGTTCGGCGAACAGCTCGGCATCATCCTTGCCGATCATACTCTGCGCCGAACGACCGATCAGATCCTCGACCTTGCGATTGACCAGCAGATAGCGCTGCGTCTCGACATCCTTGACGAACAGCATCGAGGGCAGGTTGGTGACCACGGCATCCAGGAACTTCTGGCTGCTGTCACGTTCTGCCCGAAGCCGCCTGCGCGCGGTGATATCGCGCACCACCGCTGCATTGCCTCCGTGGCTCGAACTTCCCCATGACGCCGGTGACATCTCGATGGGAAAAACCGAGCCATCCTTCCGCCGCGCGTCGAACTCGCCCGCTTTCCAGTTGCCGGAACCGAGCGGAATGAAGTGGGTGATGGGCCGGCCGAGCGCTTCTTCCGCCGAATGGCCGAAGATGATCTGCGCCGCCTTGTTCCAGTAGACAATTTGCCCGGCATGGTTGGTGGCGAGCACGGCGTCCGGGGTGGACGCCACCACTTCCGCCGCGATGGTCGATTCCCACCGGGCGCGCCGCGCCTCGATCAGTTCTCCCACCACCATGGCCAGCTCTTGCAGAAAAACGCCCTCCGCTTGGGTGAAGGCGGCGCGGGGAGTCCCATCGATGGCGCACAGACTGCCGATGCAATGGCCGGCGCGGGTGAAGACCGGCGCGCCGGCATAGAAGCGGATATGCGGTTCGCCGGTCACCAGCGGATTATCGCGGAATAGCTCGTTTTCCAGAGTGTCGAGCACGACGATCGGAGCCCGTTGCTTCACCACGCGATCGCAAAAGGCGACGTCGCGGGGCGTCTCGGTGAAATCGACATGGTGGCGCGATTTGAACCATTGGCGGTCTTCCCCAACCAGGCTCACCGCCGCGCTGGGAACGCCAAGCACCGATGCCACCATTTTGGTGATCGCATCGAATTCGCGTTCTTCCCCACTGTCCAGAATCGCAAGGTCCGCCAGCGCGGCAAGGCGATCGCTCTCGGTAAGCGCGAAATTGTGATTCCCGATATCCACGGCGCGGAAATAGACTGATAACCTTAAACTTTCGTGTTCTTACAGGAAGATGGCAAAGTTCGCCCTTCGCCCGCTCAAATCGCGGCGAATTTCTCGATGTCGCGGATGCGGCCGGAAACCACCAGCTCGTCATCGGGAAAGATGATCGTGTCGGGCACCGCGTGGATGAAATCTTCTCCTGCCCGCTTCACGCCGACCACCGTCACGTCGAATTTCTTGCGGCAATCGCTCATCATCAGCGGCAGGCCGACGACGGTTTCGGGCGCCTTCAGCCGGGCGATGGCGAACTCCGCGTCGAACGCGATGAAATCGAGCAGGCGCTCGTTCACCAGATGGGCGACGCGCTCCCCCATCTTCCGTTCGGGGAACACGACATGGTGCGCGCCGGTGCGCTCCAGCAGGCGGCCGTGGCGATCGGTGTTGGCCTTCGCCCAGACATTGTTCAGCCCCATGTCAACCAGCGCCAGAACGACCAGCAGGCTGGCCTCCACATTGGTGCCGATGGCCACGATGGCGGTATCGAAATCGGCCACGCCGAGCTGCTTCAGCGTATCGACCTCGGTCGCATCCGCCTCGACCACCTGGGTCAGCGCATCCTTGTGTTCGCGCACGAAATCGCCGTTCACGTCCACGCCCAGCACTTCGTGTCCCATGCGTTCCAGCGTGGTGGCAACAGCGCTGCCGAAGCGGCCCAGGCCCACGACGAGTACGGGTTTTCTCTTGTCAGCCGACAATGGGGTTCTCCTCGGGATAGCGGTAGCGGCGCTCGCTTCCGCCAAGGGCAAGGGCGGTGGCCGCGGTGATCGTGCCCACTCGCCCGACGAACATCAGCATCACCAGCACAAGCAGCGCCGATGGCGGCAGCTGGGCAGTGATGCCGGTGGACAGGCCGACGGTGGAAAAGGCGGAGATAGTTTCGAACAGGATATCTTCGAACGCCAGCGCGGTGACCGAGCTGATGAACATCGTCGCGCACAGCACCAGCAACAGCGCGATCGAGGCGACGGTGAGCGCCTGCCGCTCGATCGCGTGGCCGAAGCGGCGCCCGAACATGCCCGCATCGCGCCGCGACAGCACCTCGGCCAGAACGATGGCGAGCAGCACCATGAAGGTGGTGATCTTGATCCCGCCCGCCGTGCCCGCGCTGCCGCCGCCGATGAACATCAGCACATTGTTCACCACTAGGGTCTCCTCGCGCATCGTGCCGAGATCCAGACTGTTGAAACCCGCGGTGCGCGGCATCACCGAGTGGAAGGCGGCATTGAGGACTTTCCCGCCCAGGCCCATCGGCCCCAGCGTTGCCGGATTGTCCCACTCCATCGCCAGGATCGCCGCGAACCCGCCCAGCAGGAGGAGGAGCGTGCCCGCCAGCGTCATCTTGGAATGCAGCGTCCACTGCCGCCAGCGCCAGCCATGTTCGCGCCAGTCCTCCATCACCGGAAAGCCGAGCGCGGAGAAGATTACCGACAGCCCGATCGGCACCAGAATCAGCGCGTCGCCCTGAAAACCCATGAGGCTGTCCGAAAAGGTGGAGAAGCCGGCATTGTTGAACGCGCTTACCGACTGGAACAGGCCGTGCCATGCGGCCTGGCCCCAGGACATGTCCCAGCGTGTCGCGAAGCGGAGCATCAGCACGATCGCCACGGTCAGTTCGACGGTGATCGTGATGCCGACGATCATGCGGATCACCGACGGCGCGGAAATGAGGTTCAGGCGGCTGCGTTCGACATGCGTTGCCATCCGGTCGCGCAGGCCGAAGCCGCGGCCGGCGATCAGCCCGAACAGCGTGGCCGCAGTCATGATGCCGAGGCCGCCGCCTGCCGCTGCCGTGGGCGCCAGCGTGCTCTTGGGCATGAAGGGGGGGCTCCCCCCACACGCTGCGCCGCCCACGGCGGCGAGGGGGCGTAAGCGTAAGC
>JBELIU010000069.1:0-1119 GCA_042090735.1 Novosphingopyxis sp. | reverse complement strand
AACATCGCCATGATCGCCACCTGGCCGAAGCCGGACCAATAGGTTGGCGTATCTTCCACGATCAGCCCGGTCACCGCCACCGCCGACGTGGCGGTGAACAGCGCGGTCATCAGCGGCGCGCGGGTGCCGTCCGCGGTGGCGACGGGGAGGCTGAGCAGAATCGTGCCGATCGCGATCGCGCCGAGGAACAGCAGGGGAATCAGCCTGATCGGATTGCGCAGCGCCTTCATGCCGATCACGCCATGTACGAATGCGATGGGGCGGACAAGCGGCAGTCGATGGGAAAAAGGGAGAGAGTGGCACCGAGTTCAGGAGCCCCGCGGATGCGGCCAAGAATAGTGGTTTACAGCGTGTCTATCGCACGCAACCACAGGCCGCATAATCGATATTGCGAACTACTCTCATTGACAGAATGCGATTCCGCTCTATGGACGCTGCCCACGGAATGGATGGGTGCCCGCATGTTGGCGGCGCGCGATTTTATGGAGGATCCCATGTTGCGTTTCACGACCTCGCCGGTGGCGATGGCCGTCGCCCTGTTCGCACCTTTTGCGGCCGCTGCAGAAACGCCCGAAGCGCCCGCGCCCGCCGTGCCGCAGACCGAGCAGGAAGCTCTGGTGAACTCCGTCGATTCCATCATCACGGTGGAAGGTCACGTCGATCCCGATGCAATTGCCGGATCGGCGACGCTGGTCGACACGCAGGAATTGCGCCTCTTCGATTATTCCGATCCAAACCGCGTGCTGCGACAGGTGCCGGGCGTGAACCTGCAGGAAGAGGACGGCTTCGGGTTGTTCCCCAACATCGGCCTGCGCGGAACGCCGGTGGAGCGCTCCGGCAACATCACGCTGATGGAAGACGGCGTGCTGATCGCGCCCGCGCCTTATGCCGCGCCCGCCGCCTATTATTTCCCCGCCATCGGCCGCATGGAAGCGGTCGAAGTCAGCAAGGGCGCGGCAGCCGTACGCTACGGCCCACGCACCATCGGCGGTGCGATCAATCTGCGCTCCACCTCGATCCCCGCCGACGGCATCACCGCGCGCGCGATGGGACAATATGGATCGCGCGATTATTATGCAGGGCATCTCTATGCCGGGATCGATACTGACTATGTCGGCG
>JBELIU010000068.1:0-12350 GCA_042090735.1 Novosphingopyxis sp. | reverse complement strand
TTTGCGGCTTGTCTTCGCTGCGCACGAACAGTCCGCGCTGGTCCACCTTTTCGGCGGTGGTCGCCTGCGGCGCCACGGAGACCCTGGCCGGATCGCGCAGGAACTGCTGGCTCAACTCGGCAATGGTCTTCGGCATGGTGGCCGAGAAGAAAAGGCTCTGACGCTTATAGGGCAGCAGCTTCACGATACGCTTCAGCGGCTGCATGAAGCCGAGGTCCAGCATCTGGTCCGCCTCGTCAAGCACCAGAATCTCGACCATCGAAAGGTCCAGCGATTTCTGGTCGTACAGGTCGAGCAGGCGGCCCGGCGTTGCCACAAGGACGTCCACGCCCTTGGCGAGTGCGCGCTTCTGCCGGTTGATCGGCACGCCGCCAAATGCGGTGGTGACATACAGTCCGGTGCCGCGGCCATAAGTGACCATGCTGTCGGCGATCTGCTTGGCCAATTCGCGCGTCGGGGCGAGCACCAGCATACGACACTGGTTACGCCCCGTGCCGAGCTTCTTTTCGTTCAACCGGTGGAGCGAAGGCAGCGAGAACGCGGCCGTCTTGCCGGTGCCGGTCTGCGCGATGCCGAGGATGTCCCGGCCTTCCAGCGCCAGCGGAATGGCCTGCTGCTGGATCGGGGTCGGTTCCTCATAGCCTTCGCTCTTGAGGGTGTTCTGAAAGGTCGCGCCAAGCGCGAAATCGGAAAAATGGGTCATGAAATCTTTCGAAAAAGGCGGCTGCCTGGAAGCGCCTCACCCATCGGACCGCATGAAATGCGGATGCGGATGATCGCGCCGCGCATGCGGCCGGATCGCTAAAAGAAGCGACCCGCGTGATCAGGCTGCCGTGAAGAGGTTCGCGATGAAGAGGCGCGGCCGATGCCGGAGATTTTCCGGCTCACACGCTGCGCGCGCCCAAAACGGATTAACCGCCTTCGCTGCAAACCCAAGTGGATGCTGCAGCGCAAAATGTCAAGCGAATGCTCCATGGGCTGCGTCTCTCGTCGGTATGGTGCAGCGCACAATTTTCTTGCAACCGACCGGCTGCCGGATCATTCTACCTCCTATGGAACCGAACCAAATCGTGCTCGAAGCCATCGCCCGTCAGAAGTGCGTTACGGCGACCTATAACCGACAGAATATCAAACTGGCGCCACATGTGCTGTGGATGCGCCATGACGATCTGTTCGTGGACGGCGTAGCGCTGGAACGCGACGGCAAGCCGCCGCGCGAACACAAGATGGGCACCTACAAGCTCGACGGCTTGAAGGACATCGCGCTGCACGAACAGAGCTTTCTGCCGGCCACGACCTATAATCCGAAGGACGAGAAATATATCGCCGGCAAGCTGTTCGCGTTGGAGCCGCTGAAGGTCTGATCTTGGCGCTCGGCAGCCTCGCTGATAGGAGCGCGGTCAACATCCGCTCCTTTCAGCACCGAAAGCACCTTCTTTCATGACCACCGTCCGTACCCGCGTCGCGCCCTCGCCCACCGGCGATCCGCATGTCGGCACCGCCTATATCGCGCTGATGAACTGGCTGTTCGCCAAGAAACACGGCGGTCAGTTCATTCTTCGGGTCGAGGATACCGATCAGGTCCGCTCGACACTGCAGTCGGAACGGATGATTCTGGAGGCGCTGCGCTGGCTGGGCCTGGGCTGGGACGAAGGCCCCGATGTCGGCGGACCGCATGGTCCCTATCGCCAGTCCGAACGCACCGCGCTCTATCAGGAACATGCAGCGAAGCTGGAGGCCGATGGCCACGCCTTCAAATGCTACTGCACGGCCGAACGCCTCGATGCGATGCGCAAGGAGCAGATGAAGGCGGGCGAACCGCCCCGCTACGACGGCCGCTGCCTCACCGAAGAGGGCCGCGCCGCTGCCAAGGCGGACAGTCCGGACGGTAGCTTCGTGCTGCGTATGAGGGTGCCAAGCGAAGGCGTCTGCACGTTCAAGGACGAACTACGCGACGATCCGATCAGCATCGAGTGGTCGAAGGTCGACATGCAGATCCTGATGAAGTCCGACGGCTTCCCGACCTATCATATGGCCAATGTGGTGGACGATCATGCCATGGGCATCACCCATGTGATCCGCGGCGAAGAGTGGATCAGCTCGGTGCCCAAGCATGAGCTGCTGTACCAATATTTTGGATGGCAACCGCCGAAATGGGCGCATCTTCCGCTCCTGCGCAACGCCGACAAGTCCAAGCTTTCCAAGCGCAAGAACCCCACCAGCATCCTTTTCTTCCGACGCGCCGGCTACCTTCCGGAGGCGCTGATCAATTTCCTGGGTCTCGCCGCAAAATCGGCATCGGAAGGTGATGAGATGACGTCGCTGGCCGAATTGCGCGAGGATTTCGCGCTCACCAACATCTCGCTCGGTGGTCCGGTTTTCGATGTCGGCAAGCTGGATTGGCTCAACGCAAGGTATCTGCGCGAAACGATGAGCGCGCCGGAATTCCTCGGCCGCGTGCGCGAATGGGCGCTGAACGAGGAATATTTGCTGCCTATCGCTGAAATGGCACAGAGCCGCGTCGAGAAGCTTGGCGATCTGGGCGGCCTGGTCGCCATGTTCTTCCAGAACCGTCTCGACATGGACGAGGCCAAGCTGCGCGACGTCAAGATCGAAGCCGAGCAGCAGCGTCAGGCGTATCAGCTTGCCTTGTGGCAGTTCGACAAGCTGGCCGAATGGGACAAGCCTTCGGTCGAAGGCGTGCTGCGCGACACCGCCGCTCGGTTGGACCTGAAATTCAAGTTCATGGTCCGCGCCTTCTTCATCGCCATCACCGGCAGCCCGACCTCGGTCCCACTGTTCGAAGCGACCGTGCATCTCGGGCGCGACATCGTGCGCGAACGTCTGCGCCATGCTCTTGAAGTTCTCGGCAATCCGTCGAAGAAGGAACTGAAAAGCTGGGAAGAACTGCTCAGCCGTCCGCTTCCCGAAGCAGGCTAGCGTTCTAGCAGATCCTGTAGCTCCTCGACCATCGCGATCATGCCAAGCAGGTAGGCTGCCTCCACACCCTCGGTCGCCCGTTCCGCGGCACCGCGGTCCGTGGAGAGACGCCGCGTAAATTCCATCGTACGCGCAGCCATCAGCTCGAGCCCGGAGCGCTGATCGTCCTCTCCATCCGGCTCCGTGCGGTTTCTGGCCACCGTTTCGATCCGCTTTTCCAGCTGAGAAAGGATATCGGCTGGCGAAAGGTTGGACTGTGCGCAAGGATCAAACTGGAAAGTGCGTACCAATGCCCTTGTGCGCAGAAACCGTGCCATCAGCGGGTCCATCGCAGGAGGAGTGCTTCTGGACAGACGGCCCACCTCATTTGCGGGCCGCATAAAGCGCTGCGCCATGTTCATCGAAATTGCACCCTCAGGCCAGCATATGCCGGGCCGTGACCTCGGCTATCCGGGCTAGCCCCCAAGTTCGTCACGCCGTCTCCAGCGGATGGTCTGGTGCGACGAGGATTATTTCGAGTGACGCCCCCTCCCCACAGAGCGGACGTGCTTTCGACTGCCGAAACTAAGACACATGAATTGGCAGCTCTCTGAAACGCCGAAACGGAACGACAATAAAGGCTCGGTTTTAACCCGCGGAACCGTGCACGCACCGGCCGATCGGCACCTAAGCATAGCCCGACCGCCGTTTTCGAATAGAATTCGGGAATGCTTAACTGGCGTTCAGCATTATGGTGCCGCCATCGTGGCGTAGTATGGAAAAAAAACATCGGATGATCCCCACATCCATCAAATATGGTCATGGGTTTACAGTTGATCTGTCAAAACTTTCTTAGTGTTTCCGCATCCTATGAACGTTCGACGAATAGCTTTTACGGTATGATGTAATACATTGACCAAGCTTCCGACGCCATTAGAACGGCGAATTCACGGGGCTCCATTCATGCAAACATCCAATCTCCTCGTTCGCCCAATGATCGATGCGTCGGATGGTCGGCCGTTGCCTGTTGCGAAGCAGATGTCGTTCAAGGCAGGCTCAGGTTTGCCGGAAGAGCTTCTCTATGGGGAGCATGCCTTTATCGTCGAGAAAGGCGTCGCAGCAACGCTGCTCAAGTCGCCGCGTACGGGGCGGACATCGGAAGTCAGCATGTGCGGTTTCGAGGGCCTTTTTCCGTTAGGTAAAATCCTCGCCGTGCGCCCCCCGCGCGGTTATGTCGTCCTCCCACAACTTGGGGATCTTGAAGCCAATGTGGTCGAGGTCTCGGCCTTTCGGGAGTGGGTAGCCGACCAGCCGAAGCTCGAGCGGATGCTGAAGGATTATCTGTATTTCCAGCTTGTCGAGAAAAATACAACGATCGCCTGTATGGATCAGCAGGGCGTGGAAGAACGCATTTGCAGATGGCTGCTGATGTGCCACGATCGCACCTTCGGTGATTTCATCCGCATCACGCATGAGGAGATTGCCCAGATGATCTCCTCCTATCGCCCCACCGTCACCAATACCGTGCACCAGTTGGAAGAAACCGGGGCGATCAAACTGTATCGTGGCCAGATCGAGATGATCGATCGGGAGAAGCTCATCAAGATTTGCGATGGCACCTATGGAGCAGCCGAAGAATTCTACCGGGAGCATCTCGCCCCATTTGGCAAATGATTCCGCTTCGGCTTTCTGCGGATCAGGCCAAAGAACCCACAAGCTACAATCGGGTGCGGCTTGATATGCCCCCGCTACGCAATGCGGCGTTTAAGGTCGGCATGCTGACTTGGCCATAAACCGATCAGAAAGGTTGGAAAAAACTGCACGCACCCAAGGGTCGCTGCCAGCCCCGTAGCGAAATCTCAGTTCAACGCGGCCTTCGGAGGCATGTGCGCCAGCAGCATCTCGGACGTCACCGGCTTGCCGACAACCACGCTATCGCGCGCCCAAGGACCGATCTGATCGCGCGTGTAACCGGTCAGAATCAGGAACGGGATACCGCGTCGGTGCAGATCATCGGCAATCGGCTCCGCACTCTCACCGCCCAGATTGGCGTCCAGAATTGCGAAATCCGCTTCGTGCTGTTCTAACGCTTCGAGCGCGGTCGAGAGATGCTGGGCGTTGGCCGCCACCTCATACCCGGCCCCGAGGAGAGTCATCTCGATATCCGCCGCGATCAACGGCTCGTCGTCGATAATCATTACGCGCATAATACCGGCCGACCTCCTCTCGGAACCGTAGGAGGCGGACCATAGCTTAGTCAGTCCAGAACGGGAACAGTAATCTTCGAAAGGTGGCAATCGAGCGACCAGCAGCGGGCAAGGTCGCCAGCCTGCCATGCCGATGAACCGTTGACGGCCGCGGGCGTCATCTGATCGAGCACGAGTTCACTGAAGCTTCCAAGCGGCGGGCGAGGCGTCATTTCGCCATCGGTTTCGGTCCAAACCAGATGGAAGCGATTGTCTTCAATTTGCCAGTCGAGCTGAAACCGCCGCGGCTCCGCGCCGTCTTCCAGCCTTGTCGCCCCGCCGCAGCCGAGTTCGAACAGGGCAAGGCCAAGCGTCTGCGCGGCCTGCGGACTGAGCGCGACCGGTTCTCCAGCAATCTCGACCAGCTCTTCCGGCAGATCGCCGAAGCCAGTTAGCTGAACACGCGCCAGCTTCTCTAGATCGACCGAACTCCAGTTCGCGGCGATTATCAGATCCTGCGTGGCCGAAAGACATCCTATTCGTCGCGCGATCTCCAGCGCGACATCTTCGGGCTCGGCATGGGCGGCGATGTGGCGCGCGACCGACTGGACGATGGCAAGCAGGTTCTTGGTGCGGTGATTGACTTCGCCCAACAGCGTATCGATCCGCGACTGATGCTCCTGAAGCTCGCTGATGTCGATACCACTGGGAACGATGTGGCGGATGACGCCGTCATCGTCGCGCAGCGGCTTCACCTGGAAATCGACCCAGAGCAGGCTGCCGTCCGCAAGCCGGGCGCGGATCTCGCGGCGCCGTGTCTCGCCGTCAGCGGCAGCGCGGCAGGCGTCGCGAACCCAGTCTCGCGCGCGCACGTCATAGGACCACCAGGGCCCGTCCCAGAAGGGCTGCCCGGCCATGTCGCCCAGCGTGATACCGCCGCGATCGAGCGCTTTCTGGTCGACCATCAGGACAAGTCCCTCGCGGTCGCAGAGCGCGGAGAAGCCTAGCGTCTCGTCCATCACACTGCGGGTGAGCGGATCGACGGGCATCGTCTTCGCCCCTCCCGGGTCGGCAGCATGCGCGCGGGGCACTTCAGGGGATGATGGCTCGTGGGTCACTGGAGAGCAGAAGCGGCTCAGCGCGCTGCTTGTTCCACTGGCCTGCACGCTTGTCGGCGAATGCCGCGCCATCTGCGACATTCGCGCCACGCCGGCGGCTATGGTCCGGCGAGAGCCCAGCGCAGCGTATGGGTAAGCCCGAAGGCGCTGGTGCGCAGCAGCGGCCGCGTCAGCGGACGGACCGAGAGACCGTGCATGCGCCGCGCCCAGCCGGGCAGCAGATCGATCCCCGCCTGCACGCTGAGCGACTGCATCGGCGCAAGACTCATGCGCTCCGGCCGGTAATCGAGCAGCGCGCGCTTCGCCGCCTCGGTGCGCTCATCCCCGAGCAGCTCGGCGCGAAAGCCGTTCAGATAGGTCATCGCGCCGCGCCGGTCGGTCGGCAGGTCGACAGCGCCCAGCCGCTCGTTGATCTGGGCGATCTCGGCGAAATAGGCATCCTGTCGCGCGCGGCTCATCATCGGTTCGCGGTACCGCATCCAGGCTCCGAGGAAGCTCACCGCCTCGGTGATGTGCACCCAGCCGAGCAGGCGCGGATCGTCGGCGCGATAAGGCGTGCCATCGGGCAGCGTGCCGGTGACATAGCCATGGATGCGCCGCACCTGATCGATCGCACCCTCGGCCTGCTCGCGGTTACCATAGGTGGTGGTGGCGATGAAGCGCGCCGTGCGCCGCAACCGCCCCTGCATGTCGCGGCGGAAGTCGCTGTGATCCCACACGCCCGCCAGTGCCAGCGGATGAAGCATCTGCAGGAACAGCCCGGCGATGCCGCCGATCATCATGGTCATCACGTCGCCATGCACATCGCGGATCACCGAGCCTTGTGGGAACAGCCCCTCGCCTTCGTAGACGGACGCTTCTTGCCCGTCTTCGCGGAACAGGCTGCGCACCTCCTCCGCGATCGCGCCGCGCAGCGAAGGGAGCCGCGGCGTCATGCGAGGAGCCCAGCTTCACACACTTCACACTGTCCTGAGGCGAAAAAGCCGTCCACTTTCGCAGGATCGGGATGAACGGTGGGCCGGGGCCGGAGGAGATCCGCGAGGGTCATGAGAGCGAACATAACCGAAACAGCGGGTGTAGGACAGCGCTTTGCTGGGAAGACGGACGTCATTGCGAGGCCGCAGGCCGACGCAATCCAGAGCCGTTGCAGCGCTGCATTGGCCCTGGATTGCTTCGTTGCCCTTCTCGCGCCTCGCAATGACGAGGGGCGATGAGGCGTGCTCTTCGCTCACAATGACAAAGTGCTGCGGCGAAACGCACCCGCGCGCCCTCACAACGCCCGTAGCGCCCGCACCGGCCGCACGCGCATCAGTGGCACCGATCCGGCCAGCCCGATGCCGAGCGTCAGCAGCGCGCCGCCGCCTAGCACGGCCATCACCGTCCCCCAATCCGGCCGCCAGCTGAATTCGAACAATTGCACGATCACCACCCAGGCGCCCAGTCCGCCCAATGCCAGCGCCAGCAGCGCCAGGGCCAGCGCCAGCATCGCATATTCGATGCCTTGTGCGCTCAGCACCTGTGCCCGCGTCGCGCCCAAGGTCTTCAGGATCACGCTGTCATAGCTGCGCGCCTGCCGCGAGGCCGCAATCGCGCCCACCAGCACGGCGATACCGGCGAGGATCGCAACGCTCGCCGCCGCCAGGATAGCATTGGCCATTTGACGCATCAGCGTCGTGATCTGCCCCACCACTTCGCCCACCGGGATGATCGAGGCGGAGGGAAAGGCATCGACCAGAGTACGCTGCAGGCCGTCGGTGCGGTCCGCCGCGATGGTCGCCGCCACATTGTGCGGCGCGGCTTTGAGCGTGTCGGGCGTCACCACCATCACATAGTTGAAGCCCATCGTGTCCCAGTTCACCTTGCGGGTGGAGGCGAGCTTGAAGGTAATCTCCCGCCCCAGAATGGAGACGGTGATCGGATCGCCCAGCTTCAGGCCGAGCACGTTGGCCGCCTCTTCGTCGAGCGAGATCAAAGGCGGCCCCCTATAGTCCTTCGGCCACCAATTGCCGGAGGTCAGATCGCTGCCTTCCGGCAGAACATCGGAATAAGTGAGGCCCCGCTCGCTGCGCAGGAACCAGGCACCTTCCGGAATTTCCTTCAGATCGGCAACGCGAATGCCTTTGTAGGCGACGATGGAACCGCGCAGCGTGGGCACGATGTTGAGATCGGCAGCCGGCGCATATCGATCCACGATCGCTTTAAACCGGGCTTCCTGATCCACCGGCACGTCGAGCACGAAATAATCGGGCGCGCGCTCCGGCACCACGGACGCAATCTCGTTGTTCAAACTGGTCTGGATCGCCGCGAGCGTGACGAACAAGGTGAGCGCAAGGCCCAACGCCACGACCAGCGCGGGCGTCTGCGATCCGGGGCGGTGGAGGTTGGTGAGCGCCAGCCGCCACAGCGGATTGCGTGGACGCGGCACGCGCGCGGCGATCTTCGCGATAGCCCAGCCGATGGCGAGCAGGATGGCGAGGACGAGCGCACTCGCGCCCAGAACCGACGCGGCAAACAGCGGATCGCGCGCAGTGCCGATCGCCAGCGCGGCAATGGCGATGACGGCGAGCAGGACCGGCCAGCGCACCGAACGCCAGCCCCCGCGTCCGCGCTCCACCACCCCGCGAAACAGCGAGGCGGCGGGCAGCGTCCGCGCGCGCGCCAGCGGCGGCAGCGTGAAGACGATCGCGATTAAAGCGCCGAAGATGGCCGCCTTGGCGAGCGGCAGTGCGAACAGCCCCAATTCCGGCCGCACCGGCAGCAGATCGCCGATCAGCCAGGCGAGCAGCGGGACCAGCGCCGCGCCGACGATCAGGCCGAGCAGGATTGCTGCCGCCGCGACCGAGCCGACCTGAAGCCCGTAGATCCGCGCGATATCGCCCGAGCGAGCGCCGAGAACTTTAAGCGTCGCTATGCCGGGCCGCTTGCCATTCAGATAGGAGGCGACACCGTTGCCCACGCCGATGCCGGCGATGATCAGCGCGGTGAGGCCGATCAGCTCCAGAAACTGCCCCATCCGTTCGAAAAAGCGAAAGGCGCCGGGCGAGGCGCGGTCGCGCGTGCGAAAGTCCAGCCCTGCGGACGGAAAGGCGGTTTCGATACGCTCCGTCACCGCATCGGGCGCGAGGCCGGGGCGCGTCCGGATGCGATATTTGCTTTCATACATGCTGCCCGGCTGAATCAGCTCGGCGCGCTGTAAACCGGCGAGCGAGCCGATCGCGACAGGGCCGAGCGTGAAGCCCTCGCCCACCCGGTCCGGCTCCGCTCCGATGATCCCGCGCACGGTATAATCCGCCCGGCCGTAGCGCAGCCGCGCGCCCGGGCGCAGATCGAGGCGATCGGCCAGCGTGGTGTCGATCAGGATTTCGTCTGCAGTCAGCGGGGGGGCGACGCTGCCGTCTGCCAGCGTGAGCCGCCCGTAAAGCGGATAGCGCCCATCGACGCCCTTGAATTCGGTGAGCACGGACTCGCCGCCTTTCGGTGCGCGGGCCATCGCGCGCAGGCGCACCGTTTCGCTAACCGAACCCTCTTGCCCGAACGCCGCGCGTTCTTGCGGGCTGGCGGTACGCTGGCTCATCTCCACTTCGACATCGCCGCCGAGCAATTCGCGGCCCTGATTGGTCAGCGCGCCGGTGATCGAGCCCGTCAGGCTGCCGATCGCCGCCAGTGTCGCGACGCCCAGGAACAAGCAGAGGAAAAGGAGACGAAGCCCACGCAGGCTGGCGCTCAGATCGCGCCGCGCGAGCCGCCAGGCGGCGGACCAGCTGAGCGCTGTCATGCGCGCCGGTCCGAAACGATCCGGCCGTCCTGCATCTCCAGCACGCGCTCGCAGCGCTCCGCCAGACTTTCGTCGTGAGTGATGATGACGAGCGTGGCGCCCGCCTCTTCGCGCCGTTCGAACAGCAGGTCGACAATGCCCTCGCCGGTCGTGCGGTCCAGATTGCCAGTCGGCTCGTCGGCGAAAATGATCGAGGGGCGCGGCGCCACGGCGCGGGCGATGGCCACGCGTTGCTGTTCGCCGCCCGAAAGCTGCGCGGGATAATGGGTGAGCCGGTGGCCGAGGCCCACCGCGTCCAGCTCCGCCCGGGCGCGCTCGAAGGCGCCCTTCACGCCGGCCAGTTCCAGCGGCACCGCGACATTCTCCTCCGCCGTCATCGTGGGCAGCAGATGGAAGCTCTGCAGCACGATGCCCAGCTGCTCGCGCCGAACGAGCGCTAAAGCATCTTCGTCCAGCGCGGTGAAATCGGCACCCGCCACGCGCACCGTGCCGCCGCTCGCCTGCTCCAGCCCTGCCAGAATCGCCATGAGCGAGCTCTTGCCCGAGCCCGAGGGCCCGAGCAGCGCGACGCTCTGCCCTTGCGCGATGTCGAGGTCGATCCCGTGCAGGATATCGACGCGCGCGGCCGCTTCGCCCAGCGACAGCGTGACATTGCGGGCGCTGACGACGATAGAGGGTTCGGACATGAGGGAGATTCGACCTTTGCGATTTCGGTCCGTTCTATATGTGGCCGCGGCGCTGCTTTTCCAGCCGCTTGCCGCCTGTTCCTCCGAAAGCGAGGTGGCAACCGCCCCGGCGCAGAGCAGCGCGGCGGCGACGCCCGCAGCCGCCGGCAGCACCCCTGCGGCCGACGAAAAGCTGGTCGTGGCCTTTGGGGACAGCCTCTATGCGGGCTATCAGCTGGAGCCGGGCCAGGGCTTCGCCCCGCAGCTGGAAGCCGCACTCGATGCGGACGGCGTGCCGACGCGGGTGGTGAACGCGGGCGTCTCCGGCGATACCACGGCGGCCGGCCTTCAGCGCCTCGCCTTCACGCTGGACGGGCTGGAGCGGAAGCCCGATCTCGTGCTGGTGGGCCTGGGCGGCAACGATATGCTGCGCGGCATCGACCCCAAGCAGACGCGCGCAAATATGACCGCGATCATGGAGGAGCTGACAGAACGCGGTATCCCCGTGATGCTCACCGGCATGCTCGCGCCGCCCAATCTGGGCCCGGACTATCGCACCGCCTTCGAGGGCATCTACCCCGATCTTTCGGCGAAATATGACGCCCCGCTCTATCCGTTCATCCTCGACGGCGTGCTCGGCAACGGCAAGCTGATGCTCGGAGACGGCATCCATCCCAATCCGGCGGGCGCGAAGCTGATCGCCGATAAGGTCGCGCCGCAAGTAGAGACCGCGCTGAACCGCTGAACCGCCACGCTATCCACAGGCTTTTCCCCCACGCATTTCGCCGCGGGTCTTGGGCGCGGCGCGCACAGGCGGTAGCGTGCCTGCGATGAGCAGCGATATCATCATAGGCCATGAGGCATCCGGCGCGCCGGTCCCGATCGATATCGAGGAATTGCTGGCGAGCCGCCTGCTCGTGCAGGGCAATAGCGGATCGGGCAAATCGCACCTCCTGCGCCGCCTGCTGGAGGAAAGCGCCAAGCTGGTGCAGCAGGTGGTGATCGATCCGGAGGGCGATTTCGTCAGCCTGTCCGATCATTTCGGCCATGTCCTGATCGACGGCGCGAGCTATGCTCCCGCCGAGATCGAGGCGCTGGGCGCGCGCATCCGCGCCCACCGCGCCTCCGTCGTCCTCGCGCTCGAGGGGCTGGAGGTGGAACAGCAGATCCGCTGCGCCGCGCAGTTCCTCAACGCGCTGTTCGATGCGCCGCGTGAACACTGGTTTCCCGCGCTGGTGGTGGTGGACGAGGCGCAGATGTTCGCGCCCGCCGTCGCCGGGGAAATCAGCGAGGACACCCGCCGCCTGACCCTCTCGGCCATGACCAACCTGATGTGCCGGGGCCGCAAGCGCGGCCTTGCCGGCATCGTCGCGACGCAGCGGCTGGCCAAGCTTGCGAAAAACGTCGCGGCGGAAGCTTCCAACTTCCTGATGGGCCGCACCTTTCTCGATATCGACATGGCGCGCGCCGCCGATCTTCTCGGCATGGAACGGCGGCAGGCCGAACGCATCCGCGATCTGGAACGCGGCCATTTCCTGGGGCTCGGCCCGGCGATCAGCCGCCGCCCGGTCGCGGTGAAGATCGGGCCCGTGCAGTCCGGCCCGCGCGCCGTGTCCTCCGGACTGCTGCCGCTGCCGGAGGTGAAGACGGCGGATATGGAAGCGCTGCTGCATGAGGAGCTGGCCGC
>JBELIU010000067.1:0-12384 GCA_042090735.1 Novosphingopyxis sp. | reverse complement strand
ACGCCGGCATCATCGTCGATGTCGCCACGCTGGACGTGCGCTTCAAGAACGGCCGCAAGCTCGGGACGGTCGAGGAATATTTCGCCGCCTCGCTTTCTCCGGGCGACACCTTCTTCTTCTCCGGCCTCAGCCTCGAGGTGGAACGCATCAAGGACACGGACCTCATCGTGCGCGCCACCAGCCGCCCCGCGCGCATTCCCACCTATGTCGGTGCGCGCATGCCGCTCAGCACCAATCTTGCCGCCCGGGTGCGTGAATTTCTGTTCGACCGAAGCCAGTGGAGGCGCTTCCCGGAGGACGTGCAGGAATGGCTCTCCGTCCAGTCCGAACGCTCCGTCCTGCCGGAGCCCGGCCAGCTGCTCGTCGAAACCTTCCCGCGCGAGGGGCGGCACTATATGGTCGCTTACAGTTTCGAGGGCTGGAACGCGCATCAGTCGCTCGGCATGCTGATCACCAAACGCATGGAAAAGCGCGGCCTGAAACCGCTCGGTTTCGTCTCCAACGACTATGCGCTTGCCTGTTACGGCCTGGAGCCGGTGACCGATCCGGCCTCGCTGTTCTCGAAGGACATATTGCGCGACGAGTTTACCGACTGGGTGCAGCAATCCGCACTCCTGAAGCGCGCCTTCCGCGAGGTGTCGGTGATCGGCGGTCTGGTCGAGCGCCAGCATCCGGGCCGCCGCAAGACCGGCAAGCAAGTGACCTTTTCCACCGATCTGATCTACGACGTGCTGCGCAAATATGAGCCCGACCATGTGCTGCTGGAGGCAGCCTGGGCCGATGCGCGCGCGCGCTTGACCGATGTCGGGCGGCTCGGCGACCTGCTCGACCGCGCTGCGGACACCATGCTGCACGTCGATCTGGACCGGGTGAGCCCGCTGGCCGTGCCGGTCCTTGTCCTGATCGGCCGGGAAACGGTCGCAACCGGAACCGCCGACGACGCGCTGATCGCGGAGGCCGAGGCGCTGGTGGCCGAAGCCATGGGCGACTGACAGTGCGCTGTTGCTGAGATCAATTTCCCGAAGACGGCGCAGGCGGTCGTACGCCGCTCGCTATCCTACCGGCCTCGCTTCTGCTATCATCAGCGTCATGTCCCGTGAGACCGCCCTTGCCGCGATCCGGGCGCGTCGCCTTCCGCGCCTCCGGGCGGTTTTGCGGCGGGAGCAAACAGGGTCCCCCGTATCGCGACCCTTGCGACTTTCCACCGCTACGACGCTTTGCGTTCTGGCGGCGAGCAGCAGCGCACTGGCGCAAACGGCCACGCCCGAACCTTTGCTACTCCCCGCGCCGATCACCGACATGCCGCTCCCGCCCATCTTCCAGCCGTTCCAGATCGATCGGTCCAGTCGCGTTGCGGTGGAGGTGCGCGTGAACGGTGCCGGCCCCTATCATTTCATCGTCGACACCGGGGCAGAACGCTCGGTCATCTCGGACGAACTGGCAAAAGGCCTGATGCTTGAGGCGGGCCCTCTCTTGGCCTCGCCACGATTGCGGGCAGACATGTCGCGCCGAGTTTTCACGTGGAACATCTGGCAACGGACAGCTTCGCTATCGAAAACCTGCAAGCGCCCGCGCTGAAGCGCGGCGATCTTGGCGCGAACGGGCTGATCGGGCTTGATGGTTTGAATGGACATCGCGTGGTGATGGATTTCGCCAGGGACCGCATGAGCGTGGAGAAAACCGGGCGGCGCCTGCGGCCCGGCGTGGCGGCGGACGGCACGATCGTGGTGCATGCGCAGCGCCTGCGCGGCCGGATGGTCATTCATCAGGCGCAGATCAACGGCATCACCGTCGATCTGATCGTCGATACCGGCGCGTCCACCAGCATCGGCAACATCCCGCTGCGCATGGCTTTGCAAGCACGCAAATCGACCAGGCTGACCGAGGCCT
Source organism: Novosphingopyxis sp. (assembly GCA_042090735.1). GTDB lineage: Bacteria > Pseudomonadota > Alphaproteobacteria > Sphingomonadales > Sphingomonadaceae > Novosphingopyxis. Next base: position 10,494 of record JBELIU010000067.1, on the reverse strand, counting down.
ATCTGCTGAGCGTCATACTGGCCACGGTGGCGCTGGCCGATCGCATCAAGATCGGCGGTGCCACGATCGAAAACCTGCCGATCAGCTTTGCCGATGCCTATGCGTTCAAGGTTCTGGGTCTTCATAGCCGGCCCGCGCTGCTGCTGGGCATGGACGTGATCGGTCTGTTCGAAAAGGTGACCATCGATTTCGACAAGCGGCAGGTGCAGTTCGGCATTCCCGGCGGCGCAGCCCGCGGTTCGCGCGGATTGTTCATGGCGTCCGCACACGCCCCCGGTACGACCAGCCCCTTGCCTGCCTGGCGCGGCGCGGCCATAGAACGGTAATGGTTCCTCTTTCGTTCGCCGGTCACCGCCTGTTCGTGGCGGGGGATGCTGCCTTATGGTGGCCCGAACGGCGCGCGCTCCTTTTTGCGGATCTGCACTTGGAAAAGGGCAGTTTCTACGCGGCAACCGGCCAGATGCTGCCCCCCTATGACAGCCGCGCGACGATGGAAGCAATCGACACGCTGGCGGAGCGCATTCAGCCTGAAACGGTCTATTGTCTGGGCGACAATTTTCATGACGACGCAGGCGAACAGCGGCTGTCTCCATGCGCCGCGGCCATTTTGCAGCGTCTGACCGGCGCGCTCGACTGGGTATGGATTCGCGGCAATCACGACCGCGAGGTGAGCGGGCGTTGGGGTGGCCGCGCGCTGGCCGAGCTGGAAGTGGGCGGGCTGCTCTTGCGTCACGAGGCGCAGCCGGGTGAGCCGAGGCCCGAACTGTCCGGCCATTTCCACCCGAAGCTACGCATGAGCGTTCGTGGGCGCCGTATCGCTCGCCGCTGCTTCGTGCGAACCGAGACCAAGCTGATTCTGCCCGCCTTCGGATCGCTGACCGGCGGGCTCGATGCCACCCATGCCGAGATCGCGCGGGCCTGTTCGGCCCCGGCCGAGGCGTTGGTGGCCTTGGCCGATCGCCTCGCGCGCTTTCCTCTCGTCCAAGCCGCCAAACACGAACGTCGGCGGGCCTAGAGCATTGTGCATGCGCCTTTTCTCTAGCTTATCGCCGCGATTCTAGCCTAGGCCTAGGTTCATGGTTCTTCTCGACTCCCTGATGGTAAAAATCGCGATGATCGGTGTCCTCGGCATCGGCGCGCAATGGGTGGCCTGGCGCACCAATCTTCCGGCCATCGCGCTCATGCTGGTCGCCGGCCTCGTCGCAGGCCCCGCTCTCGGGCTGATCGAGCCCGAACGTGATTTCGGAACCTTGCTGGAGCCGATCGTAAAACTTGCCGTGGCTGTGATCCTTTTCGAGGGTGGCCTCAGCCTGAACTTCCGGGAACTGCGCTATGCCGGCTGGGGCGTGGCGCGACTGGTCATCATCGGCGTTCCGATTGGCTGGGCACTCGGTACGGCTGCTGTGCATTACGTCGCCGGGCTGCCGATCTCGGTCTCCGCGCTATTCGGCGGCATCCTCGTCGTTACCGGCCCCACGGTCATCGGCCCGATGCTGCGCACCCTGCGCGTTCCCAACCGGGTGCGCGACATCCTGAAATGGGAAGGCATCGTAAACGATCCCATCGGCGCACTGCTCGCCGTCGCGATCTACGCCTTCATCAGCTATCGCGGCGACAGCGTCGATTATGCCGGGATCGGCTTTGAGGTCCTGGGGGCCACCTTCCTCGCAGGCCTGATCGGCGCGGCGCTCGGCTACGCCCTCACCTGGGCTTTCCCGCGCGGTCTGGTGCCCGAATATCTGAAGGCGCCGCTGCTCCTCATTACCGTGATCTTCGGATTCGTCGTCGCCGACATCATCATGCACGAAACCGGCCTCGTCACCGTGACCGTGATGGGCGTTGTGATGGCCAACAAGCCGATCCATTCCAGCCGCGCGTTGCATCGGTTCAAGGAAGATCTTGCCGTCCTCCTGATCAGCGGCGTGTTCATCATCCTGTCGGCCACGCTGGATTGGGAGACGATCCAGAACTTCCAAGCGCGCTTCATCCTGTTCCTCGTGGTGCTGCTGTTCCTGGTGCGACCGATTACCGTGCTCGCCAGCCTGCTGTTTTCCGGCATTCCCTATCGCGAGCAGCTGTTCATTGCCTGGATCGCGCCGCGCGGTATCGTCGCCATCGCCGTCACCGGCCTGTTTGCGCTGCGGCTGGTCGATCTGGGTTACGAGGGCGCGGAAGCGCTGGTCCCGCTGGTCTTCGGCGTGGTCATCGCCACCATCGTCGCGCACGGCTTTTCCGCCGGCTGGGTCGCCCGGCGTTTGGGCATCGACATGGGCAAGGGCGAGGGTGTCCTGTTCGTCGGCGCCAACCGCTGGACCATCGATCTCGGCAAATTCCTGAAAAATCTCGGCTACCGCGTGGTCGTCTCCGACACGAGCAAGTTCGCGCTTCGCTCCGCCCGCCGGCAGGAACTGGAGATTCATCAAGGCGAGATTCTGGACGAGGCGCATGGCCATGCGATGGACATGAACCAGTTTCAGCACCTTATCATCGCGACCGAGAATGACAGCTACAACCAGCTCGTCGGAACCGATCTCGGCCCCGAAGTGGGGTATGATCAGATTACGCTGGTGAGCGCGGACGAGGCGAGCCAGCGGCGCAGCGCACGCGGCCGCGTACTGATGGAGAGCAGCCCGACCTTCGAAATGCTGCAAGACAAGCAGCGCGACGGCTGGATTTTCTCCAAGACGCAGATCACCGAGAAATTCAATTACGAGAAGTATCTCGCCAATCTGGACGCGGGCGAGGAGCCGGTGGCGGTAATGAAGCCGGACAAGCGGCTGCTGTTCTTCTCATCCACCGCGCGGCCGACGATTGATGAGGACGATGTCGTCATCAGCTTCGTGGCGCCCGAATCGCCGGAAGAGCTCAAGGCTCAGAAGATGGAGGAGCGCGCCCGTAAGGAAGAGGCACGCGAGAAGTCGGCAGGACGCGAGGCTGCGAAGGGCCGGGAAAGCGGCGGTCCGCTGCCCGATCCGGCCTGATCGCTCAGTCGCGCGGGCCGAACAGGGCGGTCCCGACGCGCACCTCGGTCGCTCCCAGCATAACGGCAGTTTCGTAATCGGCGGACATGCCCATGCTGAGCCGTTTCAGCCCATGTTCGCCTGCGATCTTCGCTAGCAGCGCGAAATAGGGCGCGGGCTCCACATCCTGCGGCGGAATGCACATCAGTCCCACGATATCGAGACCGGCAGAACGTGCGCGCTCCAGAAGATCACCGATATCGGCGATCGCGCAGCCGCCCTTCTGATCTTCCTCGCCGATGTTCACCTGCAGAAAACAGGGTGGCACGGGCTTGCCCTCGGCCACCCGCTTGCCAAGCGCCTTGATGAGCGACGGACGGTCCACGGTGTGGATCATATCGAACAAAGCGGCGGCGTCCTCCGCCTTGTTCGACTGCAATTGACCGATCATGTGCAGCGTCACATCCGGATAGTCCGCGCGCAACGCCGGCCATTTGTCCGCAGCCTCACCGACGCGGTTCTCACCGAAATGACGGTGCCCCTCCTCCAGCAGCGGCCGGATGTCGTCCGCCGAACGCGTCTTGGATACCGCGATCAGGTTCACGGCATCGTGGCGGCGGCCGGTCCGCTTCGCTGTCGCCGCGATATCCTGTGCGATGGTGGCAAGGGGGGTCGTATCGTTCATGGGCCGGGCGTATAGCCGCCCCCATGGCGAAGGGCAAAGCATCGCGCACGCCGCGCGTCTGGCTGATGACCGATCCGCGGATCGATCCGGTGCTACTGGCCAGCGCCCGCGCGCTGCCCTTCGGCAGCGCGATCATCCTTAGACATTATGATTTGCCGGAGGCCCAGCGACACGCCCTCTTCGTCCGTCTTCGGCGCATTGCACGGCGACGGGGGCACTTACTTTTCGTTGCGGGCACTGAGCGGTCGGCGCGGCAATGTGGCGCCGATGGGTTTCACGGCAGGACACGAGTTCGCAGTAAATTGCGGCACAGCGCGCCCGTCCATGATCGACGCGAGCTGGCGAATACTTACCACCGCGGTGCCGACATTGTTCTGATTTCGCCCGTACACCGCACCGATTCGCATCCCGATGCTAGGCCGCTTGGCCCGGCAGCGTTCCGCGATCTCGCCACGCAAGCGGCCAGGCGGGCCGACGTCATTGCTTTGGGAGGCATGAACCGCGCCCGCTTTCATGCGATGCGCGCACTGCCGATCGCAGGATGGGCCGCTATCGGGGCCTTGGCAAAAAATTGAAATCGACCGAAACCGGCCCGAATTAGAAGCGGATCAGCGTTCCGAGATAGACGGCTTGGCTGTCGCGCTGTTCGCTCACGATCGGCGCTTCCTGCTCGCTTTCGACCCGGAGGCCGGCGGTCACGTCCACGCCCTTGGTGATCGAGTAGCTTCCACCGACATCGAGCGCATATTCATTCGCTCCACCGACGCGGCGCTGCAGGCCCTTGGCGTTGGGCGATTCAAGCGTGACGCGGGTGTTGAACTTGCTGCGCTTGCCCTGCGGCTCGTCATCCAGCGTGTAGCCGGCGCCCGAGCTGATCTGGCCGATCGCCGGAGCATTGCTCTTGCGGCTCTCGGTCGGCACCGCGAAGCTGGTCCAGCCGGTGGCCGAACCGAGCTCATATTTCGTCGGCTTGACCGATTCGAGCGACTTGATGCTGGCTGTGGTGCGGGTGCCCGCCTCGCTCGCGGCAATGACGTTGCGGACCGAAACGGCACGAGGCGCTTCATCATTGCCCGCGCGAACGGCGACAGTCACCGTCCGGTTGCGCGCCTGGCTGACCCCGGCGGGCGTGAAAAGATATTTGCCGCGACTCGCGACGGCGGCCTGCTTGAAGCGCTCGGCCGACTTGGCATCGAGCCCCGCTGGCGTGAAAAGCCCCACCGACGGATCGAGCAGAATTTCGGAGAATTTCGCGGAAGAATCACGGGAAACCGCAGGATAGGCGGAAACCATCCCCGTTCCGCACAGCGCAACGGCGGCTGCCAAGGCACCCCCCATCATCCATAGCTGTTTGCGTCCCGAGGACATTTTTCAGTGACCCACCTGTTGGTGTTGATAGGAATGGACTTAAGCGGGATTTGTTTCAGCTTAAAGCGCGTTAGAGCACATCCGGCCCGTTTTAGGGCTGGCTGTGGCCTTTATCTCACAGATTCCCTTTAGCAATCTGTGGTTAACCATGGCTGACGCAGCATCCTTGCCCTCGGGGCGATTGCATCTATAGATGCGGACCCCGATCCGTTCTCTCAAGGCCCGAGGTTTCCCATGCGCATTACGCGCCTTTCCGCTTCCGCCCTCATCATCGCCTCTACGCTGGCGCTCGGCGCCTGCGGCGGCAAGGAACGGCCCCGTGCCGATCTCGCCGCCAGCCAAGTGACCACGATCGGCGTGAACAGCTATCTGTGGCGGGCTTCGCTCGACACGCTGAGCTTCATGCCGCTGCTGCAGACCGATAGCGCCGGCGGCGTCATCGTGACCGACTGGTACACCAATCCGCAGTCCCCGAACGAGCGAATGAAGCTGACCGTTACCATCCTCGATCAGGACTTGCGCGCCGATGCGCTGCGCGTCGCCGCATCGCGCCAGGTGAACCAGAACGGCAACTGGGTCGATGCGCCGGTGCGTGCCGCCACGGTGCAGAAGATGGAGCAGATTATCCTCGGCAAGGCGCGCGACCTGAGACGCTCCTCGATCGTCGGTTGATCGTTTAGAGATGGCAGACCGCTTCAACCCGCACATCGCCGATGCGCGGTGGCAAAAGGAATGGGAAGCGCAGCAAAGCTTCCGTGCCGATCGCCATCCGGACCGGCCGAAATCCTATGTGCTGGAGATGTTCCCCTATCCGTCGGGGCGCATCCATATCGGCCATGTGCGCAACTATACGATGGGCGACGTTCTGGCGCGCTACAAGGCGATGACCGGACATGCCGTGCTGCACCCGATGGGGTGGGACGCCTTCGGCATGCCCGCCGAAAATGCCGCGATGGAAAAAAAGGTCCATCCGGGCACATGGACCCGCGCCAATATTGCGCACATGAAAGCGCAGCTGAAGCGCATCGGTTTCGCATTCGACTGGAGCCGCGAACTGGCCACCTGCGAGCCCGATTATTACGGCCACGAACAGGCGCTGTTCCTGGATCTGTTCGATGCGGGCCTGGTCTACCGCAAGGAAAGTGCGGTCAATTGGGACCCGGTCGACATGACCGTGCTTGCCAATGAACAGGTGATCGATGGCAAGGGATGGCGCAGCGGCGCGCCCGTCGAACGGCGCAAGCTTTCGCAATGGTTCCTGAAGATCACCGATTTCGCCGAGGAACTGCTGGACGGCCTGGGCGACCTCAAGGACTGGCCCGATAAGGTCCGGCTGATGCAGTCCAACTGGATCGGCAAGAGCCAGGGCCTGCGTTTCAGCTTCGAACTGGCGAGCGGTGCGGATGTGCCCGCTTCTTCCATTGAAGTGTTCTCCACCCGCCCTGACACCATTTTCGGCGCGAGCTTCGTGGCCGTGGCCGCGGACCATCCGATCGCGCTGGCGCTGGCCGAAAACGACGCCGATCTCGCCGCCTTCGCCGACGACTGCCGCCGCTCCGGCACCAGCGCGGCCGAGCTCGAGACTGCCGAGAAGAAGGGTTACGACACCGGCCTGAAAGCGGTGCACCCTCTCGATCCCGAATGGGAGCTGCCGGTCTACGTAGCCAATTTCGTGTTGATGGATTACGGCACCGGTGCCGTTTTCGGTGTGCCCGCGCACGACCAGCGCGATTTCGAGTTCGCTAGCAAATACGGCCTGCCGATCAACCGCGTGGTTTCCGCGACCGGCGATGCGGACGAGCCTGTGGGCGACGAAGCTTTCACCGGCGAAGGCACGATCGTCAATTCGCGCTTCCTCGACGGCATGGAGATCGAGGCCGCCAAGACAGCGGTGATCGATCGGGCGCAGGCCGGAGGCTGGGGCGAGGCGACGACGACCTGGCGCCTGCGCGACTGGGGCGTCAGCCGCCAGCGTTATTGGGGCACGCCCATCCCGATCATCCATTGCGACGATTGCGGCGTGCTGCCGGTGCCGAAGGACCAGCTGCCGGTCGTGCTGCCCGAAGACGTCGATTTCGAAACGCCCGGCAATCCGCTCGATCGCCACCCGACCTGGAGCAAGGTGGTCTGCCCGAAATGCGGGAAACTGGCGCGGCGCGAGACCGACACACTCGATACGTTCGTCGATTCCAGCTGGTATTTCATCCGCTTCGCCAGCCAGCCCGGCGATCAGCCGTTCGACAAGGCGGAGGCCGAAAGCTGGCTGCCCGTCGGCCAGTATATTGGCGGGGTCGAGCATGCGATCCTGCACCTGCTCTATGCCCGCTTCTGGACGCGTGCGCTGAAATCGATCGGCAAGATCGACGTAGCCGAGCCGTTCGAGAGCCTGTTCACGCAGGGCATGGTGACACACCAGACCTGGTCTGCAGGCGACGGCAGCTGGCTCTCCCCGGACGAGGTGAAGAAGGACGGCGCCGACTGGGTGCGCATTTCCGACGGCAGCCCCGCAATCGCGGGCCGCGTCGAAAAGATGTCCAAGTCCAAGAAGAACGTCGTCGATCCCGATGCGATCGTCGATCAATATGGCGCGGACGCGGTGCGCTGGTTCATGCTGTCCGACAGCCCGCCCGAGCGCGATTTGCTATGGAGCGATGCCGGTATCGAGGGCGCATGGCGCTTCGTTCAGCGCGTCTGGCGCTTGGTCGGCTCCGCCGATGACGCGCAGGGTGAGGACAAGGCGTTGCTGCGCAAGCTGCACCAGACCATCGCCGGCGTGGGCGAGGATATCGAGGCGCTGAGCTTCAACAAGGCGGTCGCCAAAATCTACGAACTGACCAACGCGGTCGAAAAGGCGGACGCTTCCGCCACGCGCGCCGAAGCGATTCGCACGCTCGTGCTGCTGGTATCGCCGATGGCACCACATCTTGCCGAAACTTGTTGGGAGCGCCTGGGCGGCGAAGGCCTGATTGCCGATGCGCCGTGGCCTGAGCACGACGTCGCGCTGCTCGTCGAGGACGAAGTCACCGTCGCCATTCAGGTGAAGGGCAAGTTGCGCGACACGCTGACCGTGCCCAAGGGCATGGACAAGGCCGCGCTGGAGGAAGCCGCGCTCGCGTCCGACAAGATCCGGCGCACGATCGGTGACGCGGACATCCGCAAGGTGATCGTGGTGCCCGACAGGCTGGTGAACATCGTGATATGATGCGCCTTCTGCTCCTAGCTGCTGCGGTGCTGATGCTGCCAAGCTGCGGTCTCCGGCCGCTTTATGCCGGCGGGAGCAACGGCCCCGTCGCCAATGCGCTGGGAAGTGTCGAGGTGGATCCCATTCCGGGCCGGGACGGCTGGCTGGTTCGCAATGCGCTGCAAGAGCGGCTCCAACCGCTCGGAAGCGGCGCACCGCGCTACAAGCTGACGGTGAAGCTGGATGACGACATCACCGGCTTCGGCGTGCGAAGCGACGATGCCGTAACGCGCGAACGGCGCACGTTGCGCGCACGCTTCCAGCTCACCGAGCTGTCGAGCGGCAACATTATTCTCGACGCCACGGAGGGTACCGACGCGGGCATCGATGTCGTCTCCTCCGAATATGCGGTGATCGCGGCGGAGAACACCGCGCTGGAAAACCTTGCCGACCGGCTGGCGAGCCAGATCGTGACGCGCCTGTCCGTGCAGGCGCGCCCGGCGTCCTGAGCCGGCGATGGCGCGCGCCCCGAGAATTTCCGAACGCGATCTGATCGGAGCGATAGGACGGCGCGACGATATCCGCCTGTTCCTGCTGTTCGGCACCGATCCGTCGACCATCGAGGATATCGCGCGCAAGCTCTCCGCCGAAATGAAGGATGCCGAGCGCATCGATATCGACGGCGCGCAGCTGCGATCGGACAGTGCGCTGCTGTCCGACGAGGCGGCCTCGATCTCCCTCTTTGGCGACAAGCGCTATATCCGGCTGCGCCTGCAACGCGACGAGGGGCTGGCCGCCATCGAGAATCTGCTGGCAGCCGAGCAGGCGGGCACGCCCGTGATCGCCACGACCGGCAACCTTACCCCCACCAACAAACTGCGCAAGCTGGCGCAGGGCCATCCGGCGGTGATGGCGATGGCCTGCTACCCGCCGAGCGAGGCCGACGCGGTGGCCCACGTCCAGCGGCTGGCCGATGCGGCGGGCCTGCGCATGGAGCGCGTGCTGGCCCAGCGGCTCGCCGAGAGCACGGGGCATGACCGCACGCTGGCCGCCAACGAAATCGACAAGCTGGCGCTCTACTGCGACGCCGCGCCGGACCGTCCCGCGACGGTGGAGCCGGACATGCTGGCCAAGCTGGGCGCGGAAACGCTGGAGGAAGACATTGCGGCGCTGCTCGGCGCGGTGATGGCCGGACAGATCGCCGACGCCAGCCAAGAGATCGCCAGCGCGCGCGAACTGGGCGTGAACGAGGTGCGCATCGTAAAGGCGCTGCAGCGGCGCGTTGTGCAGTTGGCCTCGCTGCGCGCCGAAGTCGATCAGGGCGCGCAGATCGGCCCGCTGGTGGACCGCACGCGCAGCATCTTCTTCAAGGAACAGGGCGCCTTCAAGAAAGCGCTGTCCGCCTGGTCCTCGTCCAAACTCGCCCGCCTGAACGCACGCCTGTTCGAACTGGAGCGGCGGTTGATGAGCGGCGGATCGGATCTCGCCGGGCCTTTGCTTGCCAACGAACTGCTGCTGATCGCCCGCGCCGCGCAACCCCGCGCGCGCTGAGGGAACGGCGCGCCTGCCTGGCGCGTTTCCGCAGCAATTCAAATATCCCAAGCCCATTCCCCAAGCGATCGAGGACGCGTTATGAGCGAAGTGAAAACCATGACCGAAGCCGAGTGGCGCGAGAAGCTGGGGGCAGAGCGCTACCAGATTCTGCGCGAAGGCGGCACCGAGCGTGCCTTTACCGGAAAACTGAACTCCGAAAAGCGCGACGGCACCTACTTCTGCGCCGCCTGCGGCAATGAACTGTTCGACAGCGCCGATAAATATGACAGCGGATCAGGCTGGCCCAGCTTCACGCAACCGGCCACCGAAAATGCCGTCGAGGAAGTGCGCGACACCAGCCACGGCATGATCCGCACCGAAGCGCGCTGCGCCAATTGCGAGAGCCATCTGGGCCATGTCTTCCCCGACGGCCCGCCGCCCACGGGCCTGCGCTACTGCATGAACAGCGCCTCGCTCGACTTCGAGCCCGAGGACGACGACGCCGCCTGACGGCCGCGGATCGATCGCCATTCAGCACCGGTAAAGCCCCGCCCCGCTTGTGGGAGCGCACGCTAGGGAGTATCGGTTCGCTGAATGGCGAGGGGAAAATCAACGCAGAAGAGACGCGGTCCCGTCATGCGCACATTCGTGCGTCTGGCGCAGATCGGCGTTGCCCTTGGCCTTATCGGCCTGATCGCGCTTGTCGTCATGGTGGCAGTCGCGCGCTCGGAACTGCCCAGTTACACCGACCTCAAGAATATCGAGCA
>JBELIU010000066.1:0-12572 GCA_042090735.1 Novosphingopyxis sp. | reverse complement strand
AACGAGGACAAGGCGACACCGGAAGAGGCGGCGCGCTGGCTCCTCGCCCAGACTGGTATCGAGGAGTAATCTCGTGATGATTCGCAAATGGTTCGCCGCGTTCGGGCTGGCCTTGTCGCTTGCTTTTGGTCTTCCCGCCGCCGCCCAGGCAGAAGTGGTAGCCACTTTCTACAGCCAGGATTTCGGCGGCAGCTTCCCGCACGCCTTCGTGAAACTGGACGGCACCGATCCCGCCGGGCAGACGGTGCACGACAATTATGGCTTCACCGCCAAGACGATCAGCCCGGCGATCCTCATGGGCCGCGTGAACGGGCGGCTGGATGTCGCCAAGCAGAGCTATATCGATGACAGCGACGCGCAATTTTCCGTGCGGCTGAGCGATCCGCAATATCGCGCGCTGATCATGGAGGTGCGCCGCTGGGCCGCCGCCAAACAGCCGAGCTACGATCTGAACGACGCCAATTGCGTCCACTTCATCGCCGCGATGGCGAAATCGGCCGGCCTGCGGATCAACGAGAAGACGAAGTTCTGGAAGAAACCCAAGAGCTTCCTGCTTGAAGTGAAGAGTCTGAACCCCGGCGTCTTGCCGCCGATCCAGTAGCGGGACCGGTCAGGGCATGTGAACCATGCCCCGCCGTGCCGTTGCCCGTATCGAGGCCAGGATGAACACCGCCAGCAACGCCGCCGTGACGTTCACGGGGCCGAAGCCGGCGTCACCATCCAGCAAGATCGCGAGCCCCGCCCAGCCCAGCAGCACATAGTGGAACAATGTGAAGGTGACGGTGCAGGCCTGTGCCGTGATTTCCCGCCACAGCTCGTCATAGCGGCGCCACAAATAGGCGTTCACCGCAATCGCACCGAGAAGCGAGCCTGCCATCGCCGCTACGGCCGCTGCATCGCTCAGCGCGGCCTCGAAGCTCATCGCCAGCATGAACAGCGCGTAGAACAGCGCGCTCAACGAACTCCAGCGCAGCAACGCGATCTCTTCGGTCAGGTCCTCGTCCGGCGCGACAGCATAAGAGCGCGCCACGGCCTTGTCGGAGAAGGAAACGGCGTAACAGACGATCGCAACCACCAGCGCGATCCAGCCGATTGCCGCCCCTGCCAGCCTCTCCGTCGGCAGCACCTCCGCAATTTGCGCCCATTCCAGCCCGTCGCCCACAATCCGGGCCACCGCGAAGCCGGTCACACCGCCCGCCAGAAGGGGGATGACGAGACGCCACCAATTGAAGCCTGCGGTTGGTTGTCGGCTGGTCGCGTTCATCGGTCATCCTCCGGTTCCCAGCGATCGATGAAGATATCGGTCACCGGCACGTGAAACAGTTTCGCCATGCGCAGCGCGAGCGGCAGGCTGGGATCATATTTGTCGGTTTCGACGGCGTTGATGGTCTGGCGCGAAACGCCGAGCCGCCGGGCGAGTTCGCCCTGGCTCCACGCTGCGGCCTCGCGCAGTCCCTTCAGCCGATTGTCCAAATCCCGATTTCCTTGCCTTGCCCGCACTGACAAGAGCTCTTTACAGACAAGAACTCTTGTCAGTCAAGAGCTCTTGTCAGGGATGGCCAAAGGGAGCGTCAGAGCGCGGGATTGTTATAGACGTGCCAGGTGAGCAGCGCCGCAGCGCCGCGGTGGGGGGACCAGCTTTCGGCGAGCACGCGCGCCTCTTTTTCGCTGGGTCGGCTGTCCAGCTCCAGGATCTTGTGGAGACCGGCCTGCACCGCCAGATCTCCCGCCGGCCAGATGTCCGGGCGGCCCTCAGCAAACAGCAAGTAGATTTCCGCGGACCAGCGCCCGATGCCTTTCACGCGGGTAAGATAGGCAATCGCTTCCTCGTCATCTTCGGGAAGCGCATCGAGCGGCAGGCCGCCGGAAAGCACCAGCTCGGCCAGCGATCGGGCATAGCCCTGTTTTTGGCGGGAGAGGCCGCAGGCGCGTAGCGCATCCTGGTCCTGCTCGATCAGGAGCTCGGGCGGACAATGCGGGCCGAGCTGCGCCTCCAGCCTGTTCCAGACGGAACTTGCGGCGGCAACGCTCACCTGCTGGCCGACGATGGTGCGCAGCAGCGTCGCATAGCCGCGTTCCCGAATGCGTGGTTCGGGATAGCCCGCCGCCTCGACCGCTGCCGCCACCTTCGGCTCGCGCGCGCCCAGCGCATCGAGCGAAGCGGCGATCTGGGCGGCGGTGAGGCCCATCGGCCTTAGCGCTGCGCGGCGGCGTAGAGCGCGATCGCCGCGGCGTTGGAGACGTTGAGGCTCTCCATCCGGTCCGAAATGGGCAGCTTTGCCAGCGTATCGCAATGCTCGCCGACATTGTGGCGCAGGCCTTCGCCTTCCGCGCCCAGCACCAGCGCATTGCGCCCCGGCGTCAGCGCGTCGGCCAGCAGCACATCCGATTCGCCTGCCAGGCCGATGCGCCAATATCCGCCTTCCGCCGCTTCCTCGAGCGCGCGCGACAGGTTCACGACCCGGATCCACGGCACCAGTTCCAGCGCGCCAGAGGCCGACTTGGCGACCACGCCGCTTTCCGGCGGGGCGTGCCGGTCCTGCGTCACCACGGCCACCGCATCGAATGCCGCGGCGGAGCGGAAGATCGCGCCCACATTGTGAGGATCGGTCACCTGGTCGAGGAAAAGCAAGGTGGCGCGCTCGCCCGCGTCCAGCACATCGGCCAGCAGCAGGTCCTCCAGCGGCGCGACTTCCGCCACCATGCCCTGATGCGGCGCATCCTTGGGCACGTGGCGCGCGAGGTCCGTCACTTCGCAATATTGCACCGGGATGCCGTCCGGAATTTCTAGCGTTGCCGCCGCCTCGCGCGTCAGGAATAGCTTGCGGACATCGCGATCGGGATTGTCCAGCGCCGCCTCTACCGCGTGGCGACCATAGAAATGGGGCAGCCCCCGCCGGGCTTCCTTGCGGGCGCGTCCGCGCTTGGCCATGAAACATACTCCATCATCATTGGGGGCAATCACCGCGCTGCTATCGGGCCCGCGGCGCCCACGGTGCGTGCTGCAATGACGGATCATGGCCGCTTTGGGAAGCACGGGCTTCGATCGCGCAGCGTGCCGTCACGGCCGAAGCATGGCATCGCCGCATCTTGGGAGCGGCAACGCGGCGCAGCGATCGGCCCGAACCGGGATGTGTCGCCGCGCGTTCGCATTTACTATGGCGCCGCGACCCCCTTAAAGGGCTAGTGATGTCCCCGACTTTCTCCAACGTTCAAGGATAGCCTCCATGCTATTGCGCGGTCTGATCGCAGACGGAGGCTTGGAGAGAAATCTCGGCTTCTGGATCCCTCTCCTGCTCGTGATCGGGACGGTCGCTCTGGGCGTATGGGTAGCCCCGGGTTTCTTCTGGGCGCTGATCGTCTTCGGCGGCCTGCTGGCGATCGCCATCTGGGATCTGGCGCAGTCCCGGCACTCGCTGCGCCGTAACTATCCGCTGACCGCGCGTTTTCGCTGGCTGTTCGAGGATCTCCGCCCCTTTCTGCGCAGCTATATCGTGGAAGGCCCGCTAGAAGGCCGCCCGTTCGACCGCGTGTCCCGCTCGCTCGTCTACGCACGCGCGAAGAAGCAGGAGGACGCGCACCCCTTCGGCACCGAGCTCGATGTCTATTCCGAGGAATATGAAGCGCTGTGCCATTCGATCAATCCGAACCCCGACGCGCCCAAGCGCACGCGCGTGCATGTCGGGACGGACCAGTGCAGCAAGCCTTATGACGCAGCCCGGCTGAACATCAGCGCCATGAGCTTCGGCGCGCTCGGCAGCCATGCGATCGAGGCGCTGAACCTCGGCGCCAAGATCGGCGATTTCTACCATGATACGGGGGAGGGCGGGCTCTCGCCCTATCACCTGAAACATGGCGGCGATATCGTGTGGGAGCTGGGTTCCGGCTATTTCGGCGCGCGCAACAAGGACGGCTCCTTCGATCCGGACGCGTTTCAGGACAAGGCGCGGCACGATCAGGTCAAGATGACCGAGATCAAGCTGAGCCAGGGCGCAAAGCCGGGCCATGGCGGCCTGCTGCCCGGGCCAAAGGTGACTCAGGAAATCGCTGACACGCGCCAGGTGCCGGCCCATGAGGACTGTCTGTCGCCGCCAGGGCATTCGGCTTTCTCGACGCCGCGCGAGATGCTGGAGTTCGCGGCCAAAATGCGCGATCTTTCCGGCGGAAAACCGGTCGGCATCAAGCTATGCGTCGGCATGCCGCACGAGGTTTTCGCGATCTGCAAGGCAATGATCGACAGCGGTATTTATCTCGATTTCATCGTGGTCGATGGCGGGGGCGGCGGCACGGGCGCCGCGCCGCTGGAGCTGTCCGATCATGTCGGCCTGCCGCTGCGCATCGGCCTTTATTACGTCAACAACGCGCTGATTGGCACGGGCCTGAAGGGCAAGATCAAGCTGGCGGCCTCGGAAAAGGTGTTCTCCGGCTCCTCCATCGCGATGAACGCCGCGCTGGGCGCCAACTGGTGCAACGCGGCGCGCGCCTTCATGTTCTCGCTGGGCTGCGTGCAGTCGCTGCGTTGTCATACCGGCACCTGCCCGACAGGTGTGGCGACGAGCTCTCCAGCGCGCCAACGCGGCCTCGTCATTCCTGACAAGGCCGAGCGGGTGGCCAACTTCCAGTCCAAGACGCTCGACAGCCTGCACGACATCGTGGTCGCCTGCGGCCTGGACTCGCCCGATGATTTCACCCCGCATCATCTGCGTCAGTGGAAGAATAATGCGGAAATGATCCCCTGGTCGCAGATCGTGCGCGAGGTGGAGGCAGGCAAGCTGCTGAGCGAGCCCGACGACACGCCCTTTGCCGACTATTGGCGCGCGGCCAATCCGGATTCGTTCAAACCGGCTCAATTTTAGCATCGGATCTGGACACCAAGGGCAGCGCTACGCCCACAGCGAAGGCATCTTCGGCTTCGCCGCGCAATCGAGGCTCGGTAACCTGGGTCTGGCATCGGCCTGGTGAACTACTAGCCGTTCCTGCGGGGGAACGCCCACCATTGACTACACCGACAGGTCTTGGAAGCCGGCATCGTGGGGATTCCGCCGCGACCAGCGGACTGACCACGATAGCCGTCGGCACCGAACGGCCCTTCCAGCGTGATGGCGCAAGCTCGCCGCGCGACCGCAGGCCGGTGCAATTCTTTCGCGCAGCTTAAACCCGCACTATCCGTTTCTCATAACGGCACAGAAACGCCGCCGACTGACACGATCGAAAGGAAAATAATGGCCAAGACCGTAGCGGAAATCGTTGTCGATACTCTTCAGAAGGCGGGTGCGAAGCGCATTTATGGCATCCCCGGCGACACCATCAACCACTTTACCGATGCGGTGTCCAAATCCGATCTGCGGTGGATCACCGTGCGGCATGAAGAAGTGGGCGCGTTCGCGGCAGGCGGCGAGGCCTATATGACGGGCGAGCTTGCGGTGTGCGCGGGCACATGCGGCCCGGGATCGCTCCACTTCGTCAACGGCATCTATGAAAGCCACCGCAACGGGGCACCCGTCCTGCTGATCGCATCGGACGTCGCGCGCACGGAGAGCGGTTTCAACTTCCCGCAGGAAGTGGATCAGAAGAAGATCTACGAGCAGCATTCGCATTTCTGCGAATTTATCTCCCACCCTTCGCAGGCGCGCCGCATCATGACCAAGGCCGCGCAGGCCGCGCTCACGAAAAGGGGTGTCGCGGTGGTGATCGTCAACGGCGACATGTTCACCGAAAAGGACGATGACGCGATGGCCTGGGAAGTCTATCGCCCGCAGCCGGTCTGCCGCCCCAACGACACGGAAATGGCGGAGCTGGCCGCGCTGGTCGACGCGGCAGGCAAGGTGTCGGTCTATGCCGGTATCGGTGCGCGCGACGCGCGTGAGGAGATCATCGCCTTTTGCCAGAAGGTGAAGGCACCCATGGTCCATACCACCCGCGCGAAGGAATTTCTGGAGCCGGACAATCCCTACAATGTCGGCGTCAACGGCATATTGGGAAACCGCGCCGGGGTGGAGGCGCTGGAAAGCGCGGACCTGGTGATCTCGCTGGGCTGCGACTTCGCCTATACGCAGTTCTATCCGGAAGCGAAAAAGATCGTGCAGATCGATATCGATCCCACCCATCTGGGCCGGCGTTCGGCGATCCATAGGGGCTTTGTCGGCGATGCGAAAACCACCTTCGCCGCGCTGACACCGATGGTTGCCGCGAAAACGGACGGCGCGCATCTGGAAGAGCATCAGAAGCAGTGGAAGAAAGACTTCGAAGGCTATCTGGAGCAGGGCAAGGAGAGCGATCCTTCGCTGATCCACCCGCAATTCGTTGCCAATATGCTCGACAGAAAGGCGGACGATGACGCGATCTTCGTTTCCGATGTGGGCACGGCGATGGTCTGGATGCTCCGCCATCTGAAGGCCAACGGCAAGCGCCGCTTTCTCAACAGCCTGCTCCACGGCACGATGGCGAGCGGCATGCCGCAGGCGCTGGGTGCCAAGCTCGCTTATCCGGATCGTCAGGTGATCGCGATGTGCGGCGATGGCGGCCTGACCATGCTGATGGGCGATCTGCTGACGCTGGTGCAGGAGAAAGTGCCGCTGAAGCTGATCGTGTTCCACAACGACACGCTGGGCTTCGTCGAAATGGAACAGCGCGTCGAAGGACTGGTCGATCACTTCACCGGCCTCGTCAATCCGGACTTCGCGAAGCTTGCCGAGGCCTGCGGCCTTCAGGGCTGGCATGTCGAGGAGAGCGGCGATCTCGATGCGGCCATGGACGCATGGCTGGCGGCGGACGGCCCGGCGCTCCTGGATGTGCATGTGAACCAGATGGAACTGGTTATGCCGCCCAAGATTGAGGTATCTCAGGTCGCGGCCACCGCTCTATTTGGGGTGAAGGCTGTGCTGGACGGCAAATCGCGCGAAGTCGTGGAGCTGCTGCGCAACAACTTCCTGCGCTGATCGAGATGGACCGCCCCCGCCGGATGATGGCCGGGGCGACCCTCAATCGTCGTTTACGTATCGGATCCGGCCTTTGCGGATCGCGTGATTGAGCACCACGCTGAGAATTCCGGCGGCATAAACAGCGCCTGTTTGCCGCTAGGTCTGGAGGGGGCTTCTGCGGCGACCACTGCAGAAAGACCAGTGATGGCTTTGTCAGCTTTACCGGCTGGTGAGCGGCGTTGCCGTCGGGACAGCGTCCGATGGAGCCTCCATCATGGCTCCCTCTTTCATCGTTCCATGCATCCGGCCGCGAAGGTCCGACAGGATCCAGATGGTGCCGCCTGCCATGATCGCGAGCAGGCTGGCGGAAAACAGCACCAGCAACAGATCCTCGCGCGACTGGCGGCCGTGTATGCTGAGGTGAAGGAACTTGCTCAGATGGGTGCTCACCTGCAGCAGCGCGGTCACGCAGACGATGATGATCTTCGCTGTGGTAGACAGGTCCGAAAGCACCGCCGCGAAGGCTGCGATGGTCAGCGCCGCGCTGACGACGAAGCCCACCGCATAGCTGCGCAGTTCGTGCGCCGCAGTGTCGCCGGGATCGAGTTGTCCGGTATTCGGCTTGGTCATGCGAGCGGCACCAGAAAAACGAGGGAGAAAATACCGACCCAGATGAGATCGAGAAAATGCCAGAACACGCCCAGCATGGAGAGGCGGACCTTCACCACATCGTCCAGCCCGCGTGCCATGATCTGTGCGATGGTGCCGCAGATCCACAAAATGCCGACGCTGACATGCAGGCCGTGCAAGCCCACCAGCGCCCAGTAGGAGCTCAGCCAGCCGCTCGCCTGCGGCACGCCGCCCTTATGCGCCTGGTCGATGAAATCCTTGATCTCGAAAAAGACGAAGCCCGCGCCAAGCAGCGCGCTGACCACCAGCCACAGGATCACCCTGTTCCGGCCGCTCTCATATTTCAGCGCCAGTGAAACACCGCCATAGGTCACCCCGCCCAGCAGCAGAAAGGCCGTCTGGAGGGCGACGCTGGGGATGCTGAACAGTTGCTCCGGCCCCGGCGCGCCGGCGATGCCGATCGGGTTCAGATAGGCGGCATAGGTGGCAAACAGGATGCCGAAGATGATGAGGTCGCTCATCAGGAACACCCAGAAGCCGAAGACATTGGTCTCCGCCTCCGCATGGGCATCGCCATGCGCCTGGCCGAGGTTCAGGCCCGGATATTCGCCGTTCACGCTCATCCGGCGAACTCCGTCAGATCGGGCACGCCCCTGTTGCGCTCCGTCTCCTCATCGATACGAGCCGCGGGGGTGAGGGCGGCAACCTGCTCGCGAAAGCGCCTGTCCGCGCGCTCTACCTCGGCGGCGGGCACGACATGGGGCTCGATCACCCGCATGCCCCGCCAGAAGACCGAACCGACGATCGTCAGCAGCGCGGCAATCGCCAACCACCAGATATGCCAGATCATCGCAAAGCCCAGACAGTAGGCCGCCGCCGCCAGGATCATGCCGAAACAGGTGTTGGCCGGCATCTTGATATCGACATAGGAGGAGGGCGCCTTCCACGGATCGCCAGCGCGCTTGGACGCACCCCAGTCGTCCCGCGCGGTCACTTGCGGGATGCGCGGGAAATTCCAGTCCGGCGCAGGCGCGGGGCTCGACCATTCGAGCGAGGAGCCGTTCCACGGATCGCCGCCGGGCACGGCCAGATCGGCGCGGTGGCGCCAGCTGGTCCAGAACGTCCAGAACAGGCTGGTGAGCGCACACAGCATCAGGAAGCCGCCGAACGATGCGACGTACATCAGCGGCAGAAAGTCTGGGTTCTGGAAGGTTGAAGAGCGGCGCGGCAAACCCATCAGGCCAAGCACGTAGAGCGGCATGAAGGTGAAGAGAAACCCGCCCACGAACAGATAGGCCGTGCGCCGCCCCCATGTCTCGCTCAGCCGGAAGCCGAAGGCCTTGGGGAACCAGTAGTGGATGCCGGCCAGCATGCCGTAGAGCACGCCGGGAATGATCACATTGTGGAAGTGCGCGACGAGGAAGGTGGAATTGTGCACCTGATAATCGATCGACGGATTGGCCAGGATGATCCCGGACAGTCCGCCGATGACGAACAGAATGAAGAAGCCCACCAGATAGACGATCGGCGCCGTCACGCGGATACGGCCGCGCCACATCGTCGCCATCCAGTCGTAGATTTTCACGCCCGTGGGCACGCCGATGATCATGGTGGCGATGCCGAACGCGATATTGACGCCGGAGCTTTGCCCCATGGTGAAGAAGTGGTGCAGCCAGACGGTGAAGCTGATCACCGCGATGCTCATGCTCGCGATCACCAGCGAGGTATAACCGTACAGCTTCTTGCCGGAAAAGGTGGAGCTGATTTCCGAAAACACGCCGAATGCCGGCAGGATCAGGATGTAGACTTCCGGATGGCCGAACATCCAGAAGATGTTGGCATAATTCATCATGTTGCCGCCGCCGGTATTCGTGAAGAAGTGGAACGCGGCATAGCGATCGAGCAGCAGCATCGCGCTCGACACGGTGAGGGCGGGCATGGCGTAGATCAGCATGATGGCGACGCACAGGCTGGTCCAGCAGAACAACGGCATGCGCATGAAATGCATGCCCGGCGCGCGCTTCTTGAAGATGGTGACGGCGAAATTCATGCCCGTCAGCGTCGATCCCACGCCGGAAATCGCGATCGCCCAGAGCCAGTAATCCACTCCCTCGCCGGGGCTGTAATCGATGCCGGTATAGGGCGGATACATCGTCCAGCCCCCGGTGCCGAACTTGCCGATCAGCAGGGAGATCATCACCAGCGCCGCGCCCGCCGCCGTCAGCCCCAGGCTGACCTGGTTGAGCACCGGGAAAGCCATGTCGCGCGCGCCCAGCTGCTGCGGCAGGACGAAGTTGATGAGGCCGATCAGCAGCGGCATCGCCACGAAGAAGATCATGATGGTGCCGTGCGTGCTGAACAGCTGCGCGAAATGATCGGGCGCGATCAGCCCGCTTTCCTCGGCGGCCAGTGTGCCCAGCGCGGTCGCCTGATGCGCGCGCATCACGAAGCCTTCGATGATTCCGCGCGCCAGCATGACGAGCGCCAGCACGATGTACATGATGCCGATCTTCTTGGCGTCGGCAGAGCTCAGCCAGCTTCGAAACAGCGGCCCCCACCAGCCTTTCCAGCTGAGCAGCGCGATCGCGGCGAGCGCCCCCAGCACCAGGATGGTGGCCGCGCCCGCGCCGATGATCGTGCTGCTGTTCGGATGTTGCAGCAGCTCCGTGTACGGCGTCACGTTCCAGTCGAGATTGCCGAAAACGGGACTGGTCTGCCGGCTCATCGGTTGCCTGCTCCGCCCTGCGGGGGAAGGCCCGTTCCACCGAGCGCGGACGTCGTGTCGCCCTTGCCGGAAAGATGGTATTTGGCCACGATCCGATCGAACAGGCTCCGGTCCGGCGCGCTGAAATAGAGCGGGATCGCCTGCTTGCTGAGGCCCAGGTCCGCCCGCGCGCCCGCCAGCACGGAGCGGCGGCGCAGCACTCGATAGGTCGCATCATCCAGTGCGGGAGCGCCCTGCACCTTGGCGAGCCATGCGCCATATTGATCGGGCTGAAGGGCCCTGACGGTAAATTTCTGCCGACCGAAGGAGGTGCCGTTGAACTGCGTGTTCTCGCCTTCCGCCGTGCCGGTGCGCGTGGCGGCGAAGTTCAGCTTCGTGGTCATGCCCGGCATCGCGTAGATCTGGCCGGTCAACGGCGCAATCAGCATGCTCTGCATCACCGTGTCCGTCGTCAGCGTCAGTTCTACCGGCCGCCCCACCGGAATGGCCAGTTCATCGACGGTCGCAATGCCTTCTTCGGGATAGAGAAACACCCACTTCCAATCGAGGCCGATCGCCTGCACCTGCAGCGGATCGGTGCCCACCGGTTTGTAGGGATCGAGCTTGAGGGCTGAAGACCATAGCCAACCGGCCAGCACAATGATGACCAGCACCGGCACGCCCCACAGCAGCCATTCCAGCTTGCCCGAATAATCCCATTCCGGCGCATATTTTCCCTCTGCGCCGCGCAGCCGATAGCGCCACAGGATCAGAGGAACCCCGATCAGCACCGGCAGGATCACGATCATGGTGATGCCGATCACCTGCAGCAAATGTGTGGATTGCGCTGCGGCCGTACCGCTCATCGGCTGCAGGAAGGACTGCACGTTCGATGCCGCCAGTGCCGCGCCGGGTATGGACATGTGCGCGAGGCCCACACCTGTGAACGCGCACAGGCGAGAAAGCGGATTGAGCAGACTCATCGGCAACGGACGAACAAGGCGGAAAAATCCCGGTTGGCAGCGCTTTTCGGAGATTTCCTTCAAGGGAAGATGGACCCGCTTGTCCAGCACGAAGCCGTGGCTTTGACGAAAAGGATCGGCGGGGCGCCGCTGCGCCTGCCCGGCGCAGGCATGCGCGCCTGCGCTTGGCCGCGAAGGGACGGAGCAGCCGCAATCTGGGTTTCAGAAGAAGGGAAATCTGGTGGACAGGGCTGGATTCGAACCAGCGTACGGAAAACCGGGCAGATTTACAGTCTGCTGCCTTTAACCACTCGGCCACCTGTCCCCAGGTTCGGTGCGCTCCGCTTGGGGAGCACCGGTTCACGGCGGGCCGCCGCCGCGAACGAGGCCGCGTCAATGGCGAGCGAGGGTGGCGATGTCAAGGCCGGCAATCCTGCCTGATGCATGCAGGGGCTATTCGGCCGCTTCCACCACCACCAGCGAGGCGTCCTTTTGCACCTGCGCGCCGATGCTGGCCTTCAATTCGCTCACCGTGCCGTCGAAGGGTGCGGTGAGGCTGTGTTCCATCTTCATGGCCTCCAGCGTCACCAGCTTGTCGCCCGCTTTCACCTGATCGCCCTCGGTCACGTTTACGGCGATGATCTTGCCGGGCATGGGGGCCAGGATCGCGCCGTCGCCCGCTGCCGCGGCGCCGCTGCCGTCCGCGCGGAAGGACTTGAGCGCAAACACCTGCCCCTCGCTCGCCACCAGCAGTTCCTCGGCGGGTTCCGCCACGCCCGTGCCGATCGGCAGTTCCTTCGCCTCGCCGTCGAGCAGGAACCAGGCGCTGTCCTTGCGCGGTGCATTGAGGCGGAAGCCGGCCATCGGCCCGCTTTGCACCAGCGCATCCGCTTCCTCACCAAGCTGTGCATCCTCCGGCGGCCCGCCTGCCAGCAGGGCATCGCCCGCACGGCCGATGAGGCCGGTATCGAGGTTCGCGGTGGCGAAATCCGGATGGTCGAGAGCGTTCACCAGGAACGCCGCATTGCTCTTCACCGGCCAGACCGCGCTGTTCGCGATCATCTCGCGCAAGCCTTCGCGCGCCTCGTCGCGGCTGTCGGCATGGACGATCATCTTGGCGATCATCGGATCGTAGAAGGGCGAAATGTCCGCGCCGGTCTCCACGCCCGTCTCGATGCGGCCATGCGGGTCCAGATCGAACAGTTCGAGCCGCCCGGTGCTGGGCAGGAAGCCGCTCGACGGGTCCTCGGCATAGAGCCGCGCCTCGATCGCGTGGCCGTCGATCGCCAGCTCGTCCTGCCGGATCGGGATCGGCTCCCCGCTCGCCACGCGCAGCTGCCATTCGACGAGGTCCAC